>CANQSU010000060.1 GCA_947626585.1 uncultured Oscillospiraceae bacterium
CAAGGCCGCGTAATCCTTCAATATTCTACGATAGGTGGTTTATTTTTGCGTCTGTGGGCGTGGGTGCGGTCCAAAAAAGCCAACGGTCTTTTTTCTTCCCCAAACGCTCCATTTTGGCGTATGGCTACAACTGAATAAGAATACATCGCCCTTGCTTTCAAAGGCGGTTACAGAGCGACAGACGCTCCAAAATCGCCCCGAGAATTAACGGAAAGCAAGGGCTTTTTCTATTCTCCGGCAGAAACGGAACAGGAGGTGGTGTCTGTGTGCGAGAATGAGCAAAAAACGAAAACAGGAATGGGCGCTGTTTCTCAATGAGCGAAACCGTGTCAACTATAACGAGCCTTGTTTTTCGTGTTCAATCCCTTGTTTTTGACACTTTTCGCGTGAATCAACTCCTTTCACTCCGCATCTTGAAGCCGATCCCCATTAAGGCAGGGCGGCGATGGAGCAATCCTCTCCGCCGCTTTTCCGCGGATAACGGTAGAAAAAGTCATACTTTCGCGCTATACTATACATGACAATAGTGAGTAGCGGCAATCTGGCAGACCGCCAAATCGCCGCTATTTTTTGAAAAATATTTCAGAAAACTTTGTAAGATTTCTTGATTTGCGGAGTCTTTCTTATAGGTGAATGGCAAAAGGAGGTGGTAGCATAGTGGAGTTTGAACAGATATACCGCACCTATTTCAAGTCGGTTTACCTTTATGTCATGCGTCTTTGCAGCAACGAGCATATTGCAGAGGAAATCACAAGCGAGACCTTTTTCAAGGCTATCAATTCCATAGATGGTTTTCGTGGTGACTGTGATATGCGCGTCTGGCTTTATCAGATTGCCCAAAATACCTATTACTCATATCTGAAAAAGAACAAAAGAGTATCCAGTATCGACGAGCCAGATTTACAGAATATCGCCGCTGCGGACGATCCTATTGATACACAGATTGGTAAACAAGAAGATGCCCGTCAAATACGAAAAATCCTGCATGATATATCCGAGCCATATAAGGAAGTATTCATGTGGCGTGTATTTGGAGAACTCTCATTCAAAGAAATTGGCGATCTCTACGGCAAAAGTGATAACTGGGCTTGCGTTACCTACCATCGAGCCAGAAAAATGATACAACGCAGATTGGAGGAAAATGAACATGAAAAATGAGTGCAGTATCGTTCGTGATATTCTGCCCCTGTACCTTGAAAACATGGTCAGCGATGAAACGGAGACATTTGTCAAAGAACATCTCAAAGACTGCCCGGAATGTACTGCGGAGCTTGAAGCATTGAAAGCTGGGTCAAAGATTGAAAAGGTCAGTAATGAAATGCGGGACAGTTTAGAAGCAGAAGTGATGAAGTGCATGAAGGCTGTCCGCAAGAAATTCCACAAAAAGGCATACCGTGTGGCGGCTGTCATTGCCGGTATTTTTATCATCGTATGCGTACTGCTTCACTTTTTCCCTGTCTATCGCATGATTGACATTGGGCCTATGACAATGGGGAACTATTATAGCGGCGAGCAAATAGCAAAAGCAATCTCCATCGGTTCTGCATCTGACCGCAGAGAAGCACAGGCGGTTTTGCGCCTCGCGGATCAGGCGTTCCATGATGTGCGGCACACAAGCGTTGAAAACGAAGAAAAGTATGGCCTACTCGCTCGCTACGCAACAGATACGGACAGTTATGGCGATACAGCGTTCAATGAACATTCATTAGAACTATGGTCTGCCCATCTTGGGAAAGACGAGGGCTATATCTGGGTCTATTACTCGTCTAAAACATTCAATCACGATGGCAGTATCGCTCACGGAAGTCGGGACATTCCCTCTCTTTGGAAAGTAGAAAGAAATGGCAGCGGAGAATGGGTGGTCGTTCAAATCTATGAACACCCATGAGCAAGCGGGAGGTCAAATAAGAATACATTGCCCTTGCTTTCAAAGGCGGTTACAGAGCGACAAACGCTCCAAAATCGCCCCGAGAATTAACGGAAAGCAAGGGCTTTTTCTATTCTCCGGCAGAAACGGAAAGGAGGCGGTGTCTGTGTGCCGAGAATGAGCAAAAAACGGAAACAGGAATGGGCGCTGTTTCTCAATGAGCGAAACCGTGTCAACTATAACGAGCCTTGTTTTTCGTGTTCATACTAATGCCCAATTAAAAGGAGACACCGAGCGGCAAGGATTTTTTGCGTCAGGCAAGGAAGAGCGCGCAGGGAATACTGTCGTATTTCCAAGCGCTCTGACGAAGTATGACGCAAAAAAGACCGTCGCGAATGTCTTGTTTTAATTGGGTATTAGTATCAATCCCTTTTTTTGACACTTTTTGCATGAATCAACTCCTTTCACTCCGCATCTTGAAGCCGATCCCCAAGTGTGTTATAATTCATGATGTCAAAAACGGTGTGCCGGGATATGGACCCCGGAGAAAGGAGCGCGAAACGGATGAAGCAAAAGAGGCAAACCCATGGACTTGCCCTCAGGCGGGAGCTGAAAGAGCTGCGGGGCGTCAACTTTCTTGTTTTGACGGTCGCGGGGATCGTCAATGCCTTCGGCGTCTCCATGTTCCTCTATCCTGTGAAGCTCTATGACAGCGGTATTTCGGGGCTTTCCATGCTGCTGGATCAGGTCACCCCGACCTGGCTGTCGCTGTCCGTATTTCTCATTCTTCTTAACTTCCCGATTTTCCTTTTTGGCCTGAGGCGTCAGGGGCTTCCCTTCACAGTCTATTCCCTCTACGCCATCGGGGTCTACTCGCTGGTCTCGTTCCTTATTATGTACGTACTGCCCGTGGACGTGGATTTCGTCTCTCCTCTGGCGGGCACCGACCTCCTGCTGTGCGCGGTGTTCGGAGGGGTCATCTCCGGCATCGGAAGCGGGCTTACCATCCGTTTCGGCGGGGCCATCGACGGTGTGGACGTGCTGTCGGTGATCTTCGCCAAGGAAATCGGCGTTTCCATCGGCACCTTTGTGATGACCTTCAACACACTTCTCTATATCGTCTGCGGCATCGTCATCCACAGCTGGATTTTACCGCTCTACTCCATCGTTACATATTTTGTGGGCTCCAAGACCGTGGATTTCCTGGTGGAGGGCTTCGACCGGTCCATGTGCGCCATGATCGTGACCACAAAGTCCAAACAGATTTCCGCGGCACTGTCCGAACAGTTCAAGGCCGGCGGCACCATCGTCAATGCCACCGGCGGCTACTCCAAGAACGAAAAACAGATCATCTATTTCATCGTCAACCATTTTCAGATCAATAAGCTCAAAAAGCTCGTCACGGATATCGATAAAAACGCCTTTATCTCCCTGCAGAACGTGGCCGGCATTGTCCGAAAGCCGAGGGAGTGAACCGGGATCCAGGAACGAAATTGCGGTTGTCCGGGTACCGCCGCGGAAAGCGCGCCTGTCCACAGTCGGCTCTCCCAGTGGCCGGTGCAGCTGAAGCTTGTGCCGGTAAACGCCCCGTACTTTAACGGCGCTCACCTTGTGCGGGACAGATAACATTACACCGCCCCCGGTTGAATTGGGGGCGGTGTTTGTCGACACTCTGACGGGCTGGTTCAAAGCCCGCCCGTTCTGGTTTCTATCCCTCGTCCGGGTCATACTCCGTTTCCGACGCCAGGGCGCCCAAAAACCCCTGTGGATCGACTGTGAAGCGCCGCGCCAGCGGGTGTTGGCAGCTCTCTTCTCGTGTGTGTGGACTTTTTTCACAGATCCTTTCCTTACAGGGTCACGTCGCGGTCATCGAACAGGAACGCAAGGAGGTCGTCCTTGTATTCTACAAAGATGTAATCGGGGGACTCCGGCGCTGTGTAAACCTTACAGCCCACAAGCTCAGGCAAGGTGGTCCCCAGCTCATTTGACGGCCATTCATCCTCGTCGGCGCTTTGTATCTCCCCAATCTCAGCCAGAGCGAGGCTTTCGGGGTCCTTGTATGGGCCCTGATTAAGATAATAGATATTATACGAGAAATGATCCGTCTCAAATTCGCCGTACTTCACCACGCCTTTTTTCAAGAGCCTTTGATTCTGCCATTCGTAGGTGAGGGTGGGATTGAACACGGTCAGGAGTAAGGGCAGGATAATCACCGCGATGGCCAGAGTCAGGAACAGCGCCTTAATTTTCGTAGCATTCATAGCATAGATCTCCTCCCCATTTAATAAATTGACATAACATTATAAATTGATTCTTGTGAAAAGTCAACAAATTTTTCTGTCTCAATTTGCCGAATTCAATCAAAACCGACTCTTTTACCGTGCCTTTCGCCGGGGCTTGCTTCGTTTGGGACGCGGCGCGGGGGCGGGATCCGGGGGCGGGGCCGGCTGAACGGCGGCCGGAGGCGGCGGGCCCTCTTTCCCTTCAGCGACTTCCCGTTCGCGCTTTTCCAGCCGTTTTCCGGCGTTTTCCTTCACCAGCTCAATGACGACCGCGGCCAGGGGGATGAAGAAGATGATCCCGACGATGCCGAAGAGCTTGCCGCCGATAATGGCGGCGACGAGGGTATAGATGGGGGGAAGCCCCACGGAGCCGCCCACCACACGGGGATAGATGAACTGATTTTCCACAAACTGGACAACATTGTACACGATCAGGCACCTGAGCGCCAGCATCGGGTCAATGAGAAGCACAAGGAACACGCTGACGCAGCAGGAGATGAACGCCCCTACATAGGGAATGAGTGCGCAAACCGCCGTGACCACGCCCACCAGACTGCCGTAGGGGATCCTGAAAACCGTGAAAGCGAGAGCCATGAGCATACCAAGGATCACCGCCTCGGCGCACTGCCCGGTCAGGAAGCTGGCAAAGGACTGGCGGAACAGCCTGCAAAAATTCAAAACGCTGTCCGCGTGCGCGGGCTTCAGATAGGCGCGCGCAAGCTTGCCGGCGTGCCGGCGGAGCATCTCACGCTCAAGGGACATGTAGGCGGCAAGGATCACGGCGAAGGACGCGGTCACCACGGTGTTCACCGTGGCGGACACCGCGCCCACGGCATTGGACGCGATGGTGTCGATGCCGTCGGAAAAGGTCTCCATGAGCTTGTCCCAGTCAAGCCCGGAAAACCACTCCCTGAGCCAGCCGATATCCGCGTTCTTCAGATATCCGATCCACCGCGGAAGGGCCGTTTCGATTTGAGCGTACAGGCTCCGGCAGGAGCTTACAAGCTCCGGGATCAGCAGCGTCAGGGCCAGGATAAGGACAAAAACCACGCAGATCAGGGTAAGGAAAAAGCTGACGACAGTGACAACCCTGTCCGAGGGGCGCTTTTTCCACCGGCCAAACAGCTTTTTCAGGCGTTTCTCTATCCCGATCATGGGCACATTGATAAACAGCGCCAGTATGCCGCCCACAATCACCGGCAGGATGAGGTTGACGATCCGGCCCGCGAATGCCAGGATGGAGGAGAAATTCATCAGGGCCGCGAACAGCGCCACTCCGGCGGCGGTGACGATCAGATACCGCTTTGTTTTCGCTTCCATCGCGTTTCTCCTTTCCCGCGAGTCCCCTTCCTTCCATAGGCAAAAAAGTACGCGAGGACGCAGACAGGTACGGCCGCCAAAAGGTCAAGCACGGAGTGCTGCTTGATAAAGACCGTGGATACGGAGATCAGAAACGCCGTCACCCCAAAGGCGGCCCTCCACCCGGCGGAGCCGAAATGTTTGCTGTCCCACGCCGCCAGCATCGCCGCCACCGAGCCGATGACGTGGATGGACGGGCACACGTTGGTGTTGGTGTCGAACTGATAAAACCGCGCGATGAAGCGTGTGAAGATATTGTCCCGCTCAAAGGCCGCCGGACGAAGCTCCTGGCAGTTGGGGAAAAGTATGTAGATCAGGATCGCCGCCGAATAGGAGACGATGATGAACCTCATCATCCTTTTGAAGGCCTCCGTGTCACACAGAAGCGTATAGAGAATGACGCCCACCAGGAACACGAACCAGAAAAGGTATGGGATCAGAAAATATTCGCAAAAGGGTATGGCGTCGTCCAGGGCGCAGTGGACCGGCGTATAGCCGTCCCTGAT
This sequence comes from uncultured Oscillospiraceae bacterium, assembly GCA_947626585.1. Lineage (GTDB taxonomy): Bacteria > Bacillota > Clostridia > Oscillospirales > Oscillospiraceae > RUG626. The sequence goes on from CANQSU010000060.1 coordinate 6,015, forward strand.
CCACAATCTCTCCACCGTCAGAAACATCAGGCCGTAAACCGGCCAGAACAGCAGATACCGGAGATGCTCAAACTCCGGCGTGTTCAATCTGCTGAACCGAAACCTTCGGTAATCCACAAGTTCTGTCCTTTGTACGATCATAAACGGGCTCCCTTACAAAGCTCCTCATAAATCAGCTCCGCGCCGTTGGGCTGGCGGTAATCCTCCAGTGCCCGCCGCATTTGCCGGAGCTGGTCGTCAGAGGCCAAAAGCTGAATACATTTCCGCGCCAAACGGTCGATGGAGGTGTCCGTAATGGCCGCCCCCAACCGGATAAAGAAATCCATGTTGTACTTTTCACAGCCCGACACGGGGTTTATAAACGCCATCGGCAGGTCCTTCGCCGCCGCCTCCGTCACGCTGATCCCTCCGGGCTTTGTCAGATACAGGTCGGCGGAGTCCATGTACAGGGACACCTTCTCCGTATAGCCCACGATATGGACCCGGCCGTTTTGCTCATATCGGCGGCTCAGCTTTTCCCGGAGCCGTTCGTTGGTCCCGCAGATCACGGTCACCTCCAGGTCGGCGGGCAGCTTTTCCGTAACGCGGCGCAGGAGCTTTACGATGGGCCCGCAGCCCATACTGCCGCACATCATCAGAAGATGCCTGTTGTTCTCGCCGATATGGAGCGCCGCTTTCGCCTCCTCTTTCCCATGGCGGGTCCAGAATATCCTCCGGACGGGTATGCCCGTGGCGACGACGCGCTGAGAGGACCGCGCCCGGTCGCGGTATTCTCCGATCAGGGAGTCGCAGGGGATGAAAAAATTCTGTAACCCGCAGGTCTCCGTGCCCGGACAGCCGGTGTAGTCCGTGGCGACGAAGGCCGTCTGGACATGCAGGGGATATCGCTCCAACAACTCCGTCATGGCGAGAGCGGAAAACATATGGGTGCATATCACGGTATCGTAATCCCCGGCGGCCAGATACTCGTACATGCGCCTGGTGCCCCGACCCAGGACCCCGTATATGAAGGAGCCCTTTTTAAGCATGCCCGGATGCTCCTCGCTCAGGCGGTAACCCCATCTGAAGAGTCCGGGGATGTGTTTATACATGAAGCTGTGGCCCCATGACACGAATCCGGAGACCGCCGGCGAGACAAAGTCAAGCGATTCGTATATCCGGCAGCCGATATTCTTTTCTTCAAAAGCTTCCCTGATGGCCTCGGCACAGGAGTTATGCCCCTGTCCCGTGCTGCAGCTCAAAATGATCACATTCTTCATGGGTTCTCTCTCTTGCCTGTATTTTCTGGAGGATACGCGTAAGCTTCGGGCGGTTGTAACGCTGGATGATGATGAACGGGATATTGCCAACAAGCGCGTAGACTATGGAGACGACCCATCCCCAAACGCCCTTCCAGATAAAGACGCATCCAAAACCCGCTATACATAAAAGGCCGTGTATCCACTCCGCCACGCAGGTCTCCCGGACCATCAGCGTAAGCTGCGCGGAGGTCGCGTCCTTCGGCAGTCTTTTGGAGGGCATCAGCTTCGGGAGGATGACGCTCATATCCGGCAGCTTTTCCTTCCACTTTCGCACGCCCAGCCGCTCGTATACGCTCCCCTGCTTCTCCCATCCGAACTGACGGAAGGGAAATCGGTCGCCCTTGAACAGGCTCTTCGGCAGGGCGCGCCCCAGCAGAAAGCTTGCCGCCCCGATCAGAGCCAGATAGAGAATACATTTTATAAGACCGGTCAACACACCGCCCCCTACTCCCCGTTATTATCCCATGCTGATATCAGCTTATAGTCTTCCCTTCGCGCCGGCGTTATTCCGTCCTCGCGCGGGCAGCTTTCCCCCGCCTGACGCAAACAATTCCCGCCGCTCGCGAGAAGCTTTTAGAGCGATATCAGGTATCAGTCCCGTACATTTCCTCCCGTAAAAAGCCGATGTATTTGCCGAACGCCGCGTTGCAGGCCATCCGCTCCCCGGCGGAGAGCCTTTCGATTGCTCTGCGCTCCACCTCAAAAAGTGGCCGCACGACGCTCTCCCCATAGTCTTTCCCGGCTTGAGTCAAACGTATCTCCTTTCTGTTGCGCGTGCCGGGGATCGCCTCCAGAAAGGCAAAGCCCTTGCGCACCAGATTGGAGATAATGGTGTTGACCGTCTGCTTGGACAGGGACCACATGACGCAGATATCCTGCTGGGAGTAATCGCCGTCCATGAAAATAAGCGAATACCAGATCCACAGCTCATTCTCCGACATCCCAAGCCGGCTGACAGCGCCCCTGTAGATCCCCACAAGGTCCTTGATCTGCTGGTTGATCGACTCAAGCTGTTTTTTGCTGTCATCCTCCACGCCGTGTCCCCCCTTGCCGCGCATAGTTTCCGAAATAGGACTCTTGTATTGTAGTCCGAACCTGGACGCATGTCAATGATTTAAATTGATTTATTTCCGCCATTTCTCCGGCGATTAAGTGTAAATCGGTTTAAAATAAGTGCGGGCTGTTGATTTTCAAGGGGAAAAATGGTATTCTTTGAAAAATAAGGCCGCCGGGCGGCCGGATACGGAGGTGCGTTATGAGACGCGTTGTTTTTGTCCTGCTGGTGTTTTCCCTCTGCCTGACCCTCGTCTCCTGCGGCGGAAAGGGATCCGCGCCCCAGCCGGGTACGCCGCTTTCCGATTTTTATGACGCCTTGATGGCCGCCCAGCCGGAGGGGACGTCGCCGGTACTCTTCCCGGAGCAGGATCCCGACCTCATCGAGAGCTTCTACCCCGGCCTTTTGGACATGGAGCTGGCCCAGTCGGCCTTTTATTTTCCGCCCATCGTCACCTCCGCCTGCGAGCTGGTGATGGTGGAGGTGAAGGACAAAAAGGACGTGAAGGCCGTGCGCGAGATCTTCCAGGCCCGTATCGACACCGCCGCCGACAACACCCTCTACCCCGATTCCGCCGAGGGCTGGCGTTCCCGCGCCCGGATCCAGGAGTCCGGGACCTTCGTGGCCATGGTCGTACTCTACGATGAGTGCGTCATTCCGGAGAACATCTTCACGGTCGAATGACCTGATTGTGTTCCCCGTGTATCGCAAATCCATCCGTCATTGTACATACGATCACCCGCCGGCCGCTTCGCCGGCGGGTGATCGTATAACGGATCGCTTTTTCCTCATACGGTCACGGCCTTGCCTCCTCCGGCGGGAATACCACCCGGACCTTGAACCAGGAGCCGTCCGCGTCGAAATCCAGCACCGCGCCGTGCTTTTGGGCGAAGAGCCGGATGCTCTGCGTGCCGTAGCCGTGGTAATCGTCGTGGGTGACGGGCAGGCCGTCCTCGTCCATGGTGACCGTGCCCTCGTAGGTGTTGTAAATGCCAATGGCCAGCTCCGGACGGCTGATACAGGTGATCTTGATCTCGCGCTTTTGGGGATCCGGGATCCGGCCGCAGGCCAGGACCGCGTTCTCCAGCGCGTTGGAGAGCATGATGCACAGCTCCACCGTGTCCACGGGGAGACGGTCGGCAAGCTCGATCCGGGCGGTCACCCTGCAGCCCAGCTCCTCCGCCCGTCCGATATAGTTGAGCAGGATGGCGTTGATCGTGCGGTCGGCGCAGTACCGCTTCGGGGCGGTCCGATCCGTCGCCTCGCTTAAGCCGCCCAGTACCTTCAGCGCGCCTTCCACATCGTCCGCGGCCAGCAGCTCGCGGATGCTGTTCTCAAAGTGGCGCATGTCGTGGCGCAGGATGCGCATCTCCTTCTCACCGCGCTCCATCGTCCGCACGGTGTTCTCAAAGGAGCGCACCTGCATGGATAGAAGCTGTTCCGTCTGCTCATAGCGGTTAATCAGCAGCTGGTCGCGGATGATATAGCTGGCCATGACACAGGTCAGCACGATCACCACGCAGAAGCCCAGGAACACGGGGTAATACTCCGGGCGCTGGATGATGGCCGTGGGCTTCACAAGGATCAGCTCCAGCTCCACATAGAACACCACCGAGATGGCGGCGATGATCCACCAGTTCTTTTTGACCTCGGTGACGACCCACAGATAGAAGCGGCTCAGGAACCTGACCAGAAGTACGGTCACCAGGGGGAAGAGGAGAAGGCGGCTGAAGAAGATGAACCAGACGTTGTCCCCCAGCATGGCCCCGCCGATCGCCGTGAATGCGGTCAGGACCACCGTGAGGATATCTCCCACGCAGAAGATGAAGATCAGCCGGCCGTCCCGGTATTTGGAGACGAAAAAAAAATAGATGAAGCTGGGGATGGACATGGTCAAAAAGCTCAGATTCGTGACCGTCAACACGCCCAAGGTGAACATGAGGATGGTGTTTACAACTATGATGAGCCCGGCAAAGACCGACGTGAGGATCACGTAGGTCCTCCGGCCGACGCGGGGAATGACCATCAGGGCGTTCAGCAGCGCGGAATGTGCCGTCGCCCATACGATGGAAAGGTTGCGCAGCGTTTCCATCCTCACACCCCCAAAATAAAGTCCAGATATTTTTTCTTCGCCTCGGTAAATTTGCGGGAAATGCGGAAGCTTGTCCCGTCGCTCATGCAGAAGCTGTCCCCGCGAAGCTCACGGATGTGGCGAAGATTGACGATGTAGCTCACGGAGATCTTCAAAAAGCAGGGGGAGATGTGAAATGGCTCCGCGATGCTCTCAAAGGACCCGCGCTTGTAGCCGGTGACCAGCTCGCGCCCTCCCGCGAGCCGGTAGATCAGGCGGTGATTGAAATACTCCACCGAGACGACATCGTCCAGAGCCACGGTCTCGGTCACGGAGCTGTCGCCGTGGCGTACCTCCACGGCGCAATACCGCTTCTCCCTCCGCTCGGTGCAGGCGTCCAGCTCGTCAAACAGGCGCCGGCGCTCCACCGGCTTAATGAGGTAGGAGAAGGCGTGTACCGCGAAGGCGTCCACCGCAAACTCCCGGGAGCTGGTCAGGTAGAGGATGACCGCGTCCCGGTACCGCTCCCGGAGGCGCGTCCCCAGGGTGATCCCGTCCGCGTCCGGCATGATGATATCCAGCAGGTATATATCCGCCTCCGGCAGCTCCCTGAGCATCGCCGGACCGGAGGTATAGACCGCAACGTCCCAGCGCAGGGAACGCAGCGCGGCGTATTCCTCCACCAGAGCGTTGACGGTCTCGACCGTTTTGGCGTCGTCGTCGCATATGACGATTTTCATGGCTGTCACATCCTTATCAGGCTGCATTAAAATCAGGGGGCCTCTGAACAAACGCGTCCGCGGCGTCTCGTTGTGACGCAAAAATCCTCGCGATCCGCTCTTGCCGGTTGATTCAGAAACTTCCAAGTATACCATAACTCGATCCAAACCGCTTTGTCAACCCCGGCGCGGAGATCCACACTTCAATAACGTCCGGCCGCACTTGATCGTCAAGGCCTCGGATAATATGATCTCACGCCGGCCCCCGATCGTGTCCGTCCCGTTTTATTCCGTCCACTCCACGGTCACGTTTCTGACCGTGAGGTTTTCGACAGCCCCCTCGGTATAGCCGCTGACCCTTGCCCGCACCCTGAGATTTTCCAGGGTGAAGTCCCGAAGCTCGTAGTGGTCGGGATCCGGGTCCACGTTGAACCAGATATCGCAGTCACAGTCACAGTCCCGCAGGGTGATGTGGTCGGCCAGGGACTTCGGCTTGTCCTCGCGGCCCTTGAGGTCAAAAAACTGTGTCCAGGGCCGGACGGTGAGGAAGCTCTCAATCTTTCCCTCCACATGCTCCACCGTGATATACTCGTAGTGCTGGGGCGTGTCGGGCCGGAGCTTGAGCCAGAGAAGGTTGTTTCCTTCCAGCACCTTGATGCGCCGGATGAGGATATTCCTGTTGTGAACGGACTCGGACCCACAGGTCAGGCACCCGTGGCAGAAGCCGTAGACGCAGTCCTCCACCAGGATCCGCTCGTTGCCGCCGTTGGCGGGATCCGTGTCCGCCCAGGGACCCTTGCCGCCCTTTAGCACCACGGAGTCGTCGTTGACCTCCATGGTGCAGTTTTTCACCAGCACGTCGGTACACACGTCGATATCGATAGCGTCGGTGCTGGGCGCCCGGACCGGCGAGGCGGGAGAATAGATGGAGCATCCGATGAACTTCACGTGGTCGCAGCGGTAGAGATGGTTTGTCCAGAAGTGGGAATTCTGAAGGCGCAGTCCCGCCACCAGCACGTTCTTGCTGTTGGATATGTACACGAGCCGGGGCCTCTGCTCGTCCTTGTTGGTGCAGGCCGGGTTCCACTCCCTCCGGAGCCAGAAGGCCTTCCACGCCCTCATGCCGTTTCCGTCCACGGTCCCGGGCCCGCACATGGTGAACCCGTCCACGCCGTCGGCGTTGATCAACGCCGGGAAATACCGGCACAGCTCCCCCTCGATCCTGGTGTCCGTCAGGGGATAATCCGCCGGGTCGTCGCTGCCCCGCAGTACGCCCCCGTCGGCCACATAGAGGTTCACGCCGGGCTTGAAGAACAGGGAGCCTGTCATATACACCCCTCGGGGCACCACAACGACCCCGCCGCCCTCGGCGCTTGCGGTGTCGATCAGCTTCTGGATCTCCCCGGTGTGGAGCTTCCCGTCGTCCAGGATGCCGTAGTCCGTCAGCACATACCGCTTTCCCAGCTCCTCAAGCTCCGGCACGCGCAGATCGTAAAACCACCCGTCAATGGGCGTGACCCCGTCGGGAAAAAACTCTGTTTTCATCGCTGTCCCTCCTTGAGCTTGTTTGTCTAATCATACCACAATATACCCCGCCCGACAAGAAATTTTATTTTTACCCACAAGTTTAATGACAAATCGGAAAATGTGTGCTATAATTCCATCACCGTTAAAGAAGGAAGGACCCGACACGATGCTTAAGGCGTTTACCAATCAGAATGAGCGCGATCAGGCTATGTACCCCGTATATAGCCCCGCATTCCCGCGCCCATATCCGGATAAGCGCCGCTGAGACCGTATTGACACCCCTTTCGCGAAATTCAGCCGCTTGTCCCACGGGCAGGCGGCTTTTTGTTGTGAATTTCCAAAGAAGGAGGTGTTTCCCATGTGTTTCTTCCCCACCGTCGACCTTGCGGGCACGGGCGCGAATATCGCAAGGCTTCGGAAGGCCGCGGGCCTTTCCGTCCACGACCTGCAGGTGATTTTCGGCTTCAACTCCCCCCAGGCCATCTACAAATGGCAGAACGGCGCCGCCCTCCCCACGGTGGACAACCTCATCATCCTCGCCGATGTCCTGGGTGTGAAAATAGATGATATTCTGGTGATCAGCAAATAGAGTGAAAAAACTGCCCGCCGGGCCTCAGCTCAAGAGGCTCCGTCACCCCGCCGCCGTACCGGGCGGCAAGGGAGAAGTCCGCCGTATATTTTTCCGCGTTCCACACGATATTCATGCCTCTCCCCCTCCAAACGGCTTGCCGAAAAGCTCCGGATATGGTATATTAAGTATACCACAGTTTACAATAGCAATCCGGCGAAATAACGGCACGTCGAACTTATGACGGTATTTTTTCGGATCGCTAAAAATCAATTCCCCGGAGGCGCCCATGGACTACACCCTCATCCGCTCCAGCCGCAAGACGGTCTCCCTGTCCGTCACGCCCGACGGCGTCGTTGTCCGCACGCCCATGAAAATGGCGAAGCGGGACATAGACGCGTTCGTGGAGAGCCGCCGGGGATGGATCGAGACCCACGCCGCCCGGATGGCAGAGCGGCAAAAGGCCCTGGCGGATATCGTACCCCTTTCAGCACCCGAGCTTGCCGCCCTCATGGAGCGGGCCCGGAGGTTCATCCCGGAGCGCGCCGCCCATTACGCCCCCCTGGTGGGCGTACGCTGCGGCAGGATCACCATCCGCGCCCAGCGCACCCGCTGGGGCAGCTGTTCCGCCAACGGGGACCTGAGCTTCAACTGTCTCCTGATGCTGACGCCCCCGGAGGTCCTGGACAGCGTGGTGGTCCACGAGCTGTGCCACATCAAAGAACACAGCCACTCAAAGCGCTTTTACGCCCTGGTCCTGCGGGTCTACCCGGAGTACCCCAAATGCGACGCCTGGCTGAAAGCCCACGGGGAAGAGATCATGCGGAAAAACGGGCGGGCCTGATCTTGCCCGTTTCGCTTTCTCATCGTATCGCCGGGGCGGTCTCCCCGCCGGCCACGGCGCCGGTGAGGCGGATGAGCGCCAGATACGCCCCGGCGAACACGGCGCCGCCGGCCGCCAGGCCCGCCATTCCCCGCGCCCCGCCTGTCAGCTCCACCGCCGCGCGGGCCACGGCCGCGGCTGTCAGCGCGGACAGGAGGCTCAGCGCCATGGAGCGGAAGCTCCGGGAGATGCTCGTCACCTTCGAAAGCCTCCACAGGCTCAGGGAGAAATTGAAGATCTCGGACGCGTACAAAATGACGATGTACCCGTTGATGGCGTATTTCGGCAAGATGAGCCAGATGAGCGCCGTGGAGATGAGGGAGTCGACGATGTTGACCTTCATGGCGTACATATGCTCCCCCAGGCCCCGCAGCATCCCGTCGGTGATGTTGTCCATGTACATCACCGGCATCAGCATCGAGAGCAGCCCTATGTACCGTCCCGCCTCCGCGCTGTCGTAGAGCCGCAGGCCCAGCTCCCGGGAAAATCCCAGCAGGAAGGCCGACACGGCGGCGGAGAAAATGAACGTCATCCGCAAAAGCGTGTTGGCCGCCGACGCGATCCGCCGGTCGTTGCCCCGCACCTGCTCCTCGGTCAGCTCTGGGACGATCAGCTCGGATACGGAGGCAAACAGCACCATGGGAAAGGTGATCACCGGGAACACCATCCCCTGGATGAGCCCGTACCCGGCCAGTGCCGCCTCGGCGGAGGCCCCGGACCGGCGGAGCCCGGCGGGGATCAGCATGTGCTGGACGGTGTTCAGCGCCACCCGGGCATAGGCCGTGGCCGCGAGGGGCATGGCGATGGACACCATCCTCCTCGTCAGCCCCGCGCCGGACTCCGCGCCGCCCCGCCGACGCTTGTGATCCAGGGCGTAGAGGAGCAGAAGCACGAGGAAGGACGCGATCTCCCCCGAGGCGTTGCCCGCCGCCACCGCGGCGCACATAAGCTCCGGGTTTGACGTGCGGATCCTGCTCAGCAGGAGGATGGCCGCCGCGACCCGTGTCACCTCCTCGGTGACCGTCCCGATGAGCGCGTGTCCCACCCGGCACTCGCCGGTGAAATACCCGCCCAGCACCGCCCCGGCGGAGATGAAAGGCATCCCCACCGCCAGTACCCGGAGGGACAGCGCCGTGCGCTCATCCCCCAGGAACCTCGCCGAGACAAGGTCCGCCCCCGTTCCAAGTACAGCGGCGGCCAGACACCCGAAAACGGCGGCGTACCCCAGGCAGCGCCGCACCACCCGGCCCACCCCGGCAAGCCTCCCCTTCCCCATCTCCTCGGACACGAGCCTGGTGGTGGCGAAGCGGATTCCGGAGATGGCGAAGGTGGCCGCCAGGGATCCCACGGAGGCCACCAGAGAGAAAAGCCCGATCCCCGCCGCGCCCATGCGCCGGGACAGCGCCACCTGGAACCACAGCCCCAGGGACCTCAAAAGGAGCGACACCGCCGTCATCAGCGCCGAATTGACAAAAAGCCTTTTTCCCTGCATAGAAATTCCCCCCGAACATACTGGTCAAGTATATTCGGGGGGATTTCCTGTCATGCGCTTACCGGCCCGCTGTCAGCGTCAGGAGCTTCTCAAAAAGCGCCCACTGGGTATCCCGGTCATATTCTCCCGGCGTGGAGAGATAGATCTGCACCACCCGCCGGCCCGCGCGGGCGAAGCACTCCCTGTAGCACACCAGCACTGTGTCCCAGCCGGGCACGTCGATCCGCTCATAGCCGTCCGGATCATGGGTTAAATAGGAGTTGCTGATCAGCGCCCGGGTGAAGCTCTCCGCCCCCCAGGGGAGGCGCAGATCGTATAGGTGCGTATCCAGGAAAACCACGTCGTTTCCGGCCTTCACATCCTCGCTTGTCTCCAGAATACGGCACAGCGGCGACCAGTCCCGGCTGACGTTCCCCTCGGGCTCCCCGCCACACATACCCGTCCGCTCCCCGTCGAAGCCCAGCTCCGCCAGCGTCACATACGGCCCGTCGGATACCTCCGGCATCTCCGCTCGCCTGTGCAGGGCCAGCTGGAG
>CANQSU010000061.1 GCA_947626585.1 uncultured Oscillospiraceae bacterium
CCGTACTGGTTGGAGGCCACCTGGGCAATGATCTGGGTGGCGATGTTGCAGGCGGTGGAGAAGGAATGGGGCTTCTCGATCAGGGTGCCGGAGATGACGGTGCCGTTTTGCAGCATATCCTCCAGGTTTACTAGACAGCAGTTGCCAGTGACAATGCCGCCATCCAGGGTAAAGGAGTGAGTGACGGGTTCCTCCACGCACCAGACATCGTATTCAAATTTGCCGTGCCTATGAGGCTCGATTGACTTAACGACCCACGCATTATTCGCGTTCTGCTTCGTCCTGAAATGAATTGTGTAAAGCCTCGCCCCATCTTTATAGTTCGTGTTGCGGATCTCCTCTTTGACACTTGAAACGTGATATCCGGCTATCGCAGAAATATCGAAAATCATATTGACAATGCGTTCGTCGCTCGTTGATATTTGATTCCTATCTCTGCTTCCGTCTGCGGCATACAGCCCGCAAAACAGATTTGCTTTGTCGGCTGATGAAAGGTATCTCCATCCGCAAGCATCAAGAAACGCCTGTTTTGATAAACGGCATGCCTTGGACGCATACAAGTCATCGGAGTTATGGACGCGACTAACTGTATAACCGCAATCACGAAATACCTGACCGTATTTTGCCTTATTTCCGCAGAGCCGTACTCTGAGGCCGCCTATATAATCCGTACCATCGCCGATTACAAAGCCGAAAGTGAACATTGTTGCCGCTCTGTCATGCGCTTTTGCATCTGGATGCGTAGTGTCCTTTAGGCAAAAGAGAGAATCTCCGACGGATAGATTAGTTGTTACAGTACCGTCCTTGAGAATCCAACGGTGATTCCTTGTACACGTTACAGTCTTTTCACTTCTGCATGAGCTAAGATGGACATCGAACAACTCCTGCTTACCATAGTTTCTTACTGTCGCTTCTCGCCATACTCCGTCTTTATCCAGTACATTTACCTTCTGCCCATCGTGGCATTCAGAAAACGAGACAACTCCTGCATCTGTTACGAACCTTGTGTGCGAACTAAAGCAGTTGTGCATCCGCTGGATGTAATAATCGGAGTCGTGGAAGTGGATGACGCCTTCCTCGTGGGCCCGGCGGATCTCCTCCGGTAAAAGCAGGCGGTCCGTGATGTCCCGGCTGACCTCCCCGGCGATATAGTCCCGCTGGGTGGACAGGATCATGGGATTCTTATTGGAGTTCTCCTGAATGACCTCCTCGTTGACGCCGTCCACAATGGAGAGGATACGCCCGTCGGTGGTGCCGCCGCTGCGGAGCAGCTCGTGCTCATAGCGGTAGCGGATGTAGGCCCGGGCGGTGTGGTACGCCTTCTCCCGCATCAGCTCCGTTTCCACATCGTCCTGGATTTCCTCCACGGATATGGCCCGATTCATACGTTTGTACCGGCGGGCCAGCCGGTCGGTGATTCGGGCGGTGACATCCTCCGCGCTGCCGCCGGAAAGCTCTTCCCCGGTCTCCCGGAACGCCTTCTGGATGGCCTGAGAGATATTCTCAGCGCAAAAGCGGACCTCCCGCCCGTCTCGTTTGATAACTACCAAATGCAACACCTCCTGTTTCGGAATACTGCGGCGTCCTGCACGGCGTCGTAGACCTCCGCCCAATCCTTGGCCCGGACCAGGCCGTGGGCCTTGGCCGGGAAGGCTCGATTGTGGGGCGCGTCGAACAGGATGCCCTGATACGTCCCGCCAAGCAGATTGTGAGGGCCGTCGTCGATGAGGACATCTCCCCGGACCATCTGCTTTTTGGAGGCGACGATCACATGATCAATGGGAATAAAGGGAAAATAGGGGATAAGGACGTGCTTGGCCTTGAACTGGGCGGTTTGGAAGCTGGAGGCGGTGACCACATAGATCTGGTGCCCCTCGCCCGCCAGTTGCTCCAAGGCCTCCGCCGCCCCCGGCAGTGGACGGACGGACGCCCACAGCTCCTCGCTTTCCAGCGGGGCGTAGATCTGCTCCGGGGTAAGCTCCGGGAGCAGGGATGGAATATCCCACCGGTCCACTTCCTCCCTGGGTTTAGACACGCCCCAGCGCTCCGCCAGGGCCGCCATCCAGGGCGTCAGCAGATCCTCCATGGTGTCGTCCATGTCCGTCAGGATGACCAAGCTAGGACACCTCCTGGATGGCGCAGTCCGTGCCGATCAGCTGATCCACAAAGCCCATCTCCTTGGCCTCGTCGGCAAAGAAGTACCACTCGGTGCGGAGCTTCTCCTGATAGGCGCTTTCGGACAGGCTGCTTTTGGCAAGGACAAAATCCCGGATGCGGCCGTCAATACGGCTCTGGAACTGCATCTGGTCCTGCATCTTCATGCCGGAGTTGCAGACAACGCCCGCGCCGTCGTGGAGCAGGTACTTGGCGTTGGGCATGGCAAACCGCTGATGTCCCGCCAGGGCTACCAGGGCAGCCATGGAATAGGCATAGCCCAGATTCACGGTGTACACCGGTGTGGCGCTGGTCACGATGGTATCGACGAGAGACAGCCCGGCGTCCACGTCCCCGCCCAAAGAATTGATGTAGAGCAGGATTGGCTGTTTTGAGAAACCCATAACGGCGTTTGCCTGATCCGTCCGGTTGTAAGCGAGAATGTGGCGGGTCAGCTGCGACACGGTAGTCTGGTCAATAATCCCGTCCAGGTACAGCTTCCGGTTGTTGATGTCCCGCAGGTAAAATAGATCGTCCACCATGCCGTTTTGCACCAGGAGCTCCTCCAACTCTCCGTCAAATAGGTTGACCTGATCCGGGTTATACCAGGCTCTGTAATGGTTCATGACAAAGCGCTCCTTTCATCCAACTGTACAGCTTGTCCAAAAGATCGATCGGCTCCCCGTCGTTGAGAATGGTTCCGTCCGCCGGGTAGTCGTCCAGGGCCGTCTCCGACGGATGGTTGCGCTGCACCTCCGTCAGGCCGTTGTAAAAGTGCGGGCGAATGATCCGCAGATGGGTCACATCGAACCCACGGGCCCGAAAGAATTCGATCTCATTGGGAAAGCGGGTGTCCGGGATAATGCAGTAGTCCCAGCGGTCGCTGAAGAACCGGAGTACATCCGCCAGGAACCGAACCCAGAAGTCCGGGTCTTTGGCCCGGATACGGTCCGTGCCAACCTCCTGGAGAAGGGACCGGCCTGCCTCGTCCTTCATCCCGTTCCAGCCAAAAAAGGTGCGGCAGATGTATTTGAGCAGATCCGCCTGATGGGCGACCAGGACCCGGGCGCCGTTGATACGCAGAAGGGCTGACAGCATTTCGGCGGCGGTGTCCTTCCCGTGGCGGGCATGGCCGGAAATGGCAAGGATCTTCATGCGGCCCCTCCTTTCCCGGTGATCAGCTCGCTGTGAGGCAGCGTCTCGATCCATTTACAGAAGGTGCGCCATTCGGGAAGCCGGTGGGTCCGGCGCTGGCGGTAGATGGTTTTGAGCTGGCGATAGTTGGTGGTCATGCCGGCGGTGAGCTGAAACCCGGCTGGGTTGCTGTAAAGCAGCTCCAGGTACTTTTCCCGCAGGTCCCGCTGGTTTTCCTCCGACGGGTCTTGCTTCGTCCGAGCCTCTAAAGACCGGTACTCCGCCGCCTTGATCCGCATGATCTCCCCGATGCGTTTGTCCACATACTGGTTATAGGACTTGTCCAAGTCAAACCGGGCCAGGCGGTGCATGGTGCTTTGAGAGCTGACGAAATCCAGGAAGTGGTACCGTTCCGCTTCTACCCACGCCTTGTTGCTGAAAGTCAGGTCGAACTGCACCACCACGCCGGTGAGCCACTGATCGTGACCCTCCCCGGGGGCGCTCTGCGCCAGAGCCTTGATGCCGTCGGTCAGGTCGGCGTTGACAGACCGGGTGGTGGAGAGAGGATATTTGGCCCGGCGGATGCTCTCCTCCAGCCCGTAGACCACCGCGTCGGACACGCAGGCGCAGCCTGGCACCCGGTACTCAGACATGGCTCACCTCCACCTGGACACCGTCCATGGCGTGCAGATCCACCGGGGAGATGACGCAGGAATCCGCCAGCTCGTCCAGGCAGGAGACGCACAGATCCAGCTCCATGCAGTCGCCGTCGTGCTTCGAGCCGTAGCCCATGTAGTGGATAATGGACACGCCAAAGCTCTGGTCGTCCATGGGCTTGCCGCACTTGTTGCAAAATAACTTCTTAGCCATCCAAAATCTCCTTTTTCTCGTTTATAAAATCACGGTTTTATAGGGTCGTGTTGCCCGCTGCGCCGGCTTCTCTGCGGCGAAATGGAAACCGGCCTTTTCCTCTACTGGAGCTTGAAGTAGTCCGTCATGCGGAAGTAGGGCCCGTCCCGATGCCATTCGGAACAAAAGATCACGTCTCCTTTCTGAATTGGGGTTTTATTATAAACACGGTTCAAAACCGTGAACCGGCCCTCAATGCCGCTGCCAATGGAGCGGGTGAGCACATTGTAGCCAAACTGGACCTTGTCTTTCCTGCGGAGGCAGGGGAAGATATCCACGATGTAGAGCTTTCGACGGTCCTCCGCCTTGCCGGAGACGTAGCCTGCGTAGCCCATATAGGACTCGAAGTTTTTCACCTTGACCGTATCCGGCAGGTCCGAAAAGTGCAGGGTCTTGATCACGTCCTCCGTGCCCCGGAGAATGGCGGGCACATCCAGAAGGGTGTACTTCTTCGCCTCGCCGCCGCTTTTGGTGACTCCAACGGCATAGCGCCGGACCACACTTTCCAGCGGCGTGCCGTCTACCATGGCCTTGGGCACCTGCTTGGCGCAACCATGGTTAAAGAGCCCGGTGTACAGCTCCGTGATTCGCAGCAGCTCCCGCTGGTTGCCGTAGGCGGAGAAGAAGTCCACCTTGATGAGAATGTCCAACTGGCGGGAGTTGATGGAGGTGTTCTCCAGCGCCGCCAGGATATCTACAAAGCGGGGGAAGTCCCGGCTGTGGGCCAGGTCGTACAGCTCATCACTCAACCCATCGCTCATGTACTTAATGGATGACATGCCCTTGGAGATGATCCGCTTCTCCTTATCAAAGAAATACTGGCTCTTGGACACGCCCCACTTGGGGAGGGTGATTTTGATTCCGCACCGCTTGGCATAATCCGTGCCGTTTCGGATATCGTCGTCGTTGGCGGCGTTGTTGAGAAAAGAGGTGAGAAATTCCAGGGGATAATAGTGCCGGTAGTAGGCGCACAGATACCCCAGGAGGCAGTAGGCAATGGAATGGTTGTCGCTTATTCAGGCGTTTCCGCCTGGGCAGACTATATCTTCGGCAAAAGCCGTTCTTGCGCTTCCGGCCGTAACTCATCCTCGGCCGTACTCCGCTGACGCGGATAGTCGTTACACTTTCCAACCAGGTTCCACACGAATCCACCGGCATATTTTGCGCGACCATGAGCGGCGTGCGAAATCATGCCACGGCTTATGCCAGTTTGACGGCTGGCGTCTGTGACAGAGTTATACGCCGCTAAAACCAAACCGTTCTTATCAATCTGAAGGACGGGATTGGACTTTGGCGATCGCAAGTTGTGCCGCAATGCGTGGGTATTATTATCTGAGTATGACGCCCACTCAAGGTTATCTACAGAATTGTTTGCCTTGTTCCCATCCTTATGGTTTACAGTCGGGAAATCGTGCGGGTTGTCTAAAAATGCCTCGGCAACAAGCCTATGTACCGGTATAACGGAGCTGACTCCGAATTTATGCAGATTAACTACTGGATATCCATTTGCACCCTCTGTCTGCTGCATGATTTTTCCACGCACGACTCGGCGGCCATGAGACACATCTGGGACATATCTGGTTATGCTACGCACCAAGCCTGTGTCGCTGACATCGTAATACCCTTCATAGTTGCGTACTGGTTTCCAGTTCATAAACTGTTGCCTCCTGGTTGGTTTAGCACGGTATCGCCTGCTATCTTTTTTGAAAGACCGTAGGTTCTCTTAGTCAGCTGCTTCGTCCATGGCGTGGTGCATATCACCCGGTAGGGCTGGATGCACGGTCTTATTCCGCTGATACCGTTAGCGCCGCTCCTGGCGGCACACCCCTGAGTAATGGGGTTCACAAGAAATGGGCAAATCTTCACCCAAATTGATAAGAGGCGCTGTCCTCGATGATTTGCAAGAATTCCCGGGCCTCCTGCTCCGCCTCTGCCCGTGGCTTGGGCGAGCTGCGGCAGTACCCCTCCAAAATGGAGGGCATGGCCGCATCCAGCCGGTCCTTCTGCTTCCGGCCGATGGCCCGGCGGACATTGTCCGCCTGGCTTCCGGACAGACCGCAGATCTGCTGAAGGAATTTGATGGTATCCTCCTGATACACCAGATACCCCAGGTTGTCTTTGAGCAGCTCGTCGATCAGCTCCGACGGGTTCCGGTGGGGAACGCGGGACAGCAGCTGGTCCCGGAAGGACGCCCCGGAGGGGCGCATACAGGCCGTGACTAGGGACAGATCAAAGATAGAGGTGGGGCGGAACTTCTTCATACTGTCGAAAGCGTAGGGCCCCTCCATCTGAAAGATCCCCATGGGACTTTTCAGCATGTCCGCCCAGACCTCCTGATCATCCCAGTTGATCTCATGGGTCTTGGGGTAGGGGAGACCGGCGTAATTGCAGACGTCCCGAAGGACTTGGACGGTCTTCAAGACCAGAAAATCATACTTGGCAAGGCCCGTATAGTCGTGGATATTGTCCATGTCCAGCAGTAGGCACAGCTCCCCGTCCTTGTAAAACACCCCGAAGTTGTCCGCCAGGGTGATGGGGCTGATGACCATACCGGCGGGATGGACGGACTGGGAGATCTTCACATTCAAAAGCCCGGGGAGGTAGTAAAACAGCGCCGGGTACTTTTTGGCCACCGCCTGATAGGATTTAAGGCTCAGCAGGTCTACATAGTCCTTCTCCGCCTGGTTAATGGCGGGGGAGAGCTCGTCCTTAATTTTGGCAATGCGGGCCAGCGACCAGGGATTTCCGGCCCCGTCCAGCCCAGGATGCTCCAGGGCCCACTTCTTTGCCAGGTGGCGGCCCACCTCGTCCACTACAGCCTTGGCTTTCATGGTGCCAAAGGAGGCCACCCGGGCGGTTTTGTCCGCGCCGAACCGATCGATGATGTACTTGAAAATGGCCGGTCGGTCGGACTCGATGCAGTCGATGTCGATATCTCCGATCTCCTCCCGGTCTTCGTTACAGAATCGGGAAAAGACCGTGTGCCAGGTTTCCGGGTTTAAGTCCGTGATGTCGGCCACATAGGCCACCCGGGAGCCGCCCACGGAGCCACGGGCAGGGCCCAGGGCGATATTGTGGGACTTGCACCAGCAGACCAGCTCCGACATACTGAGCATGAACCCGTCCATGCCCAGCTTGCGGAAGACCCGCATTTCCTCGTCAATGGCCCGGCGGAAGGCCGGGGCCTGCTCCTTGGAAATGACGCCTGATTCGCACTTCTGCCGGAACTTTTCCTCCACCGTCTGGGTGAATTTCTCGGAGTCCGCCGCCCGGGACCCATAGAGGATGGGATACTTGATGGCGGTATCCAGGGTCAACTCCTCCGTCAGATCCAACAGGCGGTTGGTATTCTCAATAGCCTGGAGATACGCCTCCCTCGGAATGGCGTTCTGGACGCGGAACATTTCCACCAGCTCCGGATAAGTCTTGTAGGTCAGGTCGAAGGTTTCCTCGTCTCCGTAGGACTTGCCCTTGGCGGAGAGCAGGGCTTCCCGGCACTCGGCCTTGTAGGGCGTGGAGCTGTGGGTGTCCGTCCCGGCGATCAGGGGCTTTCCCAGCTTCTGA
This sequence comes from uncultured Oscillospiraceae bacterium, assembly GCA_947626585.1. GTDB lineage: Bacteria > Bacillota > Clostridia > Oscillospirales > Oscillospiraceae > RUG626. The sequence continues at coordinate 7,762 of CANQSU010000061.1, forward strand.
GACAGGGCATAGAGCCGCCGGTTAAAGGCGATCTGCTCTGGGCAGTTGTGGGGCTGGATCTCCAGGAAACTGTACTTCCTTGCCAGCGCCATGTACATGGGGTGGTCCTCCGGCAGGCGGTTCAATGGGGAAGCCAGACAGGCGCTGGTGGAGAGGATGTTATCCGACAACCCCAAAAACTCCGCGAAGGAAATACGGTTTACATAATAGGAGTGGTCCGGCATGGTGGAGCGGGAGACCAGCTCGTTGAGCTCCCGTACCCCTGCCATATTTCTGGCCATTAAGACCGTGTGATAGTTGTCCCGGACCTTGGGTTCCAGGGATTCCGTCAGGTAGATCTCCACGGAGTGGATATACCGGATGCCCGCCTTCTGGCAGGCGGCCCATTTCTCCGTCCAGTTCAGGGGCTTGCCATGCTCCGAAAAGGACAGGGCTCGCTGGCCGTTTTTCACCGCCAAATCGATGTACTCCCGGTACTTGGTGGCGCTGTCCAGCAGAGAATCCTCCGTGTGGCAGTGGTAAAGAACGTAATTATCCACCGGCGGTTCCTCCGTGGTCCCGGAATTGCTCCAAAAAGGCGCTCAGATCCTCCGATTCCGGGAATGCATCCCCCGTTTCAGGAGGCGTGGCCGGTTCATCGTCCCCACCGTTTTGGAATTGTTCCAAAAGGATGTCCAATTCCTCAGATTCCAGGAGGGCCGACTCCTGCTCCGGCGGCGGGAAGGGCACTGGAGTCATGGAGAGGCCACGAAAAACCGCCCTTCCATCTACCAAATCGAAGTAGAGCAGAGGTTCCCCGCCGATCTTGTCAGCCGCTGATATATATACCTGTTGGACGCTGTTATGTTCATCCCCCATCTGCGTTACCCCCTTTCCGCTGGAAGGAGTCCAGAAAGGCGCTCAATTCCGGGGAATCCTGAAACTCCTCGTTATTCACTAAACGCCGCCATTCTTTTAGAGCGTCTTTTATGATTTTGATTTTCATCGATGCCACATACTGCTCGACGAAATTATCCAGATCAGGCGAATACAACCATGGCGGCCCTGTATAGATCGCGTCTGGGTCATACGATTCGGATGGAATGGATACTGCCGGAAAGCAGCCGACAGAATTAGAAGATGACTCAAACTGGAGAGCGTGGGCATTCTCATCAGGAACGACGATCGTCTGGCCGTCCGGCATAAGATAATAGGTGGCGCAGTCGGGTGCGGAATGGTATCTCGCAATCGGCACGCTAAAATCGGTATTGGAATCGGTCATAAAGTGTTTGAAACACCTCTTTTCCTTGATCCACCGGGCTGTCCTTGCTCTGAAGAAGGTCTCCCCGGTCCTGAATATATCGAACGGTCAAATAATGGCTCAGGCGGCGGATGTTTTTGTCTTTGGAGACGTCCACATCCTTGTCCAAGGCGAAAACCACCCGGACGCCCAGCCGCAGAAGCAGCTTCACCTGGTTGCCGTTCAGATGCGAGGTCAAAATGGCGCCGGTGTGATGGATGCCCCAGGTGTCCGCCAGTAAAACGCTTTTACAGCCCTCGAAAAGAAGGATTTCCCCCGCCTCCTGAATGGCGGAAAGGTTCTCCCAGAGGCCATAAATGGTGTCCATGGTGCCCCAAGGGTGAAAATAGGTGTACTTCCGGAGCCCTTTGGCCTTAAAATCCGGGTCCAGGGTCCGTCCGCCCACGTTTACCATGCGCCCGGCGGCGTCCCGGATGGGGTAGACCAGGCGATTGGAAAAGGGATCGTAGCGAACCTGGAATTTTTCCAGAGATTCCGGAGAAATCCCCGCGTCCTCCCAGACTTTCAGCTTCTCCGGCCGCCGCTCGTACCGGTCCATGTAATCCTCCGGCAGGACTGTTGCCTTGGAAGGCGTTTCCGCGCGCTTTGGCGGGCGGAATTTCCGGCAGACCATGGTGGCGGAGATGGGGCGGCGCTTGGTCATGTCCTGCTCCGTCACCCCGGCGTAGCGGCGGAGGATTTCCACCGCCTCCTGGCTGGAACAGTGGTGATATTCCTTGACAAAAGTGAACAGATTGCCCCCGATGCCGGAAGAATAGTCATAAAAAAACGGCGGGTCGCTGCGGACGGAAAAAGACGGCGTCTTTTCCTCCTTAAAACAGCTCAGTCCCCACCACTCCGCGCCCTTTGGCTGTAAGTCTATGTACTGAGAGATGTATTCAACGATGTCGATGGAATGGATCAGCTCGGATAGGTCCATGGCGCCTCCTTCCATGTCAGTAGGGCTGCACGGGGATGTGCTGCCGGGCTTCCTCGTAGGAGATCATGTCCCCGTTGAACCGAAGGTCGATGTACTCCCCGGGGGCGTGCTGCATTCCGTTGCGGTTTAAGACCACCCGGAGCTTTTTATTGCCGCACTCCGGGCCGTCGGCCTCGATTTCCTCCGGGGTCTTGTCCTGGATGACGGCGATGGTACTGGCGTTTCGGCCAATTTTGGCGGAGTCCGCAACTTTGCCGCTGGCGGTGGCCTGGGCCGCACCGATGCCGCAGATATTCAAGTCCCCGCAGATCTTGTTCTTTACCGTGTCCACAAATTTGCCCAGCTCCTGGTAGGAGTCGAAGGCGTCCCCGTCCCCGGAGCTTTTGAAATAGTCCACGATCAGCACGTCAATGCCCTGGGTGTGGTACACCCGTTTGACCGTGGTGTAAATGCTTTGAAGATCGAAGGTGGGGATGTAGACATGGGTGAAGGACTTGGTTTTGATCCAGTCGATGGCCTCCTGGATTCGGTCCGCTTCCTCCGGGGTGTAATTCCCCGCCGTCAGCCGCCGAAATTCCACGGCGGACAGGTGGGACAGTACCCGGGCGGTGAATAGCCGGGTATTAAGCTCGCTGTCCAGGTACAACACGGACAGCCCCTGTCTCAACAGGTCCATGGCGCAGTTCAGCAGAATCATGGACTTGCCCTGCTTGGCCTCCGCCGCAAAGATGAACAGCTCTCCCCGTTCAATGACCGCGTACTGGTTGAGGGTCGGAAATTTGAAGGGGATTCCGGAAAACCCATCCACCTGGCGGGCCCGAATTTCGTTCCAGCACTCGTCCACCACGTCCCGGTAGGCCGGGATCTCGTCGTGAGCGGAGTATTCCAGCATCACGCCGTCGATCTTATCGTAGATCTTTCGCTCCAGCTTCTCCCGGTCGTCGATCCGCTCGCACAGGCCCATACAGTCCTTTAGCCGCTGCCGGATATCCCGGCGAAAGGCGGTCGCCAGGACATTTCCAACCAGGAGCTTATATTCCTTCACGGTGCTGCGGGAAATGGTATCCGCCGTATCGAAAAACTCGTTCAGCCGCTCCACCGTCAGGTTCTCCGTATAGCCCCGGGTGGCCTCCGAGGCGTTCAGATCCTCGATAATATTGTACGGGTCGATTTTCTGGATGCCCCGCCGGATCAGATCGGAGATCGCCGTGTACAGATAGCGGTTATCCCGGTCGAAAAAGTGATTGGGGAGCAGATCCTCCGCGTAGTAGTAAAACAGCGGGTTCCGGACCAGGGTGGCGAGAATGCCCGCTTCGCTATCAATGCTGCAAAACTCGTCTGTCTGCTGCATACCAGCCTCCTTACGAAAATTCCTGGCAGTATTCGCACGCCTCGCTGACGCCGCACAGGTACCGGCAGTAAAATGGGTCCGGCTTGGGCGGAAATTCCTCCGCGTTTTGGATTTCCTGAATCTTGGACAGGGCCCAGTCTATGGCCTCCCCGTACCGGTCCTCTTGAAAGGGCGCCTGGATCACCGTGCCGACGCGAAAGCAGTGAAAGCACAGCGCTCCAGGAAATTCCCCGTAGGCCTCCCGGATCGCCCCGGCGTAGAGATAGAGCTGCCGGAGCATATGATCCAGGCGGCGGTCGTTTTTCGTAGGATTCTTCCGCCGGGACCGGGGTTTGAGGATTCTGGATTTGTGGTCTACCAGAACCAGGCGCCCGTCCTTCCGCCCCAGATAGTCCAGCCGCCCGGTGAAGGGAAAGCCCCCCACGGAAAAGGACAGGGTCTGCTCCACGGCCACCGTGGGAAGGGGAGGTGGCGCCAGGGAGCGCAGGCACCCGGCCCCCTGCCGGAAATACTTGGCCGCGTCCACGTTCCCGGGACGGGGACCCTGGACCTGCTCGAAGTATTCCCCCATGAACCGCAGCAGCGCCTGCTCTTTGGAAAGTTCGCCGGCGTAATACCCCGCCAAAAGGTCGTGGAGGAAGATTCCGTAGGAGGTGAAAAACCGGGGGCTGGATTCGGCGCCGTGGATATACCGGAGGAAGAACTGATACGGGCAGGAGTCAAAGGAAGTGAGGCGGCTGTACGACCAGACCATGTCCTCGATCAGCGGGAGATAGGAGACATCCCCCATTTACGATCCCTCCGGCGCTTAGAACGGCAGATGGCCGTCATCCGGGTCGCCGTCCTCCACAGGAGCGGGGCTGGCGGGGCTGCTGGACGCCTGGGCGCCGCCGGATTCCACGGGGGCGAAGGAAAAGCAGAAGAAATTGTAATAGGTCACGCCCTTGTCCTTGTTCTGCTTCGTCTTCACGTCCACATCGCCCAGCTTGATGCGGTCGCCCTTCTTCAGGCGCAGGGCTTTGTTGGCCGTGGCGCTTCCGGCGAAGCTGACGAACCCGTGGAAATCCTCCACATACTCGCCGGTGCGCTTGTCCTTCCGGCTGATAGAGATGCTGCACTTGGTGTTGACATCGGAGATGGACTCCGAAGACCAGACCTTGGCGTATGCGCCGCTGCGAAATCCCATACGATTAACCTCCTAAAAATGTTTGATTGAAGTCCTGCACCAGCTTGGACGCCAGCTTGGGCTCTTGAATACGGGTGTAGTCCGCACTCTTGACGTAGCGCCGGATAAATTCCTTGGTTTCCGCCGACTTGTCCGGGTGGTCCGCCAGGAAGGTGCGGAGGGTGACGTCGAACTGCTCCATGATCTGAGCCGCCACCTCCCGGCTTTCCGCTTCCTCCGCCGCCTTCTGCTTGGAACGGTACTGATCCACGTCCGTCTCCATCTGGGCGATCTGGAAGTAGCTGGTCAGGAAATACCGGGTGCAGTAGGTCAGGGCGCTGCCGAACGCTTGGCTGGGGTCCGACTGGCTGCCGATCAAGACCCAGGGCACGTCCAGAAAATCCTGGGGGTCGTCGTTGTTGACCCAGCGGAAGACCATTTCCGCCTGGACCTGCATTTCCGTGGCGGTGTTTTCGTAGGGCTTGCCGGTCTTGTCGAGCTTGGTGTTGACCATGGTTTCCTTGGTGACGGAGGTGGTGTCCGGCTTGATCATGGGGATCAAGGAAACGTTGTGCCTGTTCATGCCCGCCGTGATCTTGGCCAGAATTTCCGTGATGTCGGAATACTTATAGCCGAAGCCGGTTTTGTTCTTGGCCACCGCCCCAGCCATGGTGCGGATGGCCGCCAGCTTTTGAATGAGATTCGTGGGTTTCACCGCTTATACCTCCCCTTCTGTTAAGAATGTGGCCGCCTCGTCCGCCGCGTGGAGCGCCCAGGCCAGGGGGAACTGGACATAGGAGCCGCCGACGTGCTCATTGTCAAAAGCCCCCATGTGGCAGTTGATGGCGGTGGCTTCCTCCGGCGTCAGAGGCAAAAACCGCTGGACGAGATACATGGACTTGCTGCCGTGGCCGCCGAAGCGGAACTGCTCGTCGATCTTGTAGGCGTCGTAGCTTTCCCACCGGCCATTGGCGTCCTTCCGGTTCCGCCTTTCCGTGGTGTAAAAGTTCACCTTGCACAGGTCATGGAACAGCGCGCAGATGGCGGCGGATTCCTGGGAGCAGGGGATCTCCGGGTAGGCTTTCAGGATGCGGGTCAAATGGTCGTACACATGGAGACTGTGGGCCAAAAGCCCGCCGGTGTAGGAGCCGTGTCCCGCCCGGCTTGCTGGGGCGGTGAAGAAATCGCTGCCCTCCAGCCAGGTCAGCAGCTCCTGGATGCCGTTGCGGTGAATGTCCCCGCAGAGGGACAAAAACCGCTGCTTGTTCTGGGTAAGGTTTTCTTCCAAAATGGGTCCTCCTGTTGAGATAAGTTATTGGAATTGAAGGCCCGCGGCGAACAGGGCCCTCAATAATCCTCCGTGTGATGGACAAAAATGTAATGTAAAATTAGCTTGACAAGGCCATTTAGAGCGCCCGCCAGCAGGCGGGCGTCTTACACATTCAGACGGAAAACGCGGCCTTCCAATTCTCGTAATCCCGTAGGCAAAGCCGATTCATATAATTTGCCCGGTTGTTTGGAAGGGGCGTGTCCTGATTGGCAAATGTTTGATACACATACCCGTGAAAATCCGGCTCCACGCCCAGGCTGCGTTCCGCTTCATATGTCCGGTAAAAGACGCCGGACATATGCACCCGGCTATAAGCCAGCTTTACACTTCCTCCAGACTCAGTGTCGTTGGCCCGGTTAAGCTGGGACAACAGAACGCGGAAGTAATGCTTATCCTGGGATGTGCGGAAACAGCGCAAGAGCCAATCCCCAGGACCGCGATCCACATAAGTCCACCGGTCCTTGGTAGAGCGGGATTTGTAAGTCCGGAACTGAAGCAGACGGGCGCAGGCACGGAACGCCGGGACCGCCTCCCTGTAGATCGGATAGTCCTTCCCATTGTAGCGAATGACCAGATCGGAAAAATCCACGGCGGAAATGGGGATGGACAGGGCATCTTCCTCCGGAAGGCCGGAAAAAGCCAACCAGAGATAGCACCGAAGAACACAGTGGATTGTTTCCTCCGACACAGGATCGCAGAGGCTATCCAGACACCGCTGAAGATGGGCGGGACTGGCGACCCACTGCCTGCGAATCTTTTCGACCTGCGGGGCGACAACGCCTTCGATCTGGCACAGTTCCCGATTGGCCCCGGGAACTCCGTGGTCGCAACACCAGGTTGCGTAGCCTCGGATGATCGAGGTTCGATGGGCGGAGCTATTTGTGCGGACTCCGATCAAGCTCTGCATTACGGACTGAACTTCCTCTATGCTCCTTGTGCACACATCGGCACCCCAGGATTCCTCGTAGGGCTCCAAGGCGTTGAACATGTTCGCGGCGGCTGCCTGACGGGTGACAGACTTGGAAAAATCCTGCAAAAATTGGTTCTTTATTTCCGCATTGTACATGAAGACCCCTCCTTCCTACCGCTCAGTCTCGCTTGGAGTTGAGCTGAATGGCCTGCTGCCGGAGGGAGAGCAGCGTGGCGGAGTCCAGATAGGCGATGGCGGAGGAGGCCAGAAGATTGGCCGCCGCCACCCGGGCCATGTCCTGGTCCCCCAGGGTGGTGATATACGAACGGATGCGCTCCTTGGAGACCCGCTCCGGGTTCTCGCAAAGAACCATGCTGTCCTCCAGCAGGCCGGTTTCCCGGGCGGCAAGGAGAACGTGAGTTGGCTGACTTCTCTTTTTCAGGGCCGTGGTCAGGGGGAGGGCGATGATGTTGGGGCTGTGAGCGTTTCCCAGGTTGTTCTGGAAAACCAAACCGGGGCGAAGACCCCGCTGCTCACATCCGCTGCCGGTAAACTCCATGAGGTAGACATCCCCGATCCGGGGACGACGGGTCCGGTCGGCTCTGCACATTTGACTCACCCTTTCGGTAGATTTTGGCTTCTGATGAGAGTATAGCACAAGGAGCTTGGTTTGTCAAGATAATTTTATATTATTTTTGCGATAAAAATTTTGGGATCGCAAAGACGGTAAATTTCCTGATTTCTTGCGGCTTATAGCCGCAAACGATCTGAAAAATGGAACCGAAGCCTTTGATTTTCCCTCGTGGAACAATATACTGCACGCTATGGAAGGAAAGCTGGTGCGTATCGCTGAGAAAACAGATGCGATCCGGCGCGTAAATGAATGCCACATTTGGAAATACGCCGACTAATTTTACATATGAAATGTCATCGTCCAAAGAGAAATTGAACGGGCCTTGCTCCTCGCAGAACTTCTGGAAGTCAAAGAGCGATAACTTTTCCACGATTGGTTCCTCCGTAAATCAAATTCTTGCGCTGCAACGTCATTCCTTATCGAACAATCGTTCGTATTTACCGGTGATCACGATGATACCACAAAACCCGTGGGATGTCAACGTGGCAAATTGTACAAATGTTCGATAGCGCGGGTGGGTACCTCGCCGGAAACAGACCAGGCGGCGAAAACAGCCGCCCGAATAGCTATTCTGGAAATTACTGTAAAAAAGGGGATTTATTTATAAAACGCCGCCTTCCAATTCTTGTAGTCGATTAGGCAATACTTGGCAAACCTGGTGAGTTTGGTTTTGGGAAACCCATCCGGGTTGACGCGCTCTAAGGACTCCCGTGCGTACTCTGTAAAAT
>CANQSU010000062.1 GCA_947626585.1 uncultured Oscillospiraceae bacterium
CCGGAGATGGACAAAAACTGGACGTTGGCCTCGCCGGCCACGGCCTTGGCCAGGAGTGTTTTACCGGTGCCCGGAGGACCCACTAAAAGTACGCCCTTGGGGATGCGCGCGCCGAGAGCCGTGTATTTCTGGGGATCCTTGAGGAAATCCACGATCTCCTCAAGCTCCGCCTTCTCCTCGTCCGCGCCGGCCACGTCGGCAAAGGTGACCTTCTTCTTGTCCTCGGAGGCCAGACGCGTGCGGGCGTGTCCGAACCGGCCCGCGCCGCTGCCGCCGCCTCCGCCGGCGCCCATGCGGTTCATCATCACATACCAGACGATCACCATCACGATCATGATGATGACGTAGGGGATGATGGTGACCCACCAGGGCGTCTCATACACGGGCTCCAGGTTGAACTTGAGGATCCCCCTGTCCTCCTGGTCGCGGATGGTCTCGCCCAGGTCGTCCCAGAAGATGGAGACGCTCATGAGCTGGTGATAGACGCTCTTGCCGGAGGTGCCGTCCATGGGGGTCTTCAGCTCCATGTAGACGACGCCGTCCTCAATGGAGAAATACTGGACGTTCTCCTTTACGAACTGGTCGCGCATCTGCCAGTATTCGAGCCCCGGGGACTTGTCCTCGGGGGAGCTGAGAAGGTAGATGGCCGCCACCAGTATGACGATGATGAATATATAAAAACCGATATCGGGACGGCGTGATTTCTTGTTCAGATCGATCAGCTTCTTTCCTGTGGGATTGATGGGATATGGAAAGCGTTCAGGCGTAAATCTCGCTTTTCAGCACGCCTATGTAGGGAAGGTTGCGGTAGCGCTCGGCGTAATCCAGGCCGTAGCCCACGATAAAGGCGTCCGGGCACTCAAAGCCCACATAGTCGGCGCTGATATCCGCCTTGCGGCGGGCGGGCTTGTCAAGAAGGGTACAGATGGACACGGAGGCGGGTTTCCTGGCCTCGATGTATTTCTTGAGATAGTTGAGGGTGACGCCGGAGTCCAGGATATCCTCGACCAGGATGATATGCCGGTCCTCCACGCTGTAGGTCAGGTCCTTGTTGATCTTCACCGCCCCCGTGGTGGTGGTGCCGGAGCCGTAGGAGGAAACCGCCATGAAGTCGATGTCGCAATAGAGGTCCACCGCCCGCATGAGGTCGGCCATAAAGACGAAGGAGCCCTTCAGAACGCCCACGAACAGGGGATCCTTCCCCTCGTAGTCGTGGGTGATGCGCGCGCCAAGCTCCCTCACCCTGTCCTGAAGCTCCTGAGCCGAGAAGAAAACTCTGTCTATATCCTTTTCCAGCATCTTACTGTCCCTCCGTTTTTTCTGTTTTTATCAGGATCGCCGGCTCTCCCTTTGCCGGCAGGGAATCCACGCTCTGTCCGAGGCCCCAAACGGCCAGGACCTCCCCGTCAGATACGAATACCGGGAGGGCGCCCCGGAGCCTCGCCGGGATCCTCCGGTCGATCATCAGCCGCTTTACGCTCCTTGTGCCGCCGGGAAGCCTCAGCGCGTCCCCGGTACGCCGGGGCCTGGCGTACAGTCCGGTTTTGATTTTATCCCATTTTATAAGAAAATTAGTTAAGGAATTGTAAATCTCAACCTCTCCACAGGGCTCACAGGTGATCGTAAGGCCGATATTCTCTATTATAACAGGTCTGTCAAGGGGTATTTTTGTCTCGGGAAAGGTCTCCGGGCCGGGATCCACGGCCGTGAGCAGGCCGTATTCCCGCCGCACGGTGACGCCGGGCAGCCTCACCTCCCCCGAGGGGTCGGCGCTTTCCGCCAGAGCCAGCACGGCGTTGACATGGACCGTTGAGAGCTTCTCCCCAAACAAACGCCTCACGGCGCGGGAGGCCACGGGGTAGGGGAGAGCGGCCAGGTCCCGGGCGGCGACGGACCCGGGGGAGGAGCTTTCCGCCAGAAAGCTCTCCGCCAGGGAGGACAAATATTCCTCGTCCCGCCGTAGAAGCTCCGTCATGTTCCGCACGTTCAGGGCCGGGTTCAGCTCCTTCAGCACGGGGACCACGCTGTGACGGAGCCTGTTCCTGGTGTACCCGTCGGACGCGTTGGTGGAGTCCTCCCGGTGGGGGATGGATCGTTCCCGGTTCCAGGCCTCGATCATGTCCCTTGTGACACCCAGAAGGGGACGGATCACCCGTCCCGACACCGGAGGGATGCCGCAAAGGCCCCGAAGGCCGGCGCCTCGGGCGAGGCGCATGAGGACCGTCTCAAGGTTGTCGTCCGCGTTGTGGGCGGTGGCGATCCTCGCCCCACCGAGGCGGTCGGACAGCCGGTAAAAAAACCGGTAGCGCAGCTCACGCGCCGTCTCCTCGATGCCGAGGCCCCGCTTTTTCGCCTCCCCGGCCACGTCGCCGGAGCCGGTAAAGACGGGCACCCCCAGCTTTTCGCAGTACGCCCGAACAAAGGCCTCGTCCCCGTCGGACTCCCCGCCCCGGAGACGGTGGTTAAAGTGGGCGGCATACAGGGGGAAGCGGGCCTCGGCGGAGAGGATACCCAGAACGTCCAGCAGGCACATGGAATCCGTGCCGCCGGAGACGCAGGCGATCACCGGTACTCCCGGCGCCAGCATATCATATTGTTGACAAAAACTCTCGATTTGATGAAGCATGACCGTACGCTTTCGGGTCCCTGGGACCATATTATTCCTCGTGCCTTGTGTCAAGGGAGGAAAACGTTGTGTACTCGGGCGTCCAGCGCAGTTCGACGGTGCCGGTCTCGCCCCGGCGGTTCTTGAGGATGATGCACTCGGCGACGTTGGGCCTGTCCGTCTCCTTGTTGTAGTAGTCGTCCCGGTAGAGGGCCAGCACGATGTCCGCGTCCTGCTCGATGGCGCCGGATTCCCTGAGGTCGGAGAGCATGGGCCGCTTGTCCTGGCGCCCCTCGTTGGCGCGGGAGAGCTGGGACGCGCAGATAACGGGGACGTTCAGGTCCTTGGCCATGATCTTCAGCATACGGCTGATCTCGGATACCACGGTCTGCCTGTTCTCGTTGGCCCTGCTCCTGCCGCCGGCGGAGGTCATCAGCTGGAGGTAATCGATAATGACAAGGCCCAGATCGTCCAGCCTCCTGCAGGCGGCGGAGATATCCGCCACGGTGAGCATGGGGTTTTCGTCGATGAGGATGTTCATGTCGCTGATGGACACGCAGCTGGCGACGACCCTTCCCCAGTCGTCGGAGCTTAACTGGCCGGTCTGCAGCTTCTTGAGTTCCACGTGGGACTCCATGGCCAGGAGGTTCCGGCACAGCTGCGCCCGGCTCATCTCCAGGGAGAAGATAGCGATGGTGACGGGGGTGGCGTGGGCCACGTTCAGGGCGATGTTCAGGGCGATGCTGGTCTTGCCCATGCCGGGCCGGGCCGCCACAAGGATGAGGTCGGACTTGTTGAGGCCCATAATGGCGCTGTCAAGGTCGGCGAGGCCCGTGGGGAGGCCCGGTATCCTCTGTCCGCTCCTGGACGCCTCGGCAAGGTCGGAGTAGACGGAGGTCATCACCTCGGAGACCTTCTTGAGGCCCCCGTTTTCCCGGCCCTGACGTATGTCGTAGATCTTCTGCTCGGCAAGCTCCAGGATCTTGTCGGCCTCGCCCTGGCCCTCCATGGCGACGGCGTTGATCTCCGTGCCCGCCTGCGCCAGACGGCGCAGCAGCGCCTGGTCCCGGACGATGTTGGCGTACTGCATCACGTTCAGGGACATGGGGGTCACCTGGACTACGTTGAAGATGTAGTCCCGTGTCTCGTCGGAGTAGACGCCGTCTATCTTGAGCTGGTCCGTGAGGGTGACGGTGTCGATCTTCCTGGAGTAGATGAACATGGAGTAGATGGTCTCGAAAAGCGTCCTGTTCACGTCCGAGTAGAAATCCTCGGCCTTGAGGACGCGCACCACCTCGGGGATACAGCGGGCGTCAAAGAGCATACTGCCTATGACGGCCTGCTCGGCTATGTTGTCGTGGGGCGGCTGAGGCATACTCAAAAGGTCAGGCATCCCGCGGCACCTCCCTTGTGAAAGCGTATATCACGCGTGTACTTTTTTATTTTGCCTCCGTGATGAGCAGGTGGATGACGCCGGAGATCTCGTAGCCGAACCTGCATTTGACCTCGTAGGAGCCGTAGGACCTGATGGGATCGGCGATGAGGATGCGGCTTTTCTCGATTTCGATACCGTACTGCTCCCTGAGGGCGTCGGAGATGTCCTTGTTGGTGACGGAGCCGAAGAGCTTTCCTCCCTCGCCGGCCCTGGCGGAGAGCCTCACCACCACGGACTCGAGCTTTTTCGCGTTCTCCAGCGCCCGGGCCTTCTCCTCCTCGATCTGGCGCAGGCGGGCCTTTTCCCGGAGCTTCATGGTGTTGACCGCGTCCGCCGTGGCGGGGACGGCCAGCTTCCTGGGAAAGAGGTAGTTGCGGGCGTACCCGTCGGAGACCTCCACCAGCTGCCCCTTCTTGCCGTGGTCGCGTACATCCTGCTGTAAAATGACCTTCATATCGTAAGATCCTTTCTGATTCTGATTATTTATTTGAAAACCCACGCCGGGTCATTCATTCCTCCGAAATGGAGTAGTCCTCCAGATACCTGTCGATGCCGTTCAACAGCTCCTCAAGCACTTCCTTCATGGTCTTGCCGGGGATCTGGGCGCCGGCGGTGGACTTGTTGCCGCCGCCGCCCAGGCGCTCCACAATGACCTGCACGTTGATATCCCCCAGGCTCCTGGCGGAGATATTGATCCTGTCGTCCATGGGGAACAGCACGAAGGAGGCCTGGATGCCGGAGATATTGAGAAGCTCGTCGGAGGCCTGGGCCGCGGTGACCTTGCTCTGGACGCTCTCGGCCGCCGCGATGGCGATGCCGGCCTTGTAGATCCTGGCCTTCTGGACAATGGAATATTTGGCCACGGCGGAGGCGAAATCGGATTGGAGCAGGTGCTTCACGTCCGCGGTGTCGGCCCCGGAGCGGCGCAGGAAGGCCGCCGCGTCAAAGGTGCGCCCGCCGGTGCGCAGGGTGAAGTTTTTCGTGTCCAGCACGATGCCCGCCAGCAGCGACTCGGCCTCGACCCGGAGGATGTCGGACTGCTCCACCATGTACTGCAGAAGCTCGGTGACAAGCTCGGAGGCCGAGGAGGCGTAGGGCTCGTGGAAGGAGAGGGCCACGTTCTGGATGTAGTCCGCCGCCCTGCGGTGATGGTCGATGACGGCGACCCGGTTGCAGGACTGGAGAAGGGATTCGGACTCCACCTGGTCGGGCCGGTTGGTGTCCACGATGATGAGGAGCGTGGAGCCGTCCATGGCCAGCAGGGCCTCCTGGGGGTCGATGAACACGTCCCTGTATTCCGGCTGCCGGAGGACCTTGTCGATGAGCTGCTGGGAGACCTGGGTATCCATGTTTATGACGATCTTCGCCTGCTTGCCCAGGCTGCGGGCGGCGCAGCACAGGCCCACGGCGGAGCCCACGGAGTCAAGGTCGGCGTACTTGTGGCCCATGATGTAGATGCGGGAGGCGGAACGCATCAGCTCCGAGAGGGAGCTTGCCATGACCCGGGACTTGACCTTGGTGCGCTTTTCCGCCTGGCTGGTCTTGCCGCCGTAGAACTCGAAGTTGTAGCGGTTCTTGATGACCGCCTGGTCGCCGCCCCGGGAGAGGGCCATCTCCAGGGCCAGGGCCGCGTACTGGTAGGTCTCCTCCAGGTGCCTCCCCTCCAGGCCCACGCCGATGCTGATGGTGGGGTGCATGCCCTTGGGGGTGGAAAGCTCCCGGATGGAGTCGAGGATGGAGAATTTGGCGTCCACGAAGCTCTGCAGATACTGCTCCTCAAAGATGAAGATGTACCGGTCACGGTCCGAGCGGGTGATGTAGCCGCCCTTGTCCTTGGCCCAGCCGGTGAGCCTGTCGTCGATGGAGGAGATGAGGAGGGATTTGTCCTTTTCGCTCATGCCGGAGGTAAACTCGTCGTAGTTGTCCAGCATGATGATGGAGAAAACGGGACGGGAGGAGTCGAATTCCTCCCGGATCTGGGCGTACTCTGTCTCGTCCACCCAGTAGGTGGTGGCGATGAAATTCTTGACCCCCGGCGCGTCGGCCCCCCGGACCAGGTTCCCGAAGACCCGGAAGCGCCTGCCGTTCATGGTCACAAGCTCCGGGTACTCGTTCTTGCCCTCCATGAGCCACCGGGCGGAGAAGCCGGGGACGATGGACGAGACGGTGATGGCCAGGACCCGCTCACGCTCGCCCGCCACGTCCAGGAATTGCTGGTTGGCGTAGATGATCTCGTTTTCCTCCAGGGTGAAGGTGACCATGGGGAAGGGAAAATTCTGGAGGGTGTTCTTGGTGGCGTTGTCAATGTTGGCGGTGACGGACTCGATGTATTTGAGCATCTCCCGGCTCTTGCGGCGGGAATTGAACCTGGTGTAAACAAGGAGGATCGCGATCACCGCGACCTCCGCCAGCGTCAGCCACAGGGAATATTGGCCGAAGAAAAAGGTGGCGATGGCAAACAGCACCAGCGTCGCCACATAGAGATGGATATTCGAGCTTAAGAGGCTCTTTATTTTTCTGTTCATACGCCGCCACCCCACCGCTTACATTTTTTCTGGCATTGGTCAAAACTGCATATACGATAACATTATACCAAATCTCACGTTCATTAACAATAGGAAAAACGCAAATATTTTTTCTTCCCCGGAAAAGATAGATGTACCTTACGAAAAAAAGAGACGGGGGAGAAAGATATGAAAGCAATAGTCATGGCGGGAGGCGAGGGGACGAGGCTGCGGCCCCTGACGGAGGGGCGGCCCAAGCCCATGGTGGAGCTTCTTGGACGGCCTGTCCTTGAGCGGACGGTGGAGCATCTGAAAAACAACGGGATCACCGATATCTGCTTTACGCTGCGCTACCTTCCGAGGATCATCGAGGACTGGTTCGGGGACGGGGAGAGATTCGGGGTGAAGATCACCCACCGGGTGGAGTCCGAGCCTTTGGGGACGGCGGGAGGCGTCCGGGCCTGCCGGGACTTCATCGGGGATGAGGAGGCGCTGATCATCTCCGGCGACGCGGTGTGCAACTTTGACCTTCAGCTTTTCCGGGAGTTTTTTGAAAAGCGCCGGGCCCAGGCCGCCATCGCCCTTTTCGAACACGCCGAGCCCACCCGCTTCGGCCTGGTGATCGCCGACGAGGACGGACGCGTCACCGCCTTTTCGGAGAAGCCCTCCTGGGAGAGGGTGGTCACCGGCATGGTGAACACGGGGATCTATATCCTCTCCCCGGAGGTGGTGGATATGATCCCCGAGGGCCGGCCCTACGACTTCGGCAAGGAGCTGTTCCCACGGCTCCTGAGGGAGGGCCGGCGCCTGTACGCCGTGCAGGCCCGGAGCTACTGGTGCGACATTGGTTCCCCGGAGGCCTACCGCCAGTGCTGCATCGACGCCGTGGCCGGTAAGGTGGGGATCGACCTGAAGGCCCCGGAGATATCCGGGGGAATATTCTCCAACGTGCCTCTGGAGGGGGTGAGGCTGACGCCCCCGGTGTACGTGGGCGAGGACAGCGTCGTGGAGGCGGGCGCGGAGCTGGGACCCAACGCCGTGATCTCCCGGGGCTCCCACATCGGCAAGGATACGAGGATCGCCGACAGCGTCGTCAACGGCGCGTTCGTGGAAAAAGCCTGTCGGATCGAAGGCGCCATCGTGGGCCGCGACGCCCGCGTGGGCGCGGGGGCCAGCCTTGCCCGCCGGTGCGTGGTGGGGGACGGCGCGCGCATCGGGGAGAATTGCGTCCTGGCCCCCGGCGTCCGGGTCTGGACGGACAGGCAGGTGGCCGCGGGGAGGAGGCTTTCAAAGAGCATCACCGGCGACACGCCCGCCGAGCCGGCGAGCTTCGTATCCGAGAGCAGGCTCCGGGGCTCCGTGTCCCTGTCCCTGACGCCCGAGACGGCCATCAGCCTGGGCGCGGTGCTGGGAAAGGACGGCCGGGTGGGGATCGCCTACACCGGCGGCAGCGGGGCGCGGCTCATCGCCGACGCCGTCGCCTGCGGCGTCACGGCCTCCGGCGGCGAGGGGATCCGGTTGGACGCCGGATTCGAGGCCCAGCTGGCCGGCGTTTTCAGGCTCTTTTCCCTGGACTCCGCCGCCTTTGTCAGGCAGGAGGGCGAGGAGATCACCGTGACCTTCCTGGAGGGCGGCGGGACGCCCATCGGGACGGACAGGCGGCGTAAGCTGGAGGCGGCCATCACCGGCGACAGGCCCAGGACGGCCCCGGAGATCGGAGCGGTGTCCTCCGTCTCGGGCACGGCGCGGGCGTATATCTCCGGCGTCATCGAGGAGCTGCGGCGGACCGTGAATACGGTACCGCCCCTCACCGTGGCGGTCACCGGTCCGGGCACGGAGAACAGGGCGCTCAGGTGCGTTCTGGCGGGGCTCGGCTTCACGGTGGGGAAGGCAAGGCCCGGCGTCGCCTCCTTCGCACTGTCTCCGGGGGGCTTCGCGCTCACCTCCAAAGACGAGCGGGGCAGGGAGCTGGACGCGCGTCACACCCTGGCCGTGGGGGCGCTGGCCGCCATGAGGCTGGGTATCTCGCCGCTGGCCGTTCCGGGGGAGCTGCCCGCCGCCGCGGGAAGGCTCGGCGCCCGGTTCGGCTGCGCGCTTGTAGGCGAGGACCGGGAGAGCTGGCCCGGGCTCTGGAGGGAACAGCGCTGGCTCCGGGACGGGGCGGTGACGGCCTCGCTCATCGCCGCGGCCATGGCCCGGGAAAAAACGGAACTGGCCCGGTTGGCGGACGACCTGCCGCCCTTCGAGACCGTGGAGCGCCGGGTGGAGCTTGAGCTTTCCAGGGCGCGGGCCATGGAGCTTCTGCGGGCGGGCAGCGCGGAGACGGCCGCGGAGATCTCCGGCGGGCTCAGGCTCACAAGCTCCCGAGGGAGCGTCAGGATCGCCCCGACCTTCGACGGCTCTGCCCTGCGCGTGGTGGCGGAGGCGGAAAACGCCCGGATGGCCGACGAGCTTGCCTGCGGCGCCGAGAAGCTGACCCGTGAGCTGGCGGAAAAGGACGCCGGGGCGCGGGAGCGGTGACCTTACGGCGGGGCCTCCCCGCCGCTACATACAAAAGCCGCCGGTTTTCCGTTTATTTATGAAATATTTTCATTTTCCCTGTTGCGCATCGGGCGAAAATCAAATATAATAATACATTGGATCTTGGATCGGATCCTGAGTCCTTCGGAAAATGTGAGACTTACGACATGAAGAAAAAGCTCCTTTCCGCGGCTTTGGCCGCTTTGATGATATTTACCCTTTCCGCCTGCGGGAGAGGTCCCGCCAATCAGGTCCATTCGGCCTCCGACATGGCCGGCAGAGTGGTGGGCGTGCTGGACGGAAGCCTCTCGGAGGCCTATATGACGGCTTTCGGCAGGGCGTCGGAGATAAGGACCTATGGGGACCCCGGGGCCCTGGCCGCCGGCCTTCGCGGCGGAGAGATCGACTGCGCCCTGGTAAGCTCCGAGGACGCGGGCGCGGTGGTCCGCTCGGGGCTGACCACCCTGTCCGCGCCCTTTGCCGACGACGACTACGCCATCCCCGTTTCGGTGGAGAACAGGCTGATGATCGAAAATCTCGAGTCGGCCATGGTCTACCTGCGGGCCTCCGGCGAGCTGCGCGCCATCATCGACCGGTGGGAGAGCGGCGGAGGGACGGGGGAGTATGAGCCGGAGGACGGCTATGAGCCCGTCACCGTGGCCATCAGCGCCGACGTATACCCCTACGCCTTTTTTGACGAGAACGGGAACCTGGCCGGCATCGAGGTGGACGTGGCGCGCGCTCTTTCCCACCGCTTGGAGCTGGAGCCCGTATTCAACACGGTGTCGCCGGATATCCTTCTCTATATGGCCGAGAGCGGCAAGACCGCCTTCGCCATCGGCCGCATCGCCTCCGACCCGAACAACGGGGCCGTGGCGTTCACGTCGTCGTATTTACATTCAACACAACTCATCGTTGTGAGAAAATAAGAGGTACATGTATGGAAAGCAAAACGAACGTATTTGAAGTCAGGAAAATAAAGATCGCCGCCGTCTTTGCCGACGCGGAGAGCCTGGACGGGCAGCGGGTTTCCGTCAGCGGCTGGGCCCGGACCATAAGGGATCTTAAGAATTTCGGCTTCATCGAGCTTAACGACGGCAGCTGCTTCAAGAATCTTCAGGTGGTCATGGAGCGGGAGAGCCTTTCCAATTACGCGGACATCGCCGCCCAGAACGTGGGAGCGGCGCTCCGCGTGATCGGCGAGGTGAAGCTGACCCCCGAGGCTAAACAGCCTTTGGAGCTGAGGGCCGTTCAGATAGAGGTGGAGGGCGCCTCCACCCCCGATTACCCCCTGCAGAAAAAGCGCCATAGCGTGGAATATCTGCGGACCATCCAGCACCTGCGGCCCCGTACGAACCTCTTCTCCGCCGTGTTCCGGGTCCGCTCCGTGGCGGCCTACGCCATCCACACCTTCTTCCAGGAGCGGGGCTTCATCTACGTCCACACCCCCATCATCACCGCCTCCGACTGCGAGGGCGCGGGCGAGATGTTCCGCGTCACCACCCTTGATCCCGACGAGCCGCCCCGCACGGAGAGCGGCGCCGTGGACTACAGCCGGGACTTCTTCGGCAAGCCCGCCAACCTCACCGTCTCCGGACAGCTGAACGCGGAGAACTTCGCCATGGCCTTCGGCGACGTTTACACCTTCGGCCCTACCTTCCGGGCGGAGAATTCCAATACCCAGCGCCACGCCGCCGAGTTCTGGATGATCGAGCCGGAGATGGCTTTCTGCGACCTTGACGGGGACCTGGAGGTCATGGAGGCCATGGTCAAGTCCATCATCAACACGGTGCTGGAAAAATGTCCGGACGAGATGGCTTTTTTCAACTCCTTCGTGGACAAGGGGCTCCTGGAGCGGCTTCAGAACGTGGTGTCCAGCGACTTTGCCAGGGTGAGCTACACCGAGGCCGTTGAACTCCTGAAGAAGCATAACGACAAATTCGACTATAAGGTCGAGTGGGGCACCGACCTGCAGACCGAGCATGAGCGGTACCTGACCGAGCAGGTCTATAAGCGGCCCGTGTTCGTCACCGACTACCCCAGGGAGATCAAGGCCTTCTATATGCGTTTAAACGACGACGGGAGGACCGTTGCCGCCGCCGACTGTCTGGCCCCCGGCATCGGGGAGATCATCGGCGGCAGTCAGCGCGAGGAGCGGCTGGACGTCCTCACCGCCCGCATGGCGGAGCTGGGTATGCGGGAGGAGGACTATTGGTGGTATCTGGACCTCAGACGCTACGGCGGCTGCAAGCACGCCGGCTTCGGCCTGGGCTTCGAGCGGATGATCATGTACCTGACGGGCGTTTCCAACATCCGCGACGTCCTCCCGCACCCCCGCACCGTGGGCAGCGCGGACTTTTAAGCGGCATATATCTTCCCGTGCCGCCGCGTTATTTTGTACCGTTCTATCGTCCCACCCGGGGGCCGATGTGGTCATCGGCCCCTACAAAAGATTCGGCGTTCTGGATAACCCCTTATTGTCTCTGTAGGGACCCGAATCCTCTCGGCACACACGCCGCGTCCCCGAATTTCCCTGTAGGGGCCGCCTCTCCTGGCGGCCCGCTTCTCAGGCACTTTGAGGTGACTCATCATGTCAGATAAGAAGAGATCCAAGACCTACGGCACCAACATCGACTTCAACGCCTTCAATCTCCGGCCCGCGGCGTCCTATCTGGACGATATAAAAAAGCTCAAGGACGAGCTGACCGTCACGCTGACGGGCTTCGGGTCCACGGTGAAGCCGGAGGAGCCAAAGGCGCCCAAAACCACCCGCCCCGACAAGCCGGGGGTGGAACCCATCGACCTTGAGCCGCTCCAAAGCTCCATGGACGAGGCCAAAAGGGCGGCGGACGACCTTTTGAAGGAGATGGAGAGGAAGGGCGCGGCCCTCAGCCCCGAGGCCCCCAAGACCGAGGCGGAGAAAAGCCCCGAAAAGCCGGACCTCGAGCAGCTCCTCCGGGAGCTTGATTCTCTCGTGGGACTTGAGGACATCAAGAAAAACGTCCGGAGCCTCATCAACCTTGCCAAGGTCCGTAAGCTGCGGGAGGAGCATGACCTGCCCACCCCGGCCATGAGCTTGCATCTGGTGTTCATGGGCAACCCCGGCACGGGCAAGACCACGGTGGCGCGGCTCATCGCCCGGCTATACTACGCCATCGGCGTCCTCTCCAAGGGGCAGCTCATCGAGGTGGACCGCTCCGGCCTTGTGGCCGGCTTCGTGGGCCAGACCGCCATCAAGACCGACGAGGCCGTAAAAAAGGCCATCGGCGGCGTGCTGTTCATCGACGAGGCGTATTCTCTGGCCGCCAACACCGGGGAGAACGACTTCGGTCGGGAGGCCATCGAGACGATCCTCAAGGGCATGGAGGACAACCGGAAGGATCTGGTGGTCATCGTCGCCGGGTACGAGGAGTTGATGGAGCGGTTCATCAGCTCCAATCCGGGACTCGCGTCCCGCTTCAACCGCTATTTCGTCTTTGACGACTACGACGGCGGGGAGCTTTACAGGATCTTTGTCTCCATGTGCGAAGAAAACAGATACAGGCTGACCGTAGAGGCCCAGGAGTACGCCAAAAAGCTCTTTTCGGACCTCTATGAGCATCGCGGCCCCAACTTCGGCAACGCCCGCGATGTGCGCAACATCTTTGAAAACGTTATCGGCATCCACGCCGACCGCGTGGCCTCGGACCCGGACATCGACGAGCGGGACCTGACCGTGGTTTTCAGGGAGGACATTCAAAAGGCGTCCGAGATGTGACGCCTCCGATCAATATGTGCCAAAGAAGGTGGACCCGACCCATGATCGTCCTTGACCTTGAATTCAACAGCGGCATGTACGGGCCGCAGATCCTTGACGAGATCCTGCAGATCGGCGCCGTGAAGGTGGACGGGCTCGGGGGAGCCGTGACGGGCGCCTTCAACGCCTTCATAAAGCCGAGGGTCCACAAGCGCCTCTCGCCGGGGGCCCGGGTCCTCCCCGAGCTTTCCGAGAGCCTTGAGCGCGGGATCCCCTTTGAGGAGGCCTACAGTGACTGGCTGTCCTTCATCGACGGGGAGACGGAGTTTGCCGAGTGGGGGAGGGACGATTTCAAGATCCTCTGCCGCAACGCCCTCTATTTCGGGCTCGAGCCGGTGCTTCCCGGCACGTACATAGATGTGCAGACGGCCTTTTCCCGGGAGCTGGGCGCCTCCAACGCGGCCCAGCTCTATCAGGCGGCGGAATACTGCCGGATCCCGGACACCTTCGTTTTCCACAACGCCCTCCATGACGCGCTGTATACCAGCCTTATCGGCGGCCGGCTGTCGGTGACGGCGCTGGAGGCGTGTACCTTTGAGCTTCACCGGGAGGATGTCACGCCCCAGCCCCGACCCACGCGGAGAAAGGGACAGGCCAGGATGGGACCGTTCCTTACCCGGGAGCTGGCGCTCAACAACATGGGCTGCCGCCGGGCCGTGTGCCCGGAGTGCCGGGCGGTGGGACGGGTGGCCAGCTGGCACACCCTGGACGGCAGGGCCTACTACGGCGCGGCGGACTGCCCGCTCCACGGGCCGGTGATCCGGCGGCTGAAGCTGGTGGCCGACGGCGCGGGAAGCTTCTGGACCTATAACGACGTGATCCCGGCCACCGCCAAAAACCTCCGCCTGCTGGAGCGGGCAAGAGCGGGCGAGAGCTTCTCCTGCTCCCGCCGCAAGGGCCGCTCCTCCGCGCGCCGCCACAAGGAGCGGGGAAAGAAAAAAAGAAGCAGAAAATAAAAGACGGCAGCGGGGACAACGCCTTCGCCGCCGTTTTTTTCGCGCGATTCCCGGGATCCGAGAGTGATTGCCGGTCTATTGGGTGGATTTCTCACTCTCGCAGAGTTAGAATCAAACCATACTACTTCATCCGAAAGGGGAATGAATATGGAAAAGAAAACTATCGGCGGCTTCATCGCCGCCCTGAGACGGGCCAACGGCATGACCCAGAAGGACCTGGCCGACCGGCTCAACGTCTCCGACAAGACCGTCAGCCGCTGGGAGCGGGACGAGGGTGCGCCGGATCTGAGCCTGATCCCGGCCCTGGCGGAGATCTTCGGCGTCACCTGCGACGAGCTTTTACGGGGAGAGCGCCGGTCCCCGGCGGAGCGTACGGACGGGGAGCCCGCGCCGGAATCCACGGAAAAAGGGGAGCGGGAGCGCCGGCGGCTTCTGAAATCCACGCTGGCGGGCTTTAAAAACCGTTCCCTGATCGCCGTATCCCTGGCGGCGGCGGGGCTGATCGCGGCCCTGATCTGCAACTTCGCCTTCCTGCGGGCGCCGCTGGGGTTCTACGTGGGCCTGCTGTTCTTTGTGGCCGCCGCCGTCTGCCAGGTCATCTTCACCAACCGCGCCCTGCTGGCCGTGGACGACGACGAGCCGGATACTCAGGAAAAGCGCGGCTTCCGCCGCCGGGTGGCGCTCCTCACCCGCAACGTTCTGATGGTCACGGCGGGCCTGTGGGGCTTCACCGCCCCTATGGCGGCTGTGGGGGCCTACCTGGGCCTGACGCTGAAGAGCCAGCTCACCTACGGCATCCTTTCCGCGGCGGTCTTCCTGGCGGTGTTCGCGGTGGTATGGTATTTCGTGTACGCCGGCCTTGTGAAAAAGGGCGTTGTCGTCCTGGGCGAGCGGGAGAGCGCGGTCTACCGGCACAACCACCGGCTCAAACGAAGCTGCGCCGGGATCCTCCTGGCGGCGGCGCTGGTGACGCTGATCGCCCAGGCCGCGCTGAACCAGCAGGAGCTTTGGATGAAGGGCACGGTGTTTAACGACTACGAGAGCTTCGGAGCCCTTATGGAGCGGGACGTCCCCGAGACTTTTTACGGGCCGGAGCCGCCGGACTCCGACATCTTTGCGGCGGAGAACCCCGACGGGGACGGGCATTATTACAACGGGAACGGCAATGAGATCAGCGAGGAGGAATATTACCGGCGGGAGATCCTGGACAAGGACGGAAAGGTGCTGTTTACGTACAGCGACCGGAACCATGACGTGGTGAGGGTGCGTTACCGTGTGAAAAACGGCTCCGCCCTGCCCATCACCGTCTATACCCACCAGGATCTCCGAGCCGCCCAGGAGAAGGTGGGCTATGTCAACGCCGCCTTCATCGCCCTCTACATCCTGGAAACCCTCGTCGCCCTGGCGGTGTACCTCACAAAGCGGGAGAGATAACACAAAGCGGGAATTCGTATAACGACCTGTAGGGGCCGATGACCACATCGGCCCACACGCCGCGCCGTCGAATTCCCCCCACGGGCCGCCCCTCCAGGGCGGTGCCGTAGGGAAACATTGTGAACACCCCTATGTTCATTTATTTTTCCCGGTCAGGAGCCTGTGGTTATGCACAGGCTCCTGAGTTTGTGTCATGCTATTTCCAAATCCAGTTCAGCGACCTGTATGAGAATGTCCTCCAGCTCCTGGGGCATGTCGTCGATAATGCCGATGTCCCGGTAGTGGATGACGATCTCTTGCGGAGCACTGCGGGAATACTTCTTGGCCCGTTCGCCCACTTCGATGCGCTTGATGAAGGTGTGGAGGAGCTCCGGGGTCAGATCGTTTATTTCTGTGTATTTGTGGGCGTTGTCCAG
>CANQSU010000063.1 GCA_947626585.1 uncultured Oscillospiraceae bacterium
CAGTAAAGCCCCGCGATCCCGGCCCCCACAATGACCACATCGTAGCTTGAGTGCCGCTTCGGCTTCACGGACCCGTCGATGGCGTAACGCAGCATAGTCAAAACCTTCTTTCGTTCTAAAAAAGGGGAACAGTTTATGAGCCGTTCCCCATATTATATCAACAACGCGCTAAATTGGCAACCTCAATATGACCAAAAAATCAAATCTTTCTGTCAAGCTCCGCCGTCGTTCCCGACGCTGGGCGGGAGCGTTCACGATCTATGGCCTGTCCGGGGACGAGGGTTTTTACCTCTCGATTTCGTCAGCTCATACATCCGTATACATGCCGCGCCCCCTTCCGGCGCGCCGGAAGCGGACCGGGCGTCGGAGAAGGCGAGGACAAACGTCCGCCCCTCTCCGGAAAGGACCCGCACGACATCCCCCTTCACCCGGTGCCGTGAAACAGGCTTGAGTTCCCGGTCCCAGACCTGCAGGACGGAGCCGCCGTTTGTGACGATGGGTCCCACGCCGGGGAGGACGCCCGCCATAAAACAGTCCTCGCTGTGGGGGATCTCCCGCAGAGCGGTCACTTGATGACCGGCAAGGTCTATGGCGGTGACGCGGTCGTAGGTGAACATATACAGCCTGTTCCCGTCTACAACGGCAAGACCGGCCTGCCAGACGCTTTGGTCAAGCTTCATGCTCCAAAGCTCTTCAAGGGAGGGATCATAACAGGTCAGCGTCCTCTCACAGCCCAGAAAAAGCCTGTCCCCGGCGGCCGTGGGCATTTTCCAATGGTATATGCCCTGGAGCCTGCGGGAGCGCATATCTTTCCCGTCTGAGCCAACGGTAACAAGAAAGCTCTCCGAGGCTTTGCCCGCGCCGCGGTCATAGCAAAAGACCAGCCGCCCGCCCGGAAGGAGCAGGGGAGCGTAGACCCCGTAGGCACTGTGACGAACGCCGATGTCCCACTCGTTTTCATGCGTCCGGATGTTCCGGCAGACGCCGCTTACAATAATCCTGTCCCGGTCAAGGAAACGGCTGCAATCGGAAACGCAGCCGGTGTCTATGTACTCATACTTGTCCAGGATCCCGCCATCTTCCGAGATCGTGTAGACCGTGTTTTTCCAGTTCTGCCCCTGGAAAAACGCCAGAAACATTCCCTGGGACAGGACGGACTCCTGCCACTCGCCGGCGGCCGTCCGCTCGGAAGGCGGGAAGGACACGTCGCCGAGCCTGTGAAAGCGCCCGTCCCTCACGCCCCAAAAGGCGGCGAGACCCGTATCGTCCCGGCTCATGATGGGCAGTGTCGTGCCGCCGCGTTCAAAACTGCCGGGAAGCTCATCCGAAAGCGACAGCCTCGTCTGATTTTCTATCCCGCTCTCCGCATCCTTCCGGGCCAGGTACCGATCCAGACAGGTCCTGTCGGGAGCCCGGACCTGATCGATAGTTTCCTCCTCGACCCACAGCGGACAGCCCAGGACTCCCTCCAAAAGCCGCAGACAGCCCTCGGGGTTCTCCTCCCTGAATACGGTTTTCAAAGCCTTTTCATCCGATTCCGTAAGCTCCAGGGCGTCGCGCCACGCCCCGGGCCTTCCGATCACCCGCGGGAACCCCTCATATTCCGCCGGAACGTGCCTCGCGGCGCGTTTTCCCCCGAAAAAGACGGCAAGCTCCACATAGTCGTCGTCAAAATACTCCGTGGTCACCACCGGGCAGGGGAGCGCAGCGGAGAGCTTTTTCGCCGGCCCCCGCGTATCGCCCCATTGGAGCTTTTCACTCGCCACCGTGACCCAGCCGTCCGATATCATTTTCACTGTATAGTCCGGAAAAAACGCCTTTACAGCGTCAATATCGGAACATTTTACATTGATATTCGCAAATTTACCGCCCATTTTGCGCCTCCTTCAACCGGGTTCTCCGGCCTGTCCTACGCAAAGAGTTCCCTGGCTGTCCGCTGTATCGCGAGAGGGGGAGCCTGTCCAACCGCCCGTGCCGACCTTGCCGAAGGAGAGATACATAGTCCATGCCGCCGTGAAGATCGCCGTTGATAATGCAACCGCAATAGACATCCTCGTCAAAGCTCATTCCTCGTCGTCCTCCTCAGCCGGACTTGCCGCTTTTTTGTATCCGGCCAGGGGGGAGAGCATGGCGGCCTCGCGCAGACCCTCGTTTTCCACGTGGGTATAGATCTCCGTAGTGTTGAGATGCTCGTGGCCCAGAAGCTCCTGCAAGGTGCGCACGTCCACGCCGGAGTGGAGCATCAGGGTGGCGGCGGTGTGACGGAGCTTGTGGGCGGAGTATTTCGTCTCGTCAAGCCCGGCGGCGCCCAGGTGCTTTTTCACAAGCGCATGGACGGTGGACTTGCTGATCCGCTCCCGGCGGGAGGAGAGGAAAAGCGCCTTTGCGTCGATAGCCGCGACGTTTTTCCGCACAGTCAGATAGTCGTTGATGGCCGCCGCCACGGCGTCGTTTATGTATACCACCCGTTCCTTATTGCCCTTGCCCAGGACCCGCAGATGGTCGGCCCGCACATCCGATAAATTGAGCCCCACCAATTCGGAGATCCGCAGCCCGCAGTTGAGAAAGATCGTCAGTATGCAGTAATCTCTTTCCTTATTTTTTCCATCCACGCTGTCCAAAAGCCGCTCGGACTCGCCGAGGGACAAATACCGGGGCAGTGACTTCATGATCTTGGGAGAGTCCAGGTCCTGAATGGGATTCGAGTCAAGCTGGTGGGTCTTCAATGTCAGATATTTATAAAATGAGCGTATTGTGGAGACCTTTCGGGCCCGTGAAGCGGAATTCAGGCCGTATTCGGGCTCCGCGGCGTTCTGATTTTTTACCCGGTCACGGGACATGTAGCCAAGATAGTCATAGACATCCGACAGAGTGACGGAACGCACGAAGTTCAGATCGATATCGGCAATGGAAATGTCCTCGAGATCCGTATCCCGAGGGAGTCCCGATTTGATAAGCTTCATGTATCTGAAAAAAGTTCTCAGATCCAGATAGTATTCATCGACAGTCCGCTTTGAATGACCGACGATATTCTCGTGATAGTTGAGAAAGCTCCTGATGATCTCAGGCGCCTCGGTACGGTAGTCCATTTTTGAATCTCCTCGTCATTTAGGGAAGTGGCGAAAGCGCCCGGAAACAGTATAACATACCCTTCCGAAAAAGTCCAGGCATTTTTGAACAAAATAAAAATTTTGTTCAATGTGGGGGAGGAGAAAAGGCCCAAAGGGGCGACAGGCCTTTTACGAGCCTATGATCAGCTCCATGGCCTCCCGGATGCTTCCGGCCTCCCAGATACGCATACCCGCCGGCGGTTGGAGCTTATTGCGGTGCTGTTTCGGTATGACAGCGCTTTTGAAGCCGTGGCGCGCGATCTCGGACAATCTCTGCTCAAGCTGCGTGACCTGGCGAAGCTCGCCTGTAAGACCGATCTCGCCAATGGCCACAAGATCGTCAGGGATCGGGATATCCCGGTAGCTGGACGCCATGGCCAGCATCGCCGCCAGGTCCGCCGCCGGCTCGTCTATGTATAGTCCTCCGATGACGTTCACGTAACTGTCAGCTCCGCCGATCCTCAGTCCGCCGCGTTTTTCCAGAACGGCCAGCAAAAGCATCGCCCGGTTATAATCAAGCCCGTTTGACGTGCGCCGTGGCACGTTGAAGCTGGTGGGCGTCAACAGCGCCTGTATCTCCGCCAGCACCGGCCTTGAGCCCTCCATCACGCACGCGACGCAGGTACCCGGCGTGTTTTTCGGACGTCCCGCCAGCAGCAGTTCGGAAGGATTCGGGACCTCCACGAGCCCGTGTTCGGCCATTTCAAAGACGCCGATCTCATTGGTTGAGCCAAATCTGTTTTTGGCGGCACGCAAAATACGGTAGTTGGCGGACTGCTCACCCTCAAAATACAGTACACAGTCCACCATATGCTCCAGGACCTTGGGACCGGCGATGGCGCCCTCCTTGTTCACGTGGCCTATCACAAACACCGTGACACCCGAGCCCTTGGCCAGCTGCATCAGTGTCATGGTGCAGTCCTTGACCTGACCGACGCTGCCCGGGGCGCTGGTGATATCCGGCGAATATAATGTCTGGATGGAGTCGACGATCAGAATATCGGGATCGACCTCGCCCACGGCCTCAAGGATATCAGAGATGTTCGTCTCGGATAAAATAAGCAGATTGTCGCTTTTTACACCAAGCCGCTGGGCGCGCATCTTGAGTTGACGCTCGGATTCCTCGCCCGTCACATATAAAATGCTGTGTTCCCGACCGATATGCTCACATATCTGTAAAAGAAGTGTGGATTTACCGATACCCGGCGCGCCGCCCACCAGCACCAGCGAGCCCTTTACGCCGCCTCCGCCAAGGACCCGGTCAAGCTCCTTAAGGCCGGTGTCAAACCGGATCTCCTCGGTCACATCGACCTCCTTCAAGGCCACCGGACGCTTGACGGTCGGGCTCTTTGCCGCTCCGGCGAAGACCCGCTTATCCTCCTTCCTGGCTGTCTGCTCGACGATGGTGTTCCAGGCACCGCAGGCCGAACACTGTCCGCTCCATCGCGGGAACTCATTTCCACATTCGGTACAAAAAAAGGTGGTTTTAGCTTTCATCTCTGTCTCTCCTCAAGTTATGTAAACTCTAATATTATGTAAACACATACGTATCTTATGTAAACTTAAGTTGGAGCATTATGTCAACTTATGCTGTTAAGATACGCACCCGTTATCACGACCGCCAGCTTGAGCTGATAATCCTGCTCCTCGAGCCGCTTCGCCTCTACCGCGTTTGATACGAAGCCGCACTCGATCAGCACCGCCGGGCACTCCACATGGTTCAGAAGATAGATGCTCTCCCCTATCCGCGCCGCGGTCCGCTTGCTCTCCCCTGTCACCTGTGTGAGGAGCGCCTGCATGCTCTGCGCAAGCTCCGCGCTTCCCTCCGTCGGAGCGTACAACGCCTGACTTCCGTGGGGCGATGCCGTGGTGTATTTGTTCTGGTGGATGCTGATCAACACCGCGTTTTCAGTGGAATTGACAAGGTCTGTCCGGTTCTTTGTGTCCCAGACCTTCTTGGCCCTTATGGTCGCCGCGTCCTTCGGATAATCAAGCAGCTCGCTCTCCCGCGTCATCACCGCCGTCACGCCGAACAGCCCAGCCAGTTCCCTGCATTTGAGGGCGATATCAAGGTTGAGCTTACTCTCGAAGCTCCCTGTTACCGATACGGCCCCGCCGTCGGCGCCGCCGTGGCCCGGGTCGAGGATCAGCGTCCTCTCGTTTCGCCCCGAGCTTACGATCCGCGCCGCCGCGCGGGGGCGGGATATGAACACAAATCGCGTCGCCGCCCCCGCGGCGAACCCCACGACAGCCAGGGCCAGGACCGCCCGGACCAGAAAAGCTTTTTTCATATGGACCTCTCCCCTTTCGGTACAAAAATATGTCGGGGAAAGGGCGTCTATACTGATTATAGCACATACGTCGAAAAAATCACCAATTTTTATTTTTTTCGGCCTGAATTTTATGAAAACTGAATGTTTACAACAACGCGCGAAATCACTAAAATATCCAATGTATCATTGTGTTTATGCGAAGGAGGCGTATACATGTTTGTCCTCTTTTTTGCGGTGTGGGTGCTACTGAACGGCAGGCTCAACTGGGAGGTCGCCGCCTTTGGCGCCGGTCTGTCCGCCGCGCTCTATCTCTTCTGCTGCCGGTTCATGCACTACAGCATAAAGCGCGACTGGGACACGATCAAACGGCTCCCACGGCTCGCCGTCCTTTTCGCCGTGCTGGTGTGGGAGATCGTCAAGGCATGCTTTGCCCTGCTGCCCTTCATTTATACGAGGAAGGAGCCCGATCCGGTGGTGGCCCGCTTTACCACCGACCGGGTGAAAAGTGAAACAGGCCGCGTTTTCCTGGCCAACTGTATCACCATGACCCCGGGCACCATAACCGGGAGCCTGAAGGATGGGGAATATCTGGTCCACTGTCTGGATCGTTCCATGGCCGTGGGTCTGGACTCGAGCCGCTTTGTGGAAAAGCTGGAGAAATGGGAGGATATGTGACATGGACCCGCTGACAACGATCGCCCCCCAACTGCTGATGTTC
Organism: uncultured Oscillospiraceae bacterium; assembly: GCA_947626585.1. Classification (GTDB taxonomy): domain Bacteria; phylum Bacillota; class Clostridia; order Oscillospirales; family Oscillospiraceae; genus RUG626. The sequence continues at coordinate 6,102 of CANQSU010000063.1, forward strand.
TCCATGGTGATCCTGGCCGCCTGCGCTCTGCTGACGCTTTTCCGCACCTTCATCGGCCCACGGATGTCCGACCGCGTCGTGGGCGTCAATATGATCGGCACCCAGTCCATCTGCCTGATCGTCTGCCTGGTTTTGCGTCTCAGAGAGGACTGGCTGGTGGATATCGCCATCGTCTACGCCATGTTCAGCTTCCTGGCGGTGGCGGTGCTGACCAAGATGGACATCGGCGTCTACCGGCAGTGGCGCATCGACCAGCACAAAAGCCGTCAGCGCCATCTTGAGAACCGTCAGAACATTCGTCAGGCCCACGCCCGGCGCCATCACAGGAGGGACAACACATGACAACGCACTGGATACGATTCATTCTCGGCACCGTCTGCCTTTTGTTTGGCCTTTTCTTCATCGTCTCCTCGGTCATCGGCAATTTTCGGTTCAAATTTGCCCTGAACCGCATGCACTCCGCCGCTCTTGGCGACACTCTGGGGCTTCTGGGGATCGTTCTCGGCATGTGCTTTTACCACGGGCTCAACGTGACCACTCTGAAGCTTCTGGCCGTTGTGGCCCTTGTGTGGATAACGAGCCCCGTGGCCAGCCACCTTATCATGCTCATGGAGATGAGCATCGGAAAATACACCGCCGAGACCGACGAGGAGCAGTCCGACGAGCAGGGCTTTGAACGCGGGACCGTGGAGATGAGGCGTCAGGCTCTGGAGGATATCAGGAAGGGAGAGCGGGAAAAATGACATGGTTTGAAGGAATTCTTCTGGTGTTTCTCATCATCTGCGCCATATCGGTCAGCGTGACCCGCAATCTGCTGGCCTCCATCATCATCTTCATGAGCTTTTCCCTTATCATGTCGGTGCTGTGGCTGACGCTTGAGGCACCGGATCTGGCCATAACCGAGGCCGCCGTGGGCGCGGGGGTCACGGGCCTTCTCTTTTTTGCCACGCTCAAAAAGATCCACGCCATCAAGGCCGAGGACGCCAAAAGCGAGGAGGAAAACAGCGATGAGGAGTGACGGTTTTTTCTCCCGCCTGGCCGAATTTGTGGAGAGCGGCTCCTTCCGGGAGGAGGATTACACCCTCTCCCCTCCTGATAAGGCCAAGATCGACACCGACACCCCGGAAAACCGCTGGCTCATCTCCGTCCAGCACTCCGAAAAGCCTGTCAGCGCCAGATTGATCAACTGGTTTTCCCAAAGGGGCGTCGAGGTGTTCAATAACCTCTACCGGATCGCCTCGGTCTTTATCTGCGTGACCCTCATCGGCGTCCTGCTCTCCGTGGTGAGCTTCCTGCCCACCTTTGGAAGCGCCGACAACCCCGCCGTCAACGAGGTGGTGGAACGGTATGTCTCCAGATCCATCGAGGAGACCGGCACCACCAACGCCGTCGCGGGCATGATCTCCGCCTACCGCGGCTTTGATACGCTGGGCGAGGCCCACGTCCTCTTTGTGGCCGCCTGCAGCGTCATCGTCCTTTTGCGCGTGGATCCCTCCGAGCGCAAGCACGGACGGCTCACGAATCCCGACAGGGTCGGCGAGGACATGGACTTTGAGCCCAACAGCGATCTCATCCTCCGCAAGGCCGCCAAGCTCCTGGTTCCCCTGGCCTTTATCTTCGGACTCTACGTCATCCTGAACGGCACCTCCTCCCCCGGCGGCGGCTTCTCCGGCGGCGCCCTCATGGGGGCTGGCCTGATCCTCAGCTCCACGGCCTTCGGATTTTCGCGCACCGAGCGCTTTTTCGGCGACGAGATGTACCACGTGGTCAAGACCGTGTGCCTCACCGTCTACGCGCTTTTGATGGCCTATTTCATTTTCATGGGCGCCAACGGCTGGGACGACCATGTGTGGCTTGGCGTCCCCGGCGGCATCATCAGCGGCGGGCTCATCCTCCCCATCAACATCGCCGTGGGCTTTGAGGTGGCCTGCACCATGTACTGCTTCTACGCTCTGTTCCGGAAGGGAGGCCTTTGAGTTGCCGGATTTTCTCCAAAACCTTTTTACAAACTACTATGAGACCGCCGCGATGATCCTCTTCGGCATCGGCTTCACCACGCTTCTGATGCACCGGAATCTCATCAAGAAGATCATCGGCCTCAACTTCATGGACTCGGGCCTGTACCTTTTTCTCGCCGCCAAGGGCTACATCACCGGACGGCTGGCCCCCATCATCACCGGCGGCAACACGGACCCGTCAAATTATGTAAACCCCATTCCCACCGGCCTTGTACTAACCGGCATCGTGGTGTCCGTGTCCGTGACGGCCTTTCTGCTGGCCCTCACATGCCGGCTCTATGACAGGTTCCACACCCTTGACCTGGACGAGATCACGCATCTTGTCCGAAAGGAGCGGGACTGATGGCGTTTGTTCAGAATTTTCCTTTCATAACCATCGTTTTCTCCCTGACCTGCGGCGTTTTCTGCGCGGTACTCAGCGGAAAATGGGCCAAGCGGCTCTGCCTTGTCTGGCTGACGCTCACGACCTTCATGAGCCTCGCCGTGCTGATCTACACCCTGAAGACCGACGGCAGTTACATCTACCGCATGGGCAAGTGGAACGCCCCCTGGGGCAACGAGATACGCGTGGGCGTGCTGGAGGCCCTGATGGCCACGGCCTTCTCCGGCGTGATGCTCCTGTCGCTCCTGGGCGGAATGCAGCACATCTTCGCCGACTGTGAGCCCGGGAAAACGAATCTCTACTTCACCATGTGTTCCCTTCTCATGAGTTCCCTCTTTGCCCTCATCTACACAAACGACCTTTTCACCGCCTATGTGTTCGTGGAGATCAACACCATCGCCTCCTGCGCCCTCGTCATGCTCAAAAGCTCGGCAAGGACGCTGGTGGCAACCACCCGCTATCTCATCATGAGCCTTTTAGGCTCCGGCCTTTTCCTTCTCGGCATCGTCATCCTCTACGGCATCACCGGCGAGCTTTTGATGGAGAGCATCGCGGAGAAGGTGAAGGAGATCTTCGCCGCGAATAAGTATTCCCTCCCCCTCACCGTGATCATCGGCCTTTTCTCCGTGGGCCTGGCGGTCAAGAGCGCCCTCTTCCCCTTCCACTCCTGGCTTCCCGACGCCCACGGAAGCGCCACCGCCTCCTCCAGCGCCATCCTGTCGGGGCTTGTCCTCAAGGGCTACATCATCGTCCTTATCAAGATCTTTTACCGCGTTTTCGGACTCGATATCATCGTCTCCGAGCAGGTCAGCCAGTTCCTGTTCCTCTTTGGGGTCCTGGCCATGATCTTCGGCTCCATCGGGGCCCTTCGCGAGCGGGACCTGAAGCGTATGCTGGCCTACTCGTCCGTCGCCCAGGTGGGTTACATCTACGTGGGGCTCGGCCTTCACTCCGAGCTTGGCGTCACGGCGGCCTGTATACAGATCCTGGCCCACGCCGTCACAAAGCCCATGCTCTTTATCGCCGCCGGCGGCTTCATGGACGTGTCCGGCGGCCACAAGTCCATGTCCTCCATCACGGGCGCGGGACGCCGGGACCCCCTGGGGGGCATCGCCTTCACCGTGGGCGCCCTTTCCATGATTGGCATCCCCTTCTTCGCCGGCTTTGTCACAAAGCTGGAGCTGACGCAGGGGGCTTTGGAATCCGGCTCCGTCACAACGGTGGTGGCCCTGGTAGCCATCGCCGTCAGCACCCTTTTGAACGCCCTCTACTATGTGCCCATCATCTTCAACCTGTTTTCCGGGCGTGAGCCGGAGGAGTACAGGGGCCTGCGCGTCCGCTACAGAGCCGATTACGCCTTCGCCGTGGCTGCCTTTATCGCCCTGAATATCGGCTTTGGCGCCTTTTCCGAGTACGTGGTGGGCGCGGTGCGCCGCGGTCTTTCCATGTTCGGAATGTGAGGAGGTACGCATATGGACATAAACTGCCTTCTTCTCCTCCCGGTGCTGCTGCCCTTCGCCGCGGCGCTTACGCTGAACGCGAAGCCGCTCCGTAACGACGGCGCCCGCCGTATTTTCGTGGTGGGCGTTCTGTCGGTGGAACTGATTTTTACCGCCCTCTGTGCTGGCCTTGTCAAGGACAGTCTGAGGCTCGTGACGCTGGCGCCGGAGCTTGACGTCACTTTGACCCTCGACGGGCTTGGAAGAATATTCTCTCTCCTCACGGCCTTCATGTGGCTCATGTCCGGGCTTTTCTCCCAGGAGTACATGGAGCATGAGGAAAACCGGGGCAGGTATTACGCCTTTCTGCTCCTCTCCGAGGGCGCTTTGACGCTTCTCTGCTTCGCGGGCAACTATCTGACGCTCTACCTTGGCTTTGAGCTTATGACGCTGATGTCCGCGCCGCTGGCCCTCCACACCCAGACGGACGCGGCGCGGCGCGGGGGCATGAAATACCTCTTTTACTCCGTTTTCGGCGCGTGCCTTGGCCTTTTCGGCTTCTTCACCGTCTACACCTACGGGACCACCACCTCCTTCACCCCCGGCGGAGTGCTGGACGGCGCGAGGGCGGCCGAACATGTGCCGCTCCTGCTCGCTGCCGCCTTTCTCACCGTCCTGGGCTTCGGGGCCAAGGCCGGCATGTTCCCCCTCCACGCCTGGCTGCCCGCCGCCCACCCGGAGGCCCCGGCGGGCGCCTCGGCGCTGCTGTCCGGCGTCATCACCAAGGCCGGCGTGCTGAGCATCATCCGTGTGGTCTACTACCAGTTTGGCCCGGAGCTTTTAAGAGGTACGTGGGTCCAGTATGCCTGGCTTTCACTGACGCTGATTACCGTCTTTCTCGGCTCCATGCTGGCCTATAAGGAGAAGCTCTTCAAAAAGCGCCTGGCCTACTCCACCGTCAGCCAGGTGTCCTATATCCTCTTTGGACTGGCGCTGTTGGAGCCCGCGGCCATCACCGGCGCGGTTTTACATGTGGTGGTCCACTCCGCCATCAAAAACGCCCTCTTCTTCACCGCCGGCGCGGTGATCCTCAGGACCGGCAAAAAGGACGTCCGCGACCTGCGCGGGATCGGCAAGGAGATGCCCGTCACCATGTGGTGCTTCACCCTCTGCTCTCTCGGCCTTGTGGGGATCCCGCCTCTGGGCGGCTTTGTGAGCAAGTGGTATCTGGCACAGGGTGCTTTGGGCTCGGGCATACCCGTGTTCTCCTGGCTGGGCCCCGTGGTCCTGCTGGTCAGCGCCCTTCTCACCGCCGGGTATCTCTTCTCGGTCACCATCTCCGCTTTTCTCCCCGGCGCGGACTTCGACTACGGTTCTCTTCGGAAGCGCGAGCCCTCCCTGTGGATCACCCTTCCCCTGGTGATCCTCACGGCTGTCACCTTCCTCACCGGTATCTTCCCCGGCATCATCACCGACACCGTCTCGGCTATCGCCGGGACGATCACTTGAAAGGAGGCGCGATATGAAAGCTTTGATGTGTATCGCCGTTCTCCTTCCCATCCTCTCTGGGGCCCTTTTGCCCCTTTTCCGGTTCAAAAAACGGCTTCACCGGGAGATCTACGTGGAGACCTTCGTCCTTGCCGCCTCCGCTGTCGTTCTGGCCCTGCTCTTAAACCGCCCGGAAGCCCCTCTGCGGCTTTTCAGGCTCACGGAAACGCTGGACATCACATTGCGTATGGACGGCCTTGCCGGCGTTTTCTCGGGCCTGGTGGCGTTCCTGTGGCCGCTTTCGACCCTCTATGCCTTTGAGTACATCAAGCACGAGGGCGGCGACGACAAATTTTTCGCCTTTTACACCATGTCCTACGGCGTCACCCTGGGCATCGCCCAAAGCGCCAATCTCATCACCCTGTACCTCTTTTACGAGCTTTTGACCCTTGTCACCCTGCCCCTTGTCACCCACACCGGCGACAGGCGCTCGATAAGAGCCGGCATGAAGTATCTGGGCTACTCCATCGGCGGCGCGGCCTGCGCCTTCCTTGGCATCATGGTGCTTTACGCCTGCGGCGACCCGGCGCTCACCTTCCGGTACGGCGGCTTTGTCAGCGCCGATACGCCCCGGCGGACCCTCGTCCTGACGGCGTATCTGCTCACCTTCTTCGGCTTCGGTGTCAAGGCGGCGGTGTTCCCCTTCCACTCTTGGCTCCCCTCCGCCGGCGTGGCCCCCACGCCCGTGACGGCGCTCCTCCACGCCGTGGCCGTGGTCAAGGCCGGCGCCTTCGCCGTGACGCGTGTCACCTTCTACTGCTTCGGCGTCTCCCTCCTCTACGGTACCTGGGCGCAGTATACCGCCATGGCCTTTTCGGTGTTTACCATCGTATTTGGCTCCGCGATGGCGTTGAGGGAACAGCACCTGAAGCGGCGTCTGGCCTACTCCACCGTCAGCAACCTCTCCTACATTCTTTTCGGCGTCACTCTGATGACCCCGGCGGGGCTGACGGGTGCGCTGTCCCACATGCTCTTTCACGGCGTCATGAAGATCACGCTTTTCTTCTGCGCCGGAGCCGTCATGTACAAGACCCACCGGGAGTTTGTCCCGGAGCTTACCGGACTTGGCCGGTACATGCCCGTGACCTTCACGGCCTTCGCCGCGGCCTCCGCCGCGCTGGTGGGCGTCCCCCTGCTGCCGGGATTTTTGAGCAAGTGGAACCTGGCCACGGCAGCCCTGGCCGAAGGCGGCCTCCTCCCCACGCTGGGCGTGGCGGCGCTGCTGGTCTCCGCCATTCTCACCGCCTGCTACCTGTTCACCCCCGTGGTCAACGCCTTTTTCCCGCCGGCGGGCGAGGGCGGACACGGTCTGGAGCTGGCGCGGGACCCCAACTGGGCCATGAAGCTCCCCTTTGTGGTCCTCATGGCCGCTATGCTGGCGCTGGGCATCGGCTCCGGGGGGCTTATGGAGCTTCTCTCCCGCGTGGCCGCGGGCACGATATAAGGAGGTGCGGATCATGAATGACACCATTCTTCTTGTTCCCGTCCTCCTTCCCATGCTCTTTTCCTTCGCCGTCTATATCCTGGGCCGCCGGAGCAAAAAGGAGCGCGATATTTTCGCCGATATCGTGGGCGCTGCCGAGTTTGCCGTCTGCGCGGTGCTGCTGGCCGCCGTGGCCGCCGGCCGGGAATTTTCAATGACGGTCCCGAACATCTGCGGACGCGGCCTTTCCTTTAAGCTGGACGGCTTCCGCGCCCTCTACGTGTCCATCGCCGCGCTCATGTGGATGATGACGACGGTGTTTTCCCGCGAATATCTCAGTCATTACCGGAACCGAAACCGGTATTACCTCTTTACGCTCCTGACCTGCGGCGCCACGGTGGGCGTGTTCCTGTCCAACGACTTTTTTACCGCCTTCATCTTCTTTGAGATCATGTCCTTCACAAGCTACGTGATGGTGGTCCAGGACGAGAAGCCCGGCGCCATGAAGGCGGGAGAAACCTACATCGCCGTGGCCGTCATCGGCGGTATGGCGATGCTGATGGGCCTGTTCCTCCTGGAAAACAGGCTGGGGACCCTCGATTTTGACGAGCTTCTCAACGCGGCGGAGGCCCTCACGGACAAATCGTGCCTCTATCTCCCCGGCGCGCTGATCCTCTTCGGCTTCGGCGCCAAGGCCGGTATGTTCCCACTGCATATCTGGCTCCCCAAGGCCCACCCGGTGGCCCCCGCCCCGGCCTCGGCGCTTCTGTCGGGGATCCTGACAAAGGCCGGCGTGTTCGGCATCCTCGTCCTCTCCGCGCGGGTATTCCCGTACGACGCGGTTTGGGGCAATGCGATCCTGGCCCTGGGCGTTGCCACCATGGTCCTGGGCACGGTGCTGGCCCTATTCTCCATCGACCTGAAGCGGACGCTGGCCTGCTCGTCCATGTCCCAGATCGGCTTCATCCTGGTGGGCGTGGGGATGCAGGGCCTGCTGGGCCAACACAACGCTCTGGCCGTCTGGGGTACGGTCCTCCATATGGTGAATCACTCCATGATCAAGCTGGTCCTCTTCCTGTGCGCCGGCGTGGTGTATATGAATCTCCATGAGCTTGATCTCAATAAAATACGCGGCTGGGGCCGGAACAAGCCGCTGTTGAACGTCTGCTTCCTGATGGGGGCGCTGGGCATCGCCGGCGTACCCCTCTGGAACGGCTACGTCAGCAAGACCCTTCTGCACGAATCCATTGTGGAATATATAGAGCTTGCTTCGGAAACCGGCGCCTCTACAGGCGTCTACCACGTGGTGGAGTGGCTTTTCCTCATCTCCGGCGGTCTGACGGTAGCCTATATGACGAAGCTCTATGTGGCGATCTTTGTGGAAAAACCCGATAAGCCGGTCGAGAAAAAGCCTTATATGAATTGGCAATCTGCCCTCGCCATCATCATTCCCGCCCTGGCGCTCCCAATCATGGGCATGTTCCCCACGCCCGTCATGGGCGGCGCGGCGAGGATCATGCAGGGCTTCATGAACGGCGCGCCGCCGGAGGACCCCATCTCCTGGTTCTCCCTTGTAAACCTCCGGGGCGCTCTGATCTCCCTGTCTATCGGGATCGCGGTGTATCTCCTTTTCGTCCGCAGTTTGCTGATGCGCGGAGATAAAAGCGGCAGGAAGATTTATGTAAACCTCTGGCCCGCGTGGTTGGACCTGGAGACACTCCTTTACCGCCCGGTCATCGAGAAGCTTCTCCCCTTCTGCGGCGCTCTGGTGTGCCGCGTTCTCGACAACCTGACCGACTGGGGCGTGATCCTGCTCAACCACACGCTTTTCCGCCGCCGGCCCATTCCGCCGCGGGACGACGCGGATTACGAGCCGGGAGACTATACCCCTCACATCCACCGCAGCTATACCCTCCAGCGCATCTCCGGCAGCGTCTCCTTCTCTCTTCTGCTCTATGGCATCGGCTTCTGCGCCGCCATGGGCTATCTCATTTTGATCCTGCTTACAAAATAAACATGAAAACCCCCGTGCCTCCCTTGAGACACGGGGGAACTTTTGTCTTACTTATCCGTTACTTATCCGCCAATGGCGGTGTGGGACAGCAACTTCCAGCCGTCCGCGCTATCGCGGATTTTCAGCACATGGCCGGCCGACCAGAGGGTCAGAATGTCGCCCTGGCGCTCGCCGTAGAGGGGGTAGAACTCCCCCGGGCCAAAGTCGCTGGTGAAGGTGTAGAAGGCGTCGTACTTCTCCAGGTAGAGAAGCTGGCTCCGCCAGTCCCTGCTCATATCGTCCAGGGTGATCCCGGCGTACTTCTCCAGCACATAATCCACCACGAAAGCGGGGATCTTGTGGCAGGGCAGCGCATCCAGCCAGGCGGTATCTTCCTCCCCGCTCCTCTCCTGAACGGCCTGATATACGTCCGCAAGCTCCTCCTGGGAGGGGTCCTCTTCATGATAAAATGTTGCGTCCATTAAATGAAATTCTTCCGGCCAGCCGAAGTAGTACAGGAACTCGCCCAGATCCAGATCCCTGGGGTCGGACCAGTCGGAGCGGAAGAAGCCGTTGACGGAGGAGGGATAGCCTGTGCCGTCAGCCGTGTATTCGCCCCTGAGCGTCTCGCGCCACTGCGACAGCTCCTCCGACGTGATGGTCGTACCGCCGACGCTGAGCTTGGAGGCGGTGCGGGCATCAAGAAACCAGTTATAAAGCGTTGTGTAGATGTCCTGTTTGTCAATTCCGT
>CANQSU010000064.1 GCA_947626585.1 uncultured Oscillospiraceae bacterium
GCCGGAAGATGTTCTCTTCCTCGAGCGCACTCTGGTGGAGGCGCTGGAGGAAGAGAACATCTTCCGGCAGCTTGCCCATGTGATCCAGACCTCCAGCGGCGACCGCAAGATTCCCGTTGTCGCCACCAAGGGCACCGCATCCTGGATCGATGAGGAGGGCGCCTATCAGGAGAGCGACGACTCCTTCGGTCAGGTCTCCATTGGCGCCTACAAGCTGGGGACCATGATCAAGGTTTCCGAGGAGCTGCTGAACGATTCCGTGTTCGATCTGGAGAACTACATCTCCCGCGAGTTTGCCCGCCGCATCGGCGCCAAGGAGGAGGAAGCCTTTTTCACCGGCAACGGCACCGGCAAGCCCCTGGGCATCCTCGCCGCGACCGGCGGCGCACAGGTCGGCGTTACTGCCGCATCCGCCACCGCCATCACTGTGGATGAACTCATCGACCTGTTCTACTCCCTCAAGACGCCCTACCGCCGCAACGCCGTGTGGCTGCTGAACGATGCCACCATCAAACTCGTCCGCAAGCTGAAGGACGGCCAGGGCCAGTACCTGTGGCAGCCCTCCCTGGTGTCCGGCACCCCCGACACTCTCCTGGGCAAGCCCGTTTACACCTCCGCGTATATGCCCGTCGCTGCGGCTGACGCCAAGACCGTGGCTTTCGGCGACTTCGGCTACTACTGGATCGCTGACCGACAGGGGCGCTCCTTCAAGAAGCTGAACGAACTGTACGCCGCCAACGGACAGGTCGGTTTCCTGGCGTCCCAGCGCGTGGACGGCAGGCTCATCCTGCAGGAAGCTGTCAAGGTTCTCCAGCAGAAGAGCGCGTAAGGAGGGCTGACCTATGAGTTACAACGCAAAGAACTACACCGAGCAGGGCGGCGACGTCACCCATATCGGCGGCAAGCTGATCATTGAGGAAGGCGGCGAGGTGGAAGGATTCGATGGCGGCGGAGGGAGTTCCTACACCCTCCCCACCGCTTCGGCGGATACCCTCGGCGGTGTCAAGGCAGCGGCAAAAACCACTGAGAGTGTCCCTGTGGCAGCAGACACGGACGGAACGCTATATGTCCCCGCATACCCCGTCATTCCGAAAATGGAAAAGCAGGATGACTGCTCATCCGATGATGCGTCTGCCATTAAGACGGCGCTCAACGATCTGCTTTCCAAGCTGAAAGCCGCAGGACTCATGAAATCCGAGTAAAGGAGGTGCGGAGCATGGTGGTGACATTAAAGGAAATGAAGAACTACCTCCGGGTAGACAGCGATGAGGACAATAAGCTGATCCGGCATCTGATCGCTTCGGCGGAGCGGCTTTGTATGGATATCCTGCGGACAGACGATCCGGCTGAGCTTGAATCCGCCGCCAACGCAAAAACGGCAGTCCTGTACACGGCGGCATACCTCTATGAACACCGGGAGGAAGCTGACCACCATGCCCTCGCTCTCACGCTCCGCGCCCTTCTTTTTGGCAGCAGGAAGGAGGGGTTCTGATGGATATTGCGCTTTTGAACGTGCGGATCACAATTCAGAAAAGTTCCGTGACTGTGGACAGCATCGGCAACCACATCGTGTCGTGGGAGGATTTCTACTCCTGCCACGCCACGGTGAGCAACGAATCACCGAGCGAGGACACGGCGGCGGGGACAGTCGTGGACAACACGAAAGCCGACTTCACGGTGCGATGGTGCAAAAAAATCTCTGAGTTAACGGCGGATAAGTTCCGTGTGGTGTATGCCGGGGAACTATACAACATCCTCGGTATTGACCACATGAATTTCAAAAGGAAATCCGTGAAGCTGAAATGTCAGAAAGTGAGGCGGTGAATATGGGACAGAGGGTATCCGTTGACGGGCTGGCGGACGCCATTATGGAGGGGCTGACCGAGTACGCCAGCCTTGCCACGGATGATATGAAGAAAGCGGTACGGAAAGCCGGGAACACGGCGCGTAAGGAGATCGCCGTGAATGCTCCGAAGGATACGGGTGCCTACGGCAAAAGCTGGTCGGTCAAGACCACAAAGGAAAACTCCAATGCGCTTGAGGTTACCGTGCATTCTAAAAACCGCTATCAGCTTGCCCATCTGCTGGAGCATGGACACGCCAAGCGCGGCGGCGGGCGCGTACCGGCACAGCCGCATATCGCTCCTGCGGAGGAAACGGCGGCGGAGCAGCTGGAGCGGGAGATCGAAGAAGCGCTGGGAGGATGATGATATGGAGCGGCTGACTGCAATACTGGATTCCATAGGCATCCCATACGCCTATGACCATTTTACGGAGGGCGAGTCGCCGGACCCGCCTTTCATCTGTTTCCTCCTGCCGGGGAGCGACAACTTTGCCGCCGACGGCAGGGCGTATTTTAAGATAGACGAGGTGCATATCGAGCTGTATACCGACAAAAAGGAACCACAGTCGGAAAAGCGGGTGGAGGACGCATTGGACGCGGCCTCCGTTTTTTATGCGAAATCGGAAACGTGGATCGACAGCGAAAAGCTGTATGAGGTCCTGTATCAATTTGAAATGGAGGAATAGACGATGCCGGACAACAAGAAAAACAAGGTAAAGTTCAACTTAAAGAACGCGCATTACGCGCTCCTGACCATTTCCGAGGAGGGAAAGGAAACCTACGGGACGCCAACGGCCCTCCCCGGCTCCGTGTCCATCTCCCTGGACGCCAACGGCGAGCCGGAGAATTTCTACGCGGACGGGGTGGCGTACTACGTTATCAACAACAACATGGGCTATGACGGGGATCTGGAGCTTGCGCTGATCCCGGAGTCGTTCCGCACGGAAGTGCTGAAGGAGGAGAAGGACGAAAAGGGCGTGCTGATCGAGAACGCGAACGTGGAGCTTGCGTCCTTTGCCCTGCTGTTCGAGTTTGACGGGGACAAGCGGCACATCCGCCACGTCCTCTACAACTGCTCCGCGTCCCGTCCGGGGATCGAGGGCAAGACGAACGAGGATGAGATCGAGGTGCAGACCGAGACGCTCTCCATCAAGGCTGTGCCGCTCTCCAATGGTCTGGTGAAGGCAAAGACCGGGGATGAGACGGATGACGAAACGTACAACGGCTGGTACAGCAAGGTTTATGTGCCGGGGGCTTCGGAAGCCGCTTGAAGGGCTGCGGGGGAAGTTCCCGCAGAGAAAGGACAAGGTGATATCGATCATGGGAATGACGAGGAAGATACAGATCGACGGGAAGGAAGTGCTGTTCAAGGCGAGCGCGGCGATCCCGCGGATTTACAGGCTGAAATTCCACAGGGACATCTACAGGGATTTGCGGGCTTTGGAGAAAGCGGTCGGTGACGGCACCGGGGAGCAGTCCAATCTGGACGTGTTCTCCCTGGAGATGTTTGAGAACATCGCGTACATCATGGCGAAGCACGCCGCACCGCAGGAAGTGCCGGACACGCCGGAGGAATGGCTGGACGGATTTAACACATTCTCCATCTATCAGGTGCTGCCGGAACTGATACAGCTTTGGGGGCTGAACGTCCAGACGGATGTGGAGTCTAAAAAAAACGCCGCCCGACTGACCGGGAAATGACCACGCCGCTGTTCCTGCTCCGCTGCGTACAGCTTGGCATATCTATCCGGGACCTTGACCTTCTCACCATTGGTCTTGTCAACGATATGTACGCGGAGAGCGGGAACGACGAATACAAAGGGTATCGGGAGCTTGCCACGCAGGAAGATATGGATGCGTTTTAAAGGAGGTGACGCCGCATGGCCGCGAACAGAATAAAGGGGATCACAGTCGAGATCGGCGGCGATACCACCAAGCTGCAGACCGCCTTAAAGGGCGTCAACTCGTCCATCAAGGACACGCAGTCCCAGCTGAAGGATGTGGAGAAGCTCCTGAAATTAGACCCCGGCAACACGGAACTGCTGGCGCAGAAACAGAAGCTGCTGGCGGATGCTGTTTCCGAAACGAAGGAAAAGCTGGCGACGCTGAAAACAGCGGCTGAACAGGCGAATACCGCCCTCGCAAACGGTGACATCTCACAGGAGCAGTACGACGCTCTCCAGCGGGAGATCATCGAGACGGAGAATGAACTGAAAAAGCTGGAGGAACAGGCGAACCAATCCGCCACCGCCGTACAGAAGATCGCCGCCACTGGTGAAAAGCTGAAGACCGTGGGCGACGGCATCTCCTCCGCAGGCTCGAAGCTTCTGCCCGTTACGGCGGGCGTGACGGCCCTGGGAACGGCGGCGGTCGCTACGGCCGCAAGTTTTGAATCATCCATGTCCCAGGTGCAGGCCACGATGGGGATCACATCGGACGCCGTATCCGAGGTGAACGGCGAATCCGTCAACACGATGGATACGCTCTCCGCCCTCGCAAAGAAGATGGGCAGCGAGACGGCTTTTTCCGCGTCAGAGTGTGCCGAGGCCCTGAACTATCTGGCGCTTGCCGGATATGACACCCAGCAGATGTGCGACACGCTGCCGACCGTCCTGAACCTTGCGGCGGCCGGCGGCATCGATCTTGCGTCCGCGTCGGATATGGTAACGGACGCCATGTCAGCCCTCGGCATGGGGACGGATGAAGCCACCACGATGGTCGACCAGATGAGCAAGACGGCGTCCACCACCAATACCTCCGTGGCACAGCTTGGCGAGGGCATCCTCACCATCGGCGCAACGGCAAAGTCCATCCGGGGCGGCACGGCGGAACTGAACACCGCCCTCGGCATCCTTGCCAACAACGGCATCAAGGGCGCGGAAGGCGGCACCCATCTGCGCAACGTTATCCTGTCCCTCCAGAGTCCTACCGACACAGCGGCTGCCTGTATGGAGGAACTGGGGCTACAGGTGTACGACTCTGAGGGGAATATGCGCTCCCTCAACGACATCCTTGGCGACCTGAACGCCAGTATGGACGGCATGACCTCAGAGGAAAAGAACAACATCATCAGCAAGATCTTCAATAAAACGGACCTGTCCTCCGTCAACGCGCTCCTTGCCAATACGGGCGATACCTGGGACGCTCTGCAGCAGTCCATCACCGAAAGCGGCGGCGCGGCGCAGCAGATGGCGGATACGCAGCTGAATAACCTTCAGGGCCAGATCACCATTTTGAAGTCGGCGCTGGAGGGACTCGCCATTTCCTTTGGCGAACTGCTCATGCCCGCCATCAAGATGATCGTAGGCTGGATACAGCAGTTTGTTGACTGGCTGAACGGCATGGACGAGGGCGCGAAAAAAGTGGTCGTTACCGTGGCGCTTTTTGCGGCGGCTCTGGGTCCCGTGCTGATCGTGGTCGGAAAAGTGGTATCCGCAGTTGGTACGATTATGACCATCGTGCCGAAGGTGGCGGGAGTGATCAACACGGTCAAGGGCGCGTTTGCCGCCCTCAATGCCACCATGCTGGCAAACCCCATCGTGCTGATCATTGCGGCAATCGCTGCGCTGGTGGCGGCGTTCATCTATCTGTGGAACACCAATGAGGATTTCCGGCAGTTCTGGATCAACCTGTGGGAGAACGTCAAGGAGGTGGCAGTCGCAGTCTGGAACGCCATCAAGGAATTTTTCACGGCGGCATGGGAGGCGATCTCCTCCACTGCGCAGACGGTCTGGAACGGGATCAGGGACTTCTTTTCCGGCTTATGGGAAGGGATCAAAGGCATTTTTACCACAGTAGTGACGGCGGTCAGCACGTTCCTTTCCACCGCATGGAATACGATAAAAACGACGGTCACAATGGTGTGGGATGCCATCAGGTCGGTTTTCCAGACGGTGTGGAACGGGATTCAAACGGTGGTCACCACGGTCGTGACGGTGATCCAGACCTTTATCTCCACCGCTTGGAACGCCATCAAGACTACGGTTACAACGGTCCTGAATGCCATAAAGTCCGTGATTTCAACCGTCTGGAACGCGATAAAGTCCACGGTCACGAGCGTGGTGAACGGCATCAAGTCCACTGTCTCCTCGGTCTGGAACAGCATAAAGAGTACCGTCTCAACTGTGGTAAGCAGCATAAAGTCAACGGTCAGTACGGTGTTTAGCAATATCTGGAGCAGCATCAAGGGAACGATGGGCAATATCGTGGACACCATAAAAAGCGGATTTAACAACGCCATCAGCTTTATCACCAGCCTGCCGTCTAAGGCGCTCCAGTGGGGCAAGGACATCATCATGGGAATCGTAAACGGCATCAAAAGCTGCATCTCCGCCGTGGGCGATGCGGTAAGCTCGGTGGCCGACAAAATAAAATCGTTCCTGCACTTCTCCGTGCCGGACGAGGGACCGCTGACGGATTACGAATCCTGGATGCCCGACTTCATGAAAGGGCTGGCAAAGGGCATCGAGGGCAGCAGGTCGATGGTGGCAAGGGCGATGGACGGCGTGGCGTCGGACATGGTGCTTTCCCCTAATGTCAGTCAGACTGCTAATACAGAAAGCGGAATATCCGCACAGGCGGAGTCGCTGTCCGGCATCACCGCCGCCATCCGCGAGGCATTCTCGAATATAAGCGGACAGAATGGGGACATCGTCATTCCCGTGTATCTCGGCGGCACAATACTTGACGAGGTGATCGTAAGCGCCCAGCAGAGGGCAAATCTAAGGAGCGGAGGAAGATGATGTGGCATTTATACAATATCTGAAATTTGACGGCGAGAGCCTGCCTCTGCCGGACTTCTACGATATCGACCTGTCGGACGTGGAGGCGGATTCCGGCGGCGAGACCGAGGCGGGAACCACCCAGAGAGACGTGATCCGCTCCGGCGTGGTCACAATCTCCGTGTCCTTTTCGGTCAGCTCCGCGTGGCTGAAAAAGCTGACGGCATATTCCAAGAAGCCCAAGATAGCCGTGCAGTATTTTGACACCGAAAATCTCGCACTCAAGGAAACGGAAATGTACATCACGGGCTACAAGGCAAAGCTGGAGAAGGACACGAGCTACAAGGGATTGTGGACGGTGAGTTTTACGCTGAAGGAGTTTTAGGGTCTTGACAAGTGCAGTCGGAATGTGTATAATGGTAGTTATATAACATACGTTATGTAAGGAGCTGAGAAATATGCCGCCAAAAGCTAAAGTAACAAAAGAGATGGTCGCTCATGCCGCTTTTGAGATTGCCCGTGAAACGGGATGGGAAAATATCAACGCAAGGACTACGGCTAACAGGCTGAACTGTTCTACGCAGCCCGTAATGTACCATTTTGCAACGATTGAGGAATTAAAAAAAGCCGCCTACGAGGTGGCGGATCGCTATCACACAGAGTATCTGATGGATACTGGACAAAAGGATATGCTGCTTGGCATCGGATTAAATTATATCCGGTTCGCAGCGGAGGAGGAAAATCTGTTCCGTTTTCTTTTCCAGTCGGGATATGCAATAGGCAATAATCTCGCAGAGATTATAAATTCCGAGGATCTTGCGCCGATTCTTTTGCCGATGCAAAAGGCAATGGGACTCGACATGGAGCAGACAAAAGAGGTGTTTGCCACCCTTGCCATGTTTGCTCACGGATATGCCAGTCTGATTGCCAATAACGGAATGAAGTATAATGAGGATTATATAGCAGAACACCTAAAGCGTGTTTATAAGGGCGCGGTGTCCGTTCTGCAGGAGGAGAATTCAAAATGAACAAGACGACAGACAAGGGCAGACTGCTCACAACGATTGGTATTGCGGGGATGATTCTGCTCACGCTGACAAAGATTGTGCCGTCATCGCAGATTGCGGGATTTTCCGTATTTGTCGGCATTGCATTTTTCTTTATTGAAGAAGCCGTGTCCAAGACAAAAGGCAATGCGTCAGGACTTCGCTTTCCTACCCTTTTGGCGGATATGAAGAAGCCGGGGGTTATCCTGTGGGTACTTCTGCCTGTTGTCAGCGCCATTATTACATTTCCTTTGGGAAATTTATTATTCCGCGAAGAATACGTTATCCATCTGTTCGGACGTACCGATCAGTTTCTGTCATTTGACAGACTTCCGCTAATGGTGGGGCAGGTCGTGATTGCGGCTTTCGGGGAAGAGATAGCATACAGGGGATTTTTCCTTGGGAAAGGCATGAAGTATCTTCCGTTCTGGCTCTGTGTGCTTCTTTCTTCAGCAGTGTTTGCAGCGGGTCACATAGCCGTTGGCAGCGTCGGAATTGTGTTCTTTGATATCGCAATGGTTTATATTGACAGCATCATATATTCCATTGTCTATAGAAAGTCTGGAAACTGTGTAGTTTCCACCATATCGCACATTCTTGGCAATGCAACAGGCATCATTGCCATGCTATGCATTATCAGATAGCTTGTGCTGCATGAGTTTTGGAAGTTTCAGGAAAAGCGCAGTCGCAATAAAAAAGCAAACATATTCTTTTGCCAAGAAAATCAAATCGTAGATATGAACACGGAAGCATCAGTCAGAACGGCTGGTGCTTTTTTGATGGAAGGAAGGTGGCATCATGTATCCTGTTTCGGAGGCATTTCTCCGCGCCGTGGAGAGCAACACAAGAAAATATTACTGGACCGGCACGATTACCACCAGGACTCATCAGGTCTACGAATTCGGTCCCGAGGACATCGTCAAGGGAAGCGGATACATCAGCCGCCAGTGCTGCGGAGGCACGGAAATCGAGCTTGGCACGGTGTATGCGGCCGAGATGGGCATCTCCCTTTTTTCGGATGTCGACCGCTATACGCTGGAGGATGCCGAGGTGAGACTTTTCTTCCACCTTTATCTGGAGGACGGCAGCGTGGAAACCGTGCCGATGGGCATCTTTGATGTCACGGAGGCAAACAGGAGCATAAAGACGCTGGAGCTGAAGGGCTACGACCATATGCTCCGCTTTGACGAGCCGCTTAAGCTGGATGCGGCGGGCGGCACCGTCTATAACTTCCTCTATGCCGCCTGTACCGCCTGCAATGTGGAGCCGGCGCAGACGAAAGCGGAGATTGACGCCCTTCCGAACGGGAAGGAGACGCTCGGCATTTACGCGGAAAACGACATGGAGACCTACCGTGACCTTCTGCATTACGTGGCGCAGGTACTTGGCTGTGTCTGCCAGATAAACAGGGAGGGGAAACTCCTGCTGATCCCCTACAAAAACACCGCCGACCTCTCCGTTCCGGCAAGGGAGCGGTTTTCAAGCAGCTATTCGGACTTTGTGACGAGATACACCGCCGTATCCTCCACCAACAGGATCAGGGAGATCGCGGAATATTACGCCGTACAGCCGGATGACGGGCTGACCATGAACCTTGAGACAAATCCCCTTCTGCAGTTCGGACTGCAGGCAACAAGGGAGAGGATTCTTAACGGCATCCTCGGCAGCATCACCCCCATGGAGTATGTGCCGTTTGACGGCACCACCATCGGCAATCCCGCGCTTGAGCCGATGGACGTGCTGCGGTTTACGGGCGGCCATGCAGATGAGGACAGACTGTCCTGCATTACAAGCATCGAATACAGGATAAACGGAAAAATGTCCCTCAAATGCGTGGGAAAGAATCCGAGGCTTGCGGCGGCGAAGTCCAAGAACGACAAAAACATCACGGGGCTTTTAAACCAGGTGGAGAGCGGCAAAACCGTGGTATACAGCTTCATGAACGTATCGCCCTACACGATAGGCTCCTTCCCGACGATGGTGCTTGATATCACCTTTACGTCAAAGGAAGCAACCTCGGCCATGTTCCTTGGCGAGCTTCTTCTGGACGTCCGCGCGGATGACGTGGAACGGACGCTTGACGGTACGGCATTCTATGAGGAGGAGCGGAATGCGGAGGACAAAGATGAAGAGTCACCGCAGGAGACGTTTTCCGTGGAAAGGCCTGTGAGGTACCGCTTTACGGAGAAATGCCGCCCGGAACTGACCGTCTCCTACAGGCTGAACGGCGAAACGGTAGAGACCTTCGTGCCGAAGAAAACCTGTGTGGACGGAAGGCATATCCTGACGCTGTTTTTCCCGCTCCCCAACGTCATCGAAAATTCGGAGAACACCTTCGAGGTGTACCTCTCCGTCACGGGCGGGACGGTTGCCATCGGCGAGCTGCAGATCCGTGCGACCATAAGCGGACAGGGACTCGTGGCTGGCATCGGCGACTGGAACGGCAGGATAAACGTCACGGAAACCATGGACAGGATTTCCGTGGACGGCGAGTTTGGTTACACCGCCCTTTACGACAGCGCGGCCGCCGCATTCCCGAAAATATCACACATGAATCTGATGCAGGGAATCAGACTGCCGAAGATTGACAGTGCGTCCTTCGGCTATGACGCGCTGAACGAGCGAGTGACCGCCGTGGAAACCGTCAGGACCTTTACGCTTGATGAGGACTTCCCGCCCGTATATGACCTTACCAAAGCGGAACTGTCGGAGGACGGAGCCTTCCGGCTTATCAGCGACTGGACGGTCGTTTCCGCGGAGGAGGAAATAAACAGCGGACGGCTGCAGCACCTTGCGATAGATACCGCGCAGTATGAGCGCGTGGAAAGTATGGAGGTAGATACATGTTAATCGATGAGGAAGGATATCTGTGGCGTCGCAGCTCGCCGGAGGGCATTCCCGTCTCGGAGGGCTTCACGGCGGCCTTTGATCCGCCGCTTCGGATTTACCGTTTCTTTTCCGGGGACTTTAAGGGAACGCTCTCCATTTACGAGGAGGAGGGTGCGGAGGAGCCGATTTACTCGGGTCCGCTGCCCTATGAGCCGGAAAAGCCCATTGCGTGTGACGGACTTTTCTTTACCGCAGAGGGCACGGAGGAGTCACCGGCGTCCCTTCATCTTCTGGCGGAGTCCGGGGTTAAGAGGACGGTGCTTGACCCCTTTTTCAATACCACGGAGGGAATGAGTGCGGTCAGCACCGCCTACAACGATGACGGCACGCTCGCCACGGAGGGATTGGAGGGCTTTCTGTTCAACGGCATCGAAGCCTCAAAACTGTATGTTTCCGGCAACCACTGGATCGGCTTTGGCGTGGGCACGGAACAGCTGAAGGTCCTGCGGCGTGACGGATGCTCCACCGCAGTCTATCGACAGCTGGGGGATGTGAACCCGGACCTTCGGTTTCTTAAGATACGCTTTGAGGGATACACCGTCTACAATAACCGAGTGGAGGAAAACAGGCTGATTTTTGAGCTGTTCCTGTTTTCAAACCACGACATGTTCCTGAACGTTATACAGACACCCGTATCCGGCAACACAGGTGAAAGCGCACTGGTATGCGGCGGCACGACCACTCCTCTTACGCTCTCAGACGGCTCCGGCGGCGGGACAACGGTCAGTTTCCGCCCGCTTGATGCGGACGGATTGGCGTGGTCGGTTTCCTATGGTCCGTATGCGCCGGATATCACGGAGTCCTGCGGCTATCTCATTCGCCAGGGGGAGACCCTTTACACCATGGTGGACGGGCAGCTTAAGGAGATTGAAGCCAGGGATTTAAGTGCGGCGGTGTTTCTGGAACACGGCTTTACGGAAGATCCGCCGTCCGCACTTCTTACAGGGCTTGAGAACCCGGATATTTACCGCTGGCAGACGGGCGGCGATTCCGTTCCGGTAAAGGCAAAACTCAAGGCCTATCCATATCCGCAGACGCTGTCCGTGACGGCGGACATGAGCCATGTGTCCATCCTCGGCATCAAGCTTTTGACGGCAGAGTATTCCGGCAGCGTGGGCGTGTCACACTCCACGGACGGGGAAACGCAGTGGTCGGAGGAGGCGCCGCTCGGAGACTGGCTGAATACCGATCCTGAGGAACTGTGGAACAGCCTCGGCGAAAAGAGGCTGCTGCATCTCCGCTTTATCCTGCACGACAATGCCGCACTTTCCCGGTTCAAGATTACCTACATCAATTAAGGAGGCGCATGAAATGCTCAAAGGGAAAATGAAGATAGAACTGACAGACGTGAATACGGGGAGGACGCAGACCGTGACGGAGCACAACATGGTCACTAATGCCCTGCAGGAGATTTTCCGCCCTCTCGGGTTGGCAAAGGACCCATCCAAAATGTACGAATCCTTTGCGCCCTATTACCAGAAGCTGCTCGGCGGCATTCTGCTTTTTGATTCGGAAATCGAAGAAAATCCGGAGAACCTCTATCCTCCCGCTAAGGCAAGGCTCGTCGGCTGCGCGGCATACGGACAGCAGAACAACACCACCGGCACCCTGCGCGGCGGCTACAACCAGACCGAGAGCGAGTTAAACTTAAGCGAGCGTTACATGAAGTATGTGTATGACTTTGCCACCTCTCAGGCAAACGGGACGATCGCCTCGGTGTGCCTCACGCACGTAAACGGCGGCTTCACCTCCTACGGCAGCGGGAACGCGGAGTATGACACCGCCCACCCACTCGGCGTCCAGGTGGACGCGGGCACCCTGCAGTATGTGTATTCCAGTCTTACGGGCGCCAGTACGGGCGACCATTTCAGCGGATACACAAAGGAAAAGACCGAGCTTCTGTTCCTTCTTGACCGCAGGACGGACGCCGCGTACTACTTCCGCGTCGACAGCGACACCCGGATTACCATCATAAAGCGTCGGGCATATCTGAAAACCGTATCCGTGCTTGAGGAGCCGAGGACGAAAAAGCCTCTGCTTGAGGAGACTGCGATCAGCGAAGGCATAGACGTCTCTGGGAACATTGCCTACAACTTTGATCCCGCCACGCACTCCCTTTATATCTTTTCGGCGGCAGGCTACCAGACGCAGGCGGGCGGCGAGTTCAAGGTGATGAAGATAGGCTTCGGCACATGGAAGGCCACCATGCACACGATGACGAACACGGCGGAGGTCGCGCTGCAGACAAACGGATTAAGATATGCGTTTGCCCATAACGGCTTTGCCTATCTGAAATCCTACGGCAGCCCGTCCCACGTCTATAAATTTGAGATTGAAAAACCCGCCAACGTGGCGCAGCTGACGGAAAACGGGATGTCCACCATTCCCGGATTTCCTAAAATCGCCGTGAACGGGCGGATTTATTATGAGAACTATGACGACATCCTGTATATTGCCAACGGAGAGACGAACGAGATTCTAAAGCCGGAGAACAAAAAGCTTTTGTCCGCATCAAGCTATGAATACAGCTACACTCCCGTTCTGGATGAGCCGCTCCTGTATTTTATGAGCTGTGGAGACCGCTCCGCTCCCGGCTTTATGATGCTGGCAAACTATCTGGCGACCATCAACAATCTGTCGGAGCCGGTCACAAAGACCGCCGACAAGACTATGAAGATCACATACATCCTGCAGGAGCAGTAGGAAAACAATTACCGGAATCAGGCGGTTTCTCTTCGGAGGGACTGCTTTTTTCATACAAAAAAATCTAAAGGAGGAACGTATCATGAAGGAATTTTGGAACACGATCCAACTCATCTTTGCCGGCATCGGAGGATGGCTCGGCTACTTTGTGGGAGGCTGCGACGGGCTCTTGTACGCGCTCATCGCGTTTGTGGTCATTGACTACATCACTGGTGTCATGTGCGCCATCGCAGACCACAAGCTGTCAAGCGCGGTCGGATTCAGGGGCATCTGCCGCAAGGTGCTAATCTTTCTGCTTGTAGGCATCGGGCATCTTCTGGACGCTTTTGTGTTTGGAGAAAGCGGCGTCCTGCGCACGGCGGTGATCTTCTTCTACATCTCCAATGAGGGCGTATCGCTCACGGAGAACGCCGCGCACCTTGGGCTGCCTATCCCGGAAAAGCTGAAAGCGGTGCTGGAGCAGCTCCACGACCGCGATACCGATGGAAAGGACGGTGACGAGTAATGGCTTATACGAACAGTTCTATGGTGGCCTACACCAAACTCAGCCCGAATCATTCCGGAAAGAGAACGCATTCAATCGACCGCATCACTCCCCACTGCGTGGTCGGTCAGTGTACGGCGGAGGGGCTTGGCGACTGGTTCGCCAAGTCCTCCACGCAGGCGTCCTCGAATTACGGCATCGACAAGGACGGCAGAGTCGGGATGTATGTGGAGGAGAAGAACCGCTCCTGGTGTTCATCCTCCAATGCCAACGATCAGCGGGCGATCACCATCGAGTGCGCGTCTGATACCACTGAGCCGTATGCGTTCCGCGACATCGTATATCAGACGCTCATCAAGCTGTGCGTGGATATCTGCAAGCGTAACGGCAAGACGAAGCTCCTGTGGTTTGGCGATAAGGACAAGACGCTCGCCTATGAGCCAAAATCCGGCGAGATGGTATTGACCGTACATCGGTGGTTCGCAAACAAAAGCTGTCCCGGCAACTGGATGTACGCCAGGATGGGCGACCTCGCCGCAAAGGTCACGGCGCAGCTTGGCGGCAGTTCCTCGGATGCCGATACCGGCAGCTACACAAAGATCATGGGAACATCTGTGGCAACCGCCGCTCAGATGCAGACCTACATCAAGGCGGTCAACCCTTCTGTGGCGCAGTCTGTCATTGACATGATCCCACTGTATCTTTCGGAGGGTGCTGCCGAAGGTGTGCGCGGCGACATCGCCTTCGCTCAGTCCTGTCTGGAAACCGGAAACTTCGGTTTCTCCGGCTCCGCAGTTACGCTTGACCAGAATAACTTCTGCGGAATGGGCGTGACGGCAAACGGCATGAAGGGCAATTCCTTTGACACGCCGCAGATAGGCATACGGGCGCAGATCCAGCACCTCAAGGCGTATGCATCTACGGACGCTCTGAAGAACACCCTGGTTGACCCCCGTTTCCAGTATGTGACGAGGGGCTGCGCCGCATATGTGGAGTGGCTGGGCCAGCAGGAAAACCCTGCCAGGAAGGGCTGGGCGGCCGGCGCGGGTTATGGCTCTAAGATTCTCACCATCTTAAAGAAAGTGGTCGGAACGGCAGCCGGAACGCAGGGCGGCGGAGACGAACTGTACCGCGTCAGAAAGACCTGGACGGACGCCGCCTCGCAGAAGGGTGCCTTTGCCGTCCTTGCCAATGCCAAAAAGTGCGCGGACAGTAATCCGGGCTATACGGTCTATGACTCTGCCGGGAACGCGGTGTACACCTCCGCAGCCAAATCCTCTGTCCCGTATCTGGTGAAGGTGTCCATCACCGATCTGAACATCCGCAAGGGACCGGGGACGAATTACGGCAAGACCGGAAAGTTCACTGGAGTCGGTACTTTCACCATTGTGGAGGAGAGCAGTGGACA
>CANQSU010000065.1 GCA_947626585.1 uncultured Oscillospiraceae bacterium
TACTTTTTTCTTGATCGACACTATGATATCGCTCCTATCTCCTTTGCGTGATGGATCGCTTCCATAACATCATCTGGCGTTATCTCGGAAAGGCAGAGGCATGGCTGGCCGGATTTACACTGCGCAAGGCATTCAGCATTTCCATAGCCAGGTCTACCAGAACCGCGACAATCATAACATGGCAAATAATCAATATCAGTATCTTGTCTATATATGCAAATTGGTAGCTTTGTTCCCGGCGCCACATAATCTATATCATACGGTATACATTTATGGCCTGACCAAACGCCACTCAAACAAAAGGCTAATGTTCCTACTGCAGCAGCAACATGAATAGATCCACTGTCTACCCCTATCAAGAATTTGCTTCCACGAATAATTTCAATCCACTCTGCAAGGGTCGTTTTTCCAACCATGTTTATTATTCGCTTACTTCCAAGTTCCGAAGCTGACGCAATCTTTTTTTGCAAATTCGAGTCAATGCTTTTCCCAATCAAAATAATGTTATCATCACTGCATTTTAATAGCTGTGTAATTAACTCGACATAATTTTCTACCGGCCAACTCTTTTCTGAGGTAGAAGAATCAGTGGAAATAGTAATATAAGAATCTGTTGGTAATTTATATTCACTGTGCGGTGGAATAGATGCATTCATTATTTTAAACCCTTCAATTTTTAGTTCCCTCATTAGTTTCACAAAATGCCGAAGTTGAAACTGATTTCTATCGCCAATAATAATGTCTGAATAATAGCATTTGCGGAGGTGATTATATAGTTTTACTTTTATTCCTTTACTGGCACCAATAGCTGCAATCCCCCACTTTTGATTTGCTCGTAAAACTCCTGCTAAGCAGTCCACCCTTCCATCCCCTGTAGCAATTCCAATTATTCTTTCAAATTCAATTTGTCTTAGTTCCGCCTCAACTTTCCAAAATGAATTGAAATCTTTAAAATCATATGAGTAATTCTGTCCCACATATTTTACTCCACTTAAACTAGAAATTTGTTTAAGTATATACCATGCCGATTGAGAACAGAGGAAATAAACATTTTTACCATCTGCCACATAATAATCTGCTAAATATATTAAAGCAGGTGCGTCCATGAGCGCGTCACCAATATGGCCGCCTTCAATAATCAGGATATTCCCGCTTTTAATCTGTTTGTGTTTGCTGGTATAGCTTTTGAATAAACAATACAAATATGTGAAATACTTTAATATTCTTCTCCACATTTTATTTTTCCTTCCAACCGTTCGATTAAGCCTTTTGATCCACCACTTTGGCCACAGCTTTCGCTCCTTGCGAGATTTTTTTCATGAAGGCCCGTTTGTTTTCCTGGGGTGTGGTGGTGGGCCGGCCCAGGTCGGGCCGAGCGCCGATGGCGCATTGGACCTCCAGGAAGGTCAGGGTCCGCTGGGCGGAGGCGGCGGCCAGGGCCCCTTGCAGTTCTTCCCCGGTGGCGGCCCCGTAAACGCGCCCGTACCCGCAGGCCTGGGCGATTTTCGGAAGGTCGATTTTTCCCGCCGCCGTGGGCATGCCGCCGACGGACTCGTGGGCGGCGTTGTTGAGGACGATGTGGACCAAGTTTTCCGGGCCGTGGGCGCCGATCATCGCCATGGCCCCCAGGTGCATCAGGGCAGCGCCGTCCCCGTCGAGGACCCAGACCCGCTTCTCCGGCCGCTGGACCGCGATGCCCAGGGCAATGGAGGAGGCATGGCCCATGGAGCCAACGGTCAGGAAATCCCGTCCGTGGCCTTCCCCCCGGGCCTCCCGGATCTCGAACAGCTCCCGGGATGCCTTGCCGGTGGTGGAGACAATCGGATCGTCTCCCGTAAATTCGACGATACGGCGGATGGCCTCCTCCCGAGTCATGGGGTGGCTGTTTTTATAGGTGATCTTGCCGTCAAATTCCAGTGCGCCCTTGCGGATCACAAAGGCCACCTGCTTGCCGGCGGAGAGCAGGGCGCGGTAGTCCGCCATTTTGGCGGACACCTGGTCCTCCGTGGTCTCCTTGCCGACGACAAAGTACGCGATATCCAGGTCCTCCAGCAGCTTCAAGGTCACTTTTCCCTGGAAGATGTGCTGAGGCTCGTCGTGGACTCCCGGCTCCCCCCGCCAGCCGACGATGAAAATACAGGGAATGCCGTAGACTTCCTCGTTCAGAAGGGAAGCCACGGGGTTGATGATGTTCCCCTCGCCAGAATTTTGCATGTAGACCACCGGGACCTTGCCGGTGGCCAGGTGGTACCCGGCGGCAATGGCGGCGGCGTTGCCCTCGTTGGCGGCAATGATGTGGCGCTTGGGGTCCTCCCCATAGGTCGCCATGAGATAGTCGCACAGCGCCCGCAGCTGGGAGTCCGGCACCCCGGTGTAAAACTCGGAGCCGATTTGGTCCAAAAACTCGTCGATCTTCATTTCAAAACGATCCTTTCATACATCGAACGAATCCCATCGCTAGGCAGGGCCACCGGATTGTTATTCAGCCGCACGGGATTGACCGCGTCAACCAGGATCTCGATCTCCTGCTCCCGGCCCTTGGCGGCGGGGCGGCGCATTTCCAGCTGGTCCAAAAGCTTCTGAAACCGCTCATAGGTGATCCGTTCCGCGATCTCGTCCAGCACGGCTTTCAAATACGCCGGCCCGCGCCTGTCCACGCACCGCTCCAAATGCCCCAGCATGTATTCCCATACCTCCGGCAGGCACATCGCCACCGCGTGGCCATGGGGGAGGCCATAGAGGCTGGTCAGCTTGTAGCTCATGGCGTGGGGCGCGGTGGTCTGGGTGATGTTGATGGCCCGGCCTGCGAAATTGGCCGCCAGCAGGATCTTTTCAGCCGCTTTTTCATCATTGTCCCGGATATAAGCGTCCATATTTTCCAGGATCGTTTCCACCGCAAGTCTGGAATATCCCTTGCTCTCCTGGGTAGAATTAACGGACCACCAGGATTCGATCCCCTGACACAGGGCATCCAGCATGGTGCATTTCTTTTGATACAGGGGTAGGGTCTTCAGAACCGAGCTGTCCAGAATAGCAATTGGGGGCCGGATGCTGTCGTGGGTGATGGATTGCTTCTTCCCCTGGTAGTAGATCACCGCGTACCGGGTCGATTCGCTGCCCGTTCCCGCCGTGGTGGGCACGGCGATCAGGGGAACGCCGGTATCCTTGTATCCCTGGAACAGAAAGTTTTGCTCCGGTTCCATCTTAGAGAACAGCTTGATACACTTGCCCACGTCGATGGCGCTGCCCCCGCCCACCGCCACAATGGTATCGCAGCCCTCCCGGTTGAAAAGGGCCACGCCCTTACAGACGTCTTCATAAAGGGGATTAGATGAAAAGCCGTCAAATACCACATGGGGAGCAGGCAGGGCGTCTATGTAATTCCGAATTGAGAGGTAGGGATAGGAGCTGTCTCGCACCAGGAGATATTTTCGCGTTCCCAGCTCCTTCAGCGCGGCCTCCAGGCATCCGATGCCGCTGAGAATTCTTTGTTCCATTACAGGTCCTCCGGAATCAGTCGGATAATGTCCTTGATCGGCATACACTTTTCGTCACATTCCTTCGCCCGGTGGTGCGTCAAAATCGTCTGCGCCGCGTCCTGCATGGCGGGGAAGCCCGTCCGGGTGAGCTGGTTGGCGTAGATCACGATGTTCACGCCCCGGTCTTTAAATTCCTCCTCCGTCACTGTGTTAAAGGAGGTCGGCACCACCACAATGGGCGTCGCGGTATCAGCGGAGCGGAACTTCTCCACGAACTCGAAGATCTCGTTCGGCTCCTTCCGCCGGCTGTGGATCATGATGGCATCCGCCCCGGCCTGGACATAGGCCTTGGCCCGGGTCAGCGCGTCCTCCATCCCCCGCTCCAAAATCAGGCTCTCGATCCGGGCGCAGATCATGAAGTCCCGGGTCTTCTGGGCCCGTTTGCCCGCCGCAATCTTGGCGCAGAAATGGTCGATGGAATCCTGGGTCTGGGCCACCTCCGTGCCGAAGAGGCTGTTCTTTTTCAGGCCCGTCTTGTCCTCAATGATCACCATGGACACGCCCATCCGCTCCAGGCTGCGGACGGTGTACACAAAATGCTCCGCAAGGCCGCCGGTGTCGCCATCAAAGATGATGGGCTTCGTCGTGACCTCCATAATGTCGTCGATGGTGCGGAAGCGGCTTGTCATATCCACCAGCTCGATATCCGGCTTGCCCTTGGCGGTGGAGTCGCACAGAGAACTGAGCCACATGGCGTCGAATTGGCGGGCCCCGCCGTTTTCATGCACCACGGTGTTTTCCACGATCAGCCCGGTGATCCCGCTGTGAGCCTCCATGGCGGTGACCAGGCCCTTCATAGCGATAGCCTTTTTCAGCCGCCCCCGGCGCAGATCCGGACTGGAAAGGCTGGCCCTTGCCCGCTTTTCCAGCTCGGTGTACTTCTCATCTCCCGCGTAGGGAAACTCCACCAGCTTTCCGCCGTACACTGCCAGCAGGGACAGGACCTCCTCCCGGATGGGCTTCTGGAAACCGGAGGCCCAATCGTCTCCGTGGACCACATAATTCGGGCGGTATTTTTCAATATTTTCCCGGTAGCTCAGCGTCTTTTGCTCCACCACCCGGTACACGCCGGACAGGCTCTCAAACATGGCCTTGCGCTCCTCGAAGGGCAGCAGCGGGAACCGCTTATAACTCACAACGGCCTCGTCCGAAAGTACGCCGATGATGAGCTTCCCCAGGCGGGACGCCTTCCGGATGATGCCGGTGTGCCCGCTGTGGAGGATGTCTGTGGAAAAGCACATATACACCGTGCGATTCTCGATCTCCCGGAGCCGCCGGGAAACGGTCTCCAGATCCTCCGGTGTGTCGATCTCGGCGCAAAGAGCGTCCTTCACATCGAGGGGGCGGATGGCGCATCTTGATGAGACTTCGTTAAACGCGTTTTCCGCGTAGCAGGCTACCCGACCGCTTTCGCAAAACGCGCAGATCTGATCCAGCCAGACCTTCCAATCCTTTTTCAGCAGCTTGTACAGCGGCTGGGCGGCCATAGCGCTCTCGAAAAACTCGATGCCGACCTTTTCAACGCAGCCATCCCGCGCCACGGCTTTGAAGTCCTTCTCCGGCAGCGGTAAGGTCGAGGAGACCGTCATGCAGCTATCCGGGCTGTTCACAACCTCGTCGAACACGGAGGATTCAAACACCAGATCGCCGTGCATCAGCAGGATATCGTCGTCCCGCAGGTACTCCCGGGCACGGTAGATGCTGTAAATATAATTTGTTTTATCGTAAAGCGGATTCTTCACAAAGGTGATATGTACCGGCAGCTCCAGAGACTGGCAGTATTCTTCTAGTACACGGTCAAAATACCCGGTGGTCATGACCACCTCCGTGATCCCCGCCTCCGTGATTTGACGCAGCTGGCGGCTTAAGATCGTCTCCCTGTGGGAAATCTCCGTCATACATTTCGGGTACTCCGAGGTCAGGACACCCATCCGGTGGCCAAGACCGGAGTTGAGAACGAGGGCTTTCATATTTTTCTTTCATCCTTTAGCGTCACAGTTTCTGGATTCCCTTCACTTTCTTCAGTGCCGCCGAAATAACCTGATCCATATCGTAATATTTGTACTCGCCAAGTCTGCCGCCGAAAACAACCTTTTCTTCCCCGTCCGCCAGAGCCTTATACTGGGCGTACAGGGTACCGTTCTTTTCATCATTGACGGGGTAATACGGCTCGTCCCCGGGCTTCCATTCGCTGCTGTATTCCCGGCTGATGACCGTCTTCGGCAGATCGTTGCCGTCGTCGTCCTTGCCGAACTGGAACCATTTATGCTCAGTGATCCGTGTCCAGGGCGTCTCTCGATCTGTATAATTCACAACGGCATTCCCCTGGAAGTTCGGCATGTCGAGTACTTCTGTCTCAAAGCGCACCCTGCGATATTCCAGCGCGCCGAAACGATAGTCAAAATAGGCATCAATGGGACCGGTAAACAGCACATGCTCCGCCAGCGCGTCAAGCTCCGCTCTATGCGCAAAGTAATCGGTATTCAGCCGCACCTCGATGCCCGTCAGCATGTTCTCCACCATTTTCGTGTACCCACCAATGGGAATTCCCTGATAGAACGCGTTGAAATAGTTGTTGTCATAGGTAAAACGCACCGGAAGGCGCTTGATGATAAACGCAGGCAATTCTTTGCATGGTCTACCCCACTGTTTTTCGGTATACCCCTTGACGAGCTTTTCGTAAATATCCGTGCCAACCAGAGAGATGGCCTGTTCTTCCAGATTGTGTGGCTGTGTGACGCCTGCGGCTTTCCGCTGTTCCTCGATCTTTGCCGCAGCCTCCTCCGGCGTGGTCACACCCCACATTTTACTGAAGGTATACATATTGAAGGGTAGGGAGTACATTTCGCCGTGATAATTCGCCAGCGTCATGCAGGTATAGCGGTTGAACTGGGCAAACCGATTCACATAGTCCCACACCTGTTTATCATTGGTATGGAAGGTATGCGGGCCGTATACGTGCACATGGATACCCTCGGTCTTCTCTGTATAGATGTTCCCTGCGATGTGCGGTCGCTTGTCGATTACCAGGCACTTTTTCCCCGCCGTCGTCATCCGCTCGGCAAATACGGCACCGTACAACCCGGTACCGACAATGAGGTAATCGTACATATTTCTGCCCCTTTCTTTTCGAGGAATGACTTTGAATCATTCGCTTCATTCTTCCACTTTTTTCACTTTTCGCAGGATTCTCATTAAAGTATCATCATGAACAGCACAAAGGTAGACTACAGCACACAGACCATAGAAAACGGTCCCTAATAAGATCTGCAGGAAAAGCGTTGGCCATGTTGAGCCCAGGTACCTGCCCAGGCAATAGACACCGAAAAACATGCATAATCCTATCAGAAAAAAAGGAAGCGCATTTTTCCAATAAGTCTTTAGTTCCAAATCATGGCGTACCACCCACATTTGAACAATGCATACGCACGCCTCCGCTGCAATGGTGCCGACCGTTGCGCCCATTGCGCCAAAGGATGGAAGCAGCGCAAGGTTAATGACCAGGTTGACGACCGCTCCCATAATGACCGAACACAAGTACGCCCGATCCCGCTCATTCGGAATCAAAAACTGTGTGTGGATCACGTTCGCAAAGGACATAAACGGAATGGTAGTTGCAAGTCCCATGATGATGTTGCCAGACAGCACGAACTCTTTCCCCCAAAAGAGCAGCGCAAAAACACGTCCTACACCTGCGAGCCCAAACGCCAGCGCAAAAGCAAGGCACATAATATAGCGCATCGAAATCGTGATATAGCGCAATGTGTTCCAAACAATTTAGATTAAAAAGTACATCTTGGCGCTTCTTAATATCCACCGGAAATCTACACAAATACTTCATCAAGAACCTCCGTCGATAGAGTTTTCCCCATGGCGTGGCACACTGGAAACCAAACAATGTAACGTCGCTTGCCAAAATATTTAACTGGATTTCACGCAGATTTTCGCTGCTGAGCATACGAGAGGCGAGAGGTGGAAATGTTCTTAGGGTGTTGCCATACTCATCGTTATCTTCACTCTGAAAGTATAATAAATCACAGTCAGTTTTGTCAGCAACCTGCAGAACACATTTGCAGCAATCAACTTCCAGCCAATCATCCGGATCCACAAACGTGATCCATTTCCCCTGGGCCATATCGATTCCAGTATTCCGGGCCGCGCCAACGCCCCCGTTCTTCTTATGAACCACGGTAACCCGGTCGTCCATCCGGGCGTATTCGTCGCATATTTTTCCGCAGTTATCCGGAGAACCGTCATCGATTAGAATGATCTCCAGGCTTTCATACGTCTGCCCGATCACGCTGTCAAGGCAGCGCTTGATATAAGGCTCAACATTATACACCGGTATGATCACGGATATCATTTTGTCGGTTTCCATATCCTGTCTCCATTCCTTGCGTCGTGCCGGCAGGCAGGGGGATGGTTACATCCATTTCTTACTCTTTGCCTAAAAACGCCCCGAGCTCTTCCGGCGTTCCCAGCACGTGCACTTTCTGTGCGTCCACGACGCTGATCGTCACCTTCATGCCCTTTTTGATCATGTAATTGTAAAGCGGCGCAATATACTTTTCGTTCTTTTCCATTTTGCTGTCGTCAGCATAATAGTCCTCATACAGTCTTTTATACAATCTTGCCGAGCTGAAATAATATGCGCCGAGTGTGCAGTTGTCCGAAATGCGCTTTTTCTCCCGGACTTCGACGGCGTTGCCTGCCTCGTCCAGCCTGACGAAGCTCCAGTGGTCGCCGTCGGCATGGAAGCAGGGGATATGCCCGTCGCCGGATATTGTCTCGTACTTCATTTCATTCGGCTCCACATAGGTGTCGATGTTGTAAACCAGGATTTCCTCCTCGGGATCGCAGAAGGGCATGGCCAGCATGCAGGTAGTCGCCTGTCCGTCAGTCATCGCGTCGATGCCGACGATTTCGATGTTTTTGACGCAGTAGCTGGCCATGTGTTCCCGGATAAAACTTTCGCTGTCATCCTCCCTGCGGACGATAAAAATATACTTCGAGACGTTCTTGTTGTAGCCGACAAGGCTGTCCATGGACCAGTCAAACAGCGTTTTGTCCTTTGCTTCGATCATGTACTTCGGGCAGTTGTATCCGGCCTTCTTGAATCTCGTACCAAGGCCGGCCATTGTAATGATGATTGTCATGATCGGCTCCCCCTATTCTAGTTTTTCCCTTGAAGCTCTGCATATTCCGTCAAGCTCATCCACACTGCAGCTTAAGAACTCGTCCGGCCGGACGGTTCTGTCATCCACATAAAACCCTTTATGGCCCGGCCAGGGCTTGCCATAGATGATCTCGTCGTAGGGGATATCCCACTTATCAAGCCAGTCCAGAAGAATTCTCGCCGTTTTCTTGTTGATGACGCCGATATTTCCGTTGTACGAGTTCATGTTCCGCGAGGTGAACAACACGATCTTTGCGCCGTTTTCTTTGTAAAATCTCAGCTTTTCGACCATATTCCGATATGGAACCAGGTCTTCGTACCGCTCCTCTTTTTTCTTGATCGGGCACAGTGTTCCGTCAATATCAAAGACAAACGTATATTCTTCAAACATCTTTATTCTCCCCGCCTACCGTAATATCCACGACTCTGTTCAGAATATCGAGGCCTGTGCAAAGCATGGCCAGCTGCTGCTCAAAGCTCTCGTTGTGAAGCGGAATCATACTTAAAAACAGCAGCGATTCGATCAGCTCTATTTTCTCTAAATCCCTGCCAATTTCTTCCCGGAACGTTTCTTCAAACACCTTATACAGGTCAAAACTGTTCTTTCGCTCATTGATGGCGTATGTCATAGCCAGGCTGTCTGCGTCAAATTCTATATCGAACAAGTCTTTGATGATGTAATCATACTTGCCGTCAATGCTGTGGAAAAGTTTTGCGAGCTCGTATCTTTGGTCGCCATACAAGTCAAACGCACCGAATTTTCCACGCGGATCGATCAACTTGATGAAGGATAGATTGCTGTCGACCATAATATTTGAAAAGCACATGTCGCCGTGGATAATGGTAAAGCTTTCAACATCAAATAGCTTCACAGGAATGATCTTTTTTAGAAGCCGGATAATTGAATTGAGACAGAGATACTCTTTCCCGTTAACCGTCATGTTTTTCGCAAAAAAGCGACTGAATCGTTCGTCTTTTTTCAGCTTTTCCAATCTTTGGATTGTCTTTTTCAGATACATTTCCTCCAGAGACGGCAGGATTTTTCCGTCCTTTACAGCATATCGCTTGAAATCATCACAAACAAAACGGATGCGATGAAAGATGTCAATCCACTGCTGTCTTTCCAGGTCTCCGTACAAAAACAGTTCATGCAGAGTGTGGTAGGAGTAATATTCCATCGATACATAGGGATCGTCATAGGCAGTCGAATAATCAAAAATCCGCGGCCGGACATATTCGATGTCTCCCGGGAGTTTCAGATACCATTTGATTTCGCCGATAAACTTGTCCTTGTCGTCGCTCGATTTCCTCAGAATCCCTCTGTTCTTATCGATGGAGATATGGTTGAATTCCCTCGCCCTCACTTCGAGCTTGGAATTGTAATATTTATCCTGATGCCCTATGTCAAACCAATTATCAGTCATGATTGGCCGCATGGGATGTTTCATGCTGTAAAGCTGCAGCGCAAAATAAAACGTACTCATGCCGATGTCTTTTCTTTCAAATGCTTCTTCAAGGCACCGCCTGAAATAAGTGCTGTCCGTCACACTGAAGACACCAACGAAGAGCTTCTTCTTTTGCTCCAAATTTATTAACTTTTTGTCGTAAATCTCGGATATTACACCGTTTTTCTCGTCAAAATACGTCCATGTTTCCGACATATAGTCTTCATGGCAGTAAAATGCGTCCGTACCGGTAAGTAGGGACGGATCGTCCATCACAATGGTGTCCGCAAAATTGATAATGACGGGTCCGGTCACGCCATCAAGAGCAAAATAAATAGTATGACCGAGATCACTTAGTGAGTCAAGAATTTTTATCTTGACTTTATCGCTTATGTATTTTCCAAGCCTGCGCTGGACTTTCTCGGCTTTTTCATAGCATATTATGTCAATGTCGAAGCCCTTGTACTGCTCATATAGATAATCAAAGACTATCCTTTGGTTAATGGGGTATATGATACCGGGAAGCTTGCCGAGATTCCAGAGTTCTTCGGGAACGAGCGTAGCAGAGGGGAGTATGATAAGATTTTGTGTCATTTGCATTCATCTTCTTACCTTTTATAAATCAGTGTGCTAATTGCGCCTTTAACGTTAACTATAATAAACCCGTCTTTTTCAATCAGCAAAGTTCCAAAGTATACTGCTGCGCCTGTTATGACCAACATAAACGTGTATATAGGCGACGGAGATAGACGCTTATGTATCTGTATCAACAGCTGTCATTACAGCACTTTTGATATAATAGCGAGCATATAATAGCGATTTCTTCAAAACGATGCTTTTTCCACTAACCACGTTGCTTATTCCGATAT
The DNA here is from genome assembly GCA_947626585.1 of uncultured Oscillospiraceae bacterium. Classification (GTDB taxonomy): domain Bacteria; phylum Bacillota; class Clostridia; order Oscillospirales; family Oscillospiraceae; genus RUG626. Next base: position 11,030 of record CANQSU010000065.1, read on the forward strand.
TAATCAAAGACAATATTTAAAGCAGTGGGATTACGCTTTCATAGCCGTGACGAATATCTCTTATCTCTCTTCGCTGCCTACTGTTCGTCCGTTCACTAAGAAAAACCGCTTATGCACCCATAACCATGTACATAGGATCTTGAACTTGTTCCATCTATGGGCATAAACAGCAGAAAAGTATTTTATCTTCCAATTCTATTTAAACTGTCCCATCTCTCTTATAGCGAGTTACATTTGCGGGAAGCTCATACTTTTCTTTATATTTCAAAGACCTGCTGTGAAGCATAAGCCAAATCTGAAAATCCCAGTTGTAATTCAGGCACTTTGTCTCATCATCCTCTGAAAAATATAATCCTTGTCGTCTTGATTCGTCATGCCTTACATCATACTTAAACCAGAAAAGGCCTACATCTGCGCGTGAAACTGTAATGAACTGTCTGTCGATAATCCTCCAATATTCCTTTACAGAACACTCCGGAGCATTACCTTCCATACGGTTAAAATAATCTTTCATAATACATACTTCTGCTGATAGGCTCCGCTCTGTGCGTTCATTCCAGGTCATCTTGTTTTTTAGAATTTCTTTCCAGACCTCTTCCCTTGTTATATCAACCTCCGGTTGAGTGTAATTCCAGTATTTTTTCATATCCTCTATATATCCGTATCCATATTGATCTGTAAGCCATAGCGGCCTGAGCATACTGTTTATTGACTCGCCGCCTGCTACTATTCTGTATTTTTGATAACTTACGCTTTTATCAACGGGATATGTATGGATGCAAGAGTATAAAAATTCAAATATTCCTCTTTTGTATATCCTATTGTCGCATCTGCTCTTAAAGACATATTGCCTGCCTGCAAGCTCAGCTTCTCTAATACCGGCCATCGTGGATACGATTTGATAGTTTAGATTTAATATGCCGGAATGTTTCGGAAGGCTGCTGCATACAACCTTACAATTGGTCTCTTTTCGCAGCAGCTCGATATACTCTTGATCCTCATTCTTCCAAGTGGAAACGATTACCAATACACCGGGAAATAGTTTCTTATATATTTTCACGGTATTAAGAGTAAAATTGTCCTCCCTTACGAGAGGTCCCTGCATTACGATCGCACTTTGTTTTTGAATATCTGTCTCTTCCTCAATGGATACTACATTTTCAGCATATTTTGGATATTTATATATTGACAGATATGCTTTACCAAAATGCTCTTGCTCATCATAGCAGCAATCCAAGAACCTTTCGTCTAATCGATATTCCGGAAAAACGTTCCTTAAAATGAACATTTGACATCTTGCCAAAGCCTTAAATATTAATTTAAATTGCTTTATCATTAAATCATCCTCTTTTTCAGACCTGTTTCCCTTTTTTACCCACCCGTTTGTGAAAATAAAAGGGGTTCCCGGGTCCTTCCAGACGATCAGCAGCGTCGTGATCACAATGGGGAGCAGCAAACGATGCTCGCCAGGAAGGACAACACAATGTCCATCATTTGTTTGACAAAATATCTATACAATTTTTCCAATTATATAAAATTCCCCCAAAGGGGCATGGCCATGTATCTTCTATTAAATCATCCACATATTGAAATATAGGATCAATCTCTCCCGAAATTGTCTCTCTCAATTTATACCAATCCTCATATAACATCCCAACGTCAATATCATCATCCCACGGAATCATTCCCTTATGACGTACAGCGCCAAGCGCACTCCCGGCAACAAAATAATATTTTAAGTTGTATTTAGTACATATTTTTTTAGTTCATGCAGTGCCTCAACCGCCTTTTGCTGATGTGCGTCTAACATTTTCATTGTCCTCGCAATTTTGATAATCTTTTTGAGAAATATACCGAAAACGATTTTATTTTATTCAGATTTTTGCTCCCCGTTTGTTGTATCGTCATTCACAGACACAACGCTCTGTACATGGCTTGGCACACGTTTTTCCTCCGGCGGTAATTGCATGTAATCTCCATAAATCTGTTTCAAGATTTCGCTGCTATTGAAAGGGAGATTGGCTTTCATTCCTTCAAAAACGCCCTCTGTCCCATCACCGTACCAGGCAAGGGGCACAATCTCCTTTTCCCAGTATGCGCTAGGATAAACCATCACATATCCGTCTTCCGTTCGTGGATAGCGATTTAGAAATCGTTCCAACTTCTCCATTCGTTTTTCAAAGGAAATGACTCTTTCCGGATGAACCCATTTGATCAAACCTATGATTATCCTTCGTGTTAGCGTTTGGTTCTTCCAATAATGTGTGCCAATAATCTGTGGAGAAGAAATACGGGTCATCGCCTTGTAGTACTTCAGCTTTTGGCAATACATCTTCTGCAAAGAACGCCTTACGGGAACGTAAACAAACCGCATAATATCAATCCACAAATGTGTCTTTGTTCCTGAAATATCAATGATCTCAAAATCTCTCCGATAGACCCTAGTCTGATCTGGAGCCCATGCCCATTTCCGTTCTTTTGAAAAAGCCGCATCCACATACATATTCTTTGGAAGTTCATCTTTTGCGTATTTCTGGAATTGTTGCAGTTGCATTCGATCCATTACAATATCCACGTCGTCGTCCCACGGAATAAACCCCTTGTGCCGTACCGTGCCCAGCAAAGTCCCCTCAACGAGATAGTACCGCAGATCATGCCGTTCGCATATTTCGATCACCGCCGCAAGAATCTCTTTTAAAGCACAGTGTACCCTTTCTATCAGCTCTTGGCTGAGCGCATTGCTGGCCGAAATTTCCGTATTCATGCTGCAGTTCCCCCGTAAACGAGGGCATTCCGCAGTATAACGGCCGGAAGGAATGCGCAGACGCCATCAGATGTCAGTACCCCCCCCCCGATTTTACCGAGGGATGGTAGATCGTTATTGGATGCTTTTGTTTAGGGCCTTCCTTGGGCGGATGCTGCCAATCACCGTAAAGCTGCTGCAGAATCTGCTGTGGATTTGCGGGACACGGCATTTCTACGTCTTCAAATTTTTGCATATGAGCAGGTTCATAACACGTCTTGGGAACCATTTCGTTGAATCTGTAGTCGCTCCAAAACACTCCTACGACCTTCGCCGTTTCGTAAGGATACTTTTGCAATGCACGGTCGAGCCGCGCATACCATTTTTTGGTGTTCAAAACTTTGTCTAAGCGAAGGATTTTTCCCATCTGAATTAGCAATCTCTCTACTGGTGGACGCTTTACAAATGTTCGGATACTCGTTATCTGTGACAATTTAGTAATTGCTTTAAGAACCAATAATTCAAATTGGTAGATTTTATAACGTAATCGCCCGTCGGGCATTCCATCTATAGGAAAGATGTCAATGTTAACATCTTCAATCTCTTCGTGGCCATAAAAATTTGCTTTCACCTGTGCTTTCTTGCTATACAAACGAATACCATATTGAATGTCTTTTGCGTTGAAATCCATCTCCTTATAGTATCGATAGTGCATTTCTTTAGGTAAATTGTTCTCCAGAATTACTGCCAGTTTTTCAAAATCATTTCGTGGCATGCCAATGTCAACATCGTCATCCCAAGGAATGAATCCTTGGTGGCGAACCAAGCCTAATAATGTCCCATCAATAGGGAAATAAGAAAGTTCATTCCTTTCACAAATAGTTTGGAATTGTTTGATCACTTCTAATAATTCCAACTGCAGATCTCGTAAATCATTCACAATTCATACCTCCAGCAAGTTGCGCGATTCGTTTATCGCATAGATTTGTTAATTAGAGCTTACTAAAATTGCCCGTTTCTCTTTTCGCTCAAGTCGCTCTTCCTAATTTGTCGTATAGGAAAGCAAAAGCCCCTTGTTCTTTCAGCAAACGATCTTTTTTATGCCCGGGAGTCGGCAAAGCAGCCAAGTGCCGATGAGGCCGCCGGCGAGGGCCGCCGCAAAAAACGCCGCTTCCCCGATCCCGATCGGCAGAATATCGGGAAAAACGGAAAGCACCTTGTTTAGAAC
>CANQSU010000066.1 GCA_947626585.1 uncultured Oscillospiraceae bacterium
TTGAAAATCACCAGCGATGGGCGCAAGCTGGGCCTGGACCAGCGTGTGTTGAATCCGCTGCTCCCGGACGATCCCCGCAGCAAGGTCAACAAGTGCGTGGACAACATCGTGCGGATATGGCAGGACGGGCAGACGGACAAGCTCACCCAGCTCGTCTTTTGTGATATTTCCACCCCCAAGGCCGCCCCGTCCCGTAAAGACGGTAAGCGGCTTGATAACCCGGAATTGAACGCGCTGGAGGCCCTGGCCCTCCCCGCCGAGGGGGACAGGCCCTTCAACGTCTATGACGATATTCGGGATAAGCTCATCGCCCGCGGCATCCCCGCCGAGCAGATCGCGTTCATCCATGACGCCAACACCGAGGCGAAAAAGAAAGAGCTGTTTTCCAAGGTGCGGAAAGGACAGGTCCGGGTCCTCATGGGCAGCACTTTCAAGATGGGCGCGGGGATGAACGTCCAGGATCGGCTCATAGCCTTGCATGATTTGGATTGTCCCTGGCGGCCTGGCGACCTGGAACAGCGCAAAGGGCGAATTGTCCGGCAAGGCAATAAAAATCCTACCGTACATATTTACAGATATGTGACCGAGGGGACCTTCGACAGCTACCTGTGGCAGGCAGTGGAAACTAAACAGAAGTTCATCAGCCAGATTATGACCTCCAAATCCCCGGTCCGTTCCTGCGAGGACATAGACGAGACGGCTCTGAGCTATGCCGAGATCAAAGCCCTGTGCGCGGGCGACCCCCGTATCAAGGAGAAAATGGACCTGGACATCGACATGTCCAGACTTAAACTGCTCCGCGCCAACCATCAAAACCAGCAGTATCGGCTCCAAGACCGTCTGCTTCAATACTTCCCGGAACAGATTGAGTTGAACAAGGGCTATATCGCCGGTTTTGAAAAGGATATTGCCGACCTTGCCGCCAGCAAGCCCTCGGAGGGCAAGTTTGCCGGGATGGTGGTCCGAGGCGACACGCTCACCGACAAGGATAACGCCGGGGCCGCCATTCTGGAAGCCTGCAAGGAAGTGAAGGACCTCAACACCCAGGTGGAGATAGGCACTTACCGGGGCATGAGGATGTATCTTTCAAATCGTGGGTTTCGCCACGAATTGATAGTGAGAGGCGAGATGAGCTACAAGGTGGAGCTGGGCGATGATGCCAGGGGCAATCTGACGCGCATTGAAAACGCTCTGGCCGATGCCCCTGATCGGCTCACGGCGGTAAAGGCCCAGCTTGACAACCTATACCAGCAGCAGGAGGCGGCAAAGGCCGAGCTTGGCAAGCCGTTCCCCCAGGAGGACGAATACCGGGAAAAAAGCGCCCGCCTCGCCCAACTGAACGCCGAGCTGAATATTGACGCGCCTGATCCGGCAGAGACGTTTCCCGAACAGGCCGCCGTCGCCAAGAGCGAGCGCCCGTCCGTTCTTGCCAAGCTCCGGGAGGCCACGCCCGCGCCGTCCGATGCCCCACGGACGGCACATCATAAGCAACAGGAGGAACGCTGATGACCAGCAAAGAGTTGAACGATGAACTCTACGAAAAAGTGAGTGCGGAGATGGAGAGGTATAAAGGCTGGCTGCTCACACAGCCAGCCGAGGAGATCCTTCAGCACGCCTATGAATACACGATGAAGCAGGACATACTGGCTTCGCTGGAGGAACACGACTTGGATCACGTCCATGCACGGGTACTGCTTGGCTCACCCGCGCCGCTGGAAGATGTGTATAGATATTACAACAAACTGGACTGCACCTACATGGAAACGATCTGGGAGAGCATACAAGGTCTGACCAATGATGTGCTGGCCGCACAAAAGGCACTCTCCGTGTATAATCATTCCGGCACCTACGCACAAGAACACGGGGAATTGAAAGCATACCGTGCATCCCGTGAAGCGAACATGGCCTGCCGGGACGCCGTTGATGATGCTATCTCCCAGCACTACAATGACAGCATCCTCGATCCAAAGGCCGTCACAGAGGCCGTTAATGCCTTCGGCTTTGAGCGGACCATGTACGTTCTCGCCAATACTATCCAGCGCCAATATCAGGATGGCCGGTACTCCCGCTCCAACAAAGAATGGGCGCAGACCGTAGACGTGTGTGATGACACACATAGCTTTGGCGGCGATAGACGGTTTGACTTCGTGTTGAGAAGTCATCCCGGCCTTATTAACATTTTCACCAGCGAGGCACGGCACCAGCAGCTTCTTACCTTGCCGCTCACAAACGCGGATGTCAGGCAGGAAGCGGAGCGACTGCTTGATGAACTGCAACGGCGGAAGGAACCGAACAGCCCCAACGGGACACACTTTATGGCAAAGCTCTCGGATGATTATGTGGCACGGGCCTCGTCCGACGACCAAAAGGCGCTTTGTAAAATGTTTCAGATCAAAGGCTGCTATTTCGGCACCCTGAAAGACCAGCACGGTGTATTTCTCTTTGCTCCCAAGGACGCGGACCGAAGCCTCCCGCTCCGCAAGCCCAGGGCATCGGTCCGGACCAAGCTCCACGATACCCAGCCGGTCGCCCCCGCGCCCAAGTCCGCCGCCAAGAACAAAGGCATGGAGCTGTGACATGGCGAACCGAAAGCGAAGTATTCTTATAAATTTTCGTGTCACAGAAGGAGAACGAGAGCAGATCAAACAGAGAATGGCCGCAATTGGCACGACCAATATGGAGGCTTTTCTCCGCAAAATGGCGCTGGACGGATATGTTGTAAACCTCGACATACCAGAACTTGCAGAAATGACATCACTGCTTCGACGGTCAAGTAATAACGTGAATCAACTAACCCGTCACGTCCATGAGACGGGCCGCCTCTATGAATCGGAGGTGATTGCAATGCGGCAGAGCTTTGACCGTTTGTGGGACTGTGCGCAGAAGATACTTCGTTCCCTGGCAAACATACAGTAGAAATGGCTACTACACGCATTACATCCCTTCATGCTGACAGAGGGCGCACCGTTTGGGAGATTCTTCATACCAGCATTACATATATGGAGAACCCCCAAAAGACATCCAACGGTGAATTTGTATCCTGCTATCAATGCAACAGCAAAATAGCGGATGCAGAATTTCTTTTTTCCAAGCGCCAATATGCGGTCAAGACTGGTAGAGCGCGGAATAATGACGACGTGATAGCTTATCAGGTCCGTCAGTCGTTTCTCCCCGGCGAGATCACCCCGGAGGAAGCAAACCGCTTGGGCGTGGAATTTGCCCGCCGCTTCACCAAGGGCAACCATGCGTTCATCGTCTGTACCCATGTTGACCGCAAGCATATCCACAACCATATAATCTGGAACTCCACCACGCTGGACTGTGAACGCAAATTCCGCGATTTCCGTGGGTCCGCAAAAGCGGTACGCCGCCTGAGCGACACCATCTGTGTTGAGAACGGTTACTCTGTCATTGAAAAGCCCAAGGCCACCGGCAAGACCTATAACAAGTGGCTGGGGAATGGTAAGAAACTGTCTCACCGGGACGAGCTGCGCGCTGCGATTGACCGGGCGCTGGAACAAGGACCGGGCGACTTGGAATCGCTTTTCGCGCTTCTGCGTGAGGCGGGAATCCAGGTTGACCGGCGCGGGAAGTCCATCCGAATGAAAGCTCCCGGCTGGGATAAGGCCGCCCGCATGAGCAGCCTGGGTCCTGGCTATACCGAGGACGATCTGCTGGCCGTGCTTGCCGGGAAGAAAAAGCACACGCCCCGTGAGAAAACCGCTGCACCGGCAGCGCCGCCGAAGATGAATCTGCTGGTGGACATCCAGGCCAAACTTGCCGAGGGCAAGGGTGCCGGTTATGCGCGGTGGGCCGCCTCCTTCAATCTGAAGCAAATGGCGAACACGCTCAATTTTCTGACGGAGAACAAGCTGATGGACTATGGGGCGCTCTGCGAAAAGACAGACGCCGCCACCGCCCGGTTCCACGACCTCTCCGGGAAGATAAAAGCGGCGGAGGCTCGTATGACGGAGATTGCCGAGCTGAAAACGCAGATCATCAACTATTCCAAGACCCGCGAGGTCTACGCCGCCTATCGCAAGGCCGGGTACTCCAAAAAATTTCTGGCCGAGCATGAGCGTGAGATCCTTCTGCACAAGGCGGCCAAGAAAGCCTTTGATGAGCTGGGACTGAAAAAGCTCCCCACCGTCAAGAGCCTCCAGACCGAATATGCGGAGCTGCTGGCCGAGAAAAAGCAAGCCTACTCTGCGTATCGCTCCGCACGGGACGAGATGCAGAATCTTCAAATGGCGCGGGCCAATGTCGCCCGGATCATGGGCTACGATGACAGGGCACCGACCATGGAGAAAAAGCAAAAGACCCACTCGCACGATTCGCGCTGACCGCGCACAAATGATCGGGAGCAGGACCGCCGCACCGCGACGGCCCGCTCCCGCTCTTTTTTGTTTTGCGGCCTGCGGGCCGCAAATAAGCGTTTCGCAGAAACGCGCAGCCAGCTCCGGCACGGAGCTGTTCAAAAGGGGCTTGGGGGACGCTTCCCCCAACAAGCAAAATGGTCATATCGGCGCGGAGCCAGAATGACCATTTTTCGCATATGGCTTGCCATATGCCCTGCTTGCCATTTTGTTCGCGCCCTTGGGAGTACGATTTATTGTACACATTATAAACCAGCAGTTTGTACGGTGTGGTGTTCATGTCGCTGATAAAATGATCCTTCTTCGGAGTAGAATGAAAAGGAAGGAGGATATTTAAAATGATGCAAGTCAATACAGTAACAATGAAAGCGTTTCACGATTATCTTGTGGAGCAGGAGTGTAGCAGCGCGACGGTGAGCAAGTATATGCACGATGTGGGGCAATTGGCGTTGTTTTGCGACGGACAGGCAGAGGATAAGAACGTGCTCATCGCTTTCAAAGCGCAGATGCAGGCGCGTGGCTATGCACCGGCAAGCGTCAACTCCATGCTGACGGCGGTGAACCGATTTTTGGAATTTGCTGGCCACCCGGATTGGAAGCTGCGGCTGCTCAAGCTCCAGCGGAGCACGTTCACAGACGGCGACCGGGAACTTACCCGGCGGGACTATGAAAGGCTGCTCATGGCGGCGAAGCGTATGGGCGATGAACGGCTTGAAATGCTGGTGCAGACCATCGGCTCCACCGGTATCCGGGTGAGTGAGGTGCGGGCCATCACCGTGGAGAGTGCTCGACGGAAACAGGCGGAGATCCGCTGTAAGGGGAAGATACGGACCATCCTTATGCCGAAAAAGCTGTGCCAGGTCCTTCTTGCCTATTGCAAGCGGCATAAGATCCGCTCCGGGCAGATATTCGTGACCCGGGCGGGAAGGCCGTTGGACAGGAGCAACATCTGGAAGATGATGAAGCGACTGGCGGAGAAGGCAGGGGTGGCGCTCCAAAAGGTGTTCCCTCATAATCTGCGGCATCTGTTTGCCCGGACGTATTACAAAGCCTACAAAGACATCGTTCGTCTTGCAGACATTCTCGGTCACGCCAGCATTGACACCACCCGCATCTATACGGTCCGCAGCAGCGCAGAACAACAGCGGCAGATCGAACGGCTGCCGCTGCTTATATAAAAACGCCACATAATTCGCATTATGTGGTAAGGTGACCATCCCATGAGGTGCAGAAAGGTCGCACATTTATCGAAATGGTAAATGCACGGCCATCTTTGTCAGGCGTTTGTATCTATTTCACACACGCAGCGCATAGCAAAGAAAGGGCATCTCCTGTTTGGTATGCCCAAAATTTGAAAATGACAATCTGGACCCGAAATATGTCTTGCTCACTTTTTCGATTTGCAGTGTATATAGTTGACAAAAGAGAACAAATTTGTTAAAATACTTTGAATAATTTTATTAACTATGTATCCTTTACCACATAATGCGAATTATGTGGTGGGACATGCGAGATGGCTTTTGAGGATGGACGTGTCCGGCGGAGCAATCTGAAAAGGAAGTGGCAGTCACGGGCAAGGGAAGTAAGGTCGCTATCATCATCGGCGTTCTGGTCGTCCTGGGCGGCGTGATAGGCTTTCTGCGTCCCTTTGTGAGCCGGCATGTCAGCACGCATAAACTCCTGGATACCGTGGAGGAATACCAGCACGAAGCAAGTGCGGTGGATTCTTGGACAAAGAGCGAAATGTTTGCCGAGGCCGAGGAATATAACCGAAAGGTTGCCGAGCGCGGCAGCCTTCTCGTCACGCTGAACGAGGGGGAGAAGGCAGCGTACGATTCCATCCTTCAGATACCGGGCACAGAGGTCCTGGGGTACATTGAGATTCCCAAGATAAACGTGACACTCCCCATCTTTCACGGCACCGACGAGGATGTGCTGCAAACGAGTGTAGGTCATGTAGAAGGCACGTCGTTCCCAATAGGCGGTGAGGGGACCCACACAGTCCTCAGTGGTCACAGTGGGTTACCGTCTACCCGGCTTTTTACTGACATTGACCAGTTGGCTGCGGGGGACACGTTCACCATCACGGTCCTGGACCGAGTTTCTACCTTTGAAGTGGATACGGTAGAGACTGTCCTTCCCGAAAAGGCGGAAAAGCTGCGGTTGGTTCCCGGTGAGGATCGTTGCACTCTCATAACTTGTACGCCCATCGGCGTCAACTCACACAGACTTCTTGTCAGCGCACACAGGACGCAAATGACCACGGCGGGATTTTCTGGTTTACCTGTGTCTCGCATGACGCTATATATCCTGCTCGGCGTACTTACCATTTTGGCATTTATCCTTATTGTCGCTATCGTGAAAAATGTGCGACATGTAAGGTCTTCTCGGAAACACTATCGTCGGTGAATCACTCAAACGGAGGTCTTGGATTATGACTGGAAGGAAGGCTTTTTTGGCGCGGCTTGTCGCAGCTGCTTTGGCGTTTTGCGCCATATTGTCTCTATTTGCCGGTGCGGTCCCTCCGTCTGAGGCGACGGAGACGCCGATTCTTGAGGTCACCGATTCACCGCTGCCGGAGCAGCCTGCCGATCAGGACCCGGAGCCGAGCACTGAGGCTACGGAAGGCCCTGCCTCGGAGGAAACAAGCAGCCCTGTTCCAGAAGTTACCGATACCCCTGTCCCTGGGGCCACCGATACCCCAGCCCCGGAGGATACGCCGGAGCCTGCTGCTGTGCCAGAACTGGAAACCACCCCCGAGGTGGATGAGCCAGACGAGACACCAGAGCCGATCGCTACGGCAGAGCCTACGGACGAACCAGAACAGGAACATCCGGGCTATCCCGTGCGTTTCCGTCCTGTGGTCACGGAGACCGGGGCGGATTTGACGCTGACCTCGGCAATTCAATACAAATATTATGACGGCGTTGCTATCAACGCTGGGGAGCCTGTTGTCTTGGAGGACGGCAGGCTGACCGTCTATATGGAGCCTGGGTTCATTTATGAGGTGACGGTGTTCGCCCATGATGCTTCGGGTGCAGCCTATGTCTACGACATGGCGGAGGACGACCAGAATGACCAGCCCTTGGATGAGCAGGACGGCGTGGTCATGTTGTTCTGGATGAATGGGGATAAGCCTGTTCAAATCAAAAAGGATGGCTTGGACAATCTGAAGCTGGACCACCCTGCCTTGAAGGAACTTCTGGAGGACTACCTGAAGGAGTGCGAGCGTCGGGAGTACCCCGATACATACTTTGACGACATCCTGAAGACTGCTTCGCCCCTCTCTTACGAATACGACCAGGAGGAAGAGCGGGATGTGGCCGCGTACACTGTGCCCGTGACTGTTGCCGGGACGGAAGACGAGAACGAGCCGGAGGCCACGCCTGTGCCGGAGGCAGAGGCGTATGGCCCGGAGCGCTTCGAGGGCCTGATGACCATTGCGGAACTGACAACGCTGGATGAGGACATTGTAGGCGCGACCATGGAGTATTCGCCTGTCATGACAATGAACCTTGTCCAGAGCGATGATGGCAATTGGTCCTTTAATATCTATTACGTAAATGAAGCGAACACGAACCATGTGAGCGAAAACAGTGACTTCGGCCTGAAGTATCAAATGGAGTTCCACGCCAGCAAGGACTACGAAGCGGGCGAGGTGGAGATCCGCATCCCGGCGTCGCTCTTTGAGTACAGGAACGGGGATCCCGTTCTGCCCGCGGAGATCGCCGTGCCCAAAGTGAGCGGGCCGGATGAGAGTATCCCCATGCGTACCTCGTCCTTCAACTATTATGTGGATGAAGATACCGGGGAACTGGTCTTCTTCAACTATGAGAAGATCCCCTCCGGCACCAACGCTGCCTGGCAGATACTCTACCGGAACGTCAGCGCCATGCAGACCCCGGACGGCACTGATTGGACGCTGACGGCAAAGGCGACTGTGACGGATAAAGCTACCGGTGCGTCGGATACTAAATCGCCTGATCCCCTGACCGGCGTGGTGAACACCGAGGCCCATCTTGACAGCCTTACGAAGAATCCTTACAGCAGCGGTCGGAGCTACACCCCCGGTCTGTATTCCAAGGAGCAGGTGGAGTCGTATATTAGCGGCGGAAAACTGCCGTCCCCGTATGATACCGATTTTGACAATTATAAGTATGTGGTGTGGGAGTGCGTGGCCACCGGCCACGGCAACCAGCCTTTCGACCTGTGGTTCAAAGATACTATTGGTACGGAGCATAGCGGCGAGATCGTCGGCTACCGTGGCATGGGCACGGGCTATAAGGACAACGCTGTTCCTGGTGAATATAACAAGGACGACGAAAACGTCAAGAAGCTGACAGAGGATGGAAACTACACCAGCACGCGCCAAAATTCCGCCAGCAGTTCCTGGACCGAGCGGTATTATGTGGTCACGGCCTATCCGAAGAATAGTATTTCGGAGGGTACGAAATTAAAGAACAACGCCGAGGCCGTTCTGGTGCCCTCGGACAAGATAGACGCGGCTCAGTATTTGCAGTCTGATGCACAGTGGCAGTATGAAGATTACCATTGGGACGAGAGCAAGGGGAAAATAAGCGCCACGCTCAGCAAAAGCGCCAGCAAGACCGATTATCCCGCTTGGCTGGACGTGTACGAAGGCGCTGCCAGTGGCGAGACGGACGAGAGCAGAGTCCCCACCTTCAGCTTTACGACCCGGAACTATCTGCGCTACTTTGAGCTGACCCACAACGTGAGCGACGCGAAGCTGGGTGAGCGCATCCCCGGCGTGGCCACCCGCATGGTGACGGTGGACGACGCCATCTACGCCTATCCCACCGGCACGGAGGTCGGAAGCCGGACCCTGCTGGATAAAGAGGACTACTATTTCACCAATGTATCTGTCTCTTTGACGGAGCGCGGCTACGACGTGTATGAGGACACCTATGCCGCGCCGGAGACCGTGGCCCCTGATGAGAAAATCGAACAGGGCATGACCGTCTACGCCATGTTCGCCAAGACCGAGGGCGGCGGGGCGAACGACACGCCTACGTGGGAACCAGTGGGAACGGTCCCCTGGGGCACGGTCACAGATACTAGCACCGCTCATACCCTGTCCTTCACCTTTGACGAGAGTGCCCTGAAGCGAGAGCCCTTCCGGGTCAAGGTGGAGCACGACGTGGTGAACTACGAGGCGGAGTGCCACATCAACGTCACGGTGCGCATCCGCAGCGATTCCGAGACGGTAAAGAAGCTGTTCGACGAACACACCACGGCCATGGAGTTTGAGAACGTCGCCGGTCTGTCTTACCAGCTGCTGGAAAATGGCGAGGCCTCGGACGGCACGATTGAGGCCGATGGCCACTCCGTGACGGTAGTTGGCATCAAAGACGGCTACTATCACTCTATGGCGACGAACCCCACCGACGAAGGGACAAAGAACGCCAACCACTATGACCTTCAGGGCCTGGAGGCCAAAACCAAAGAACTGTACGGCAATGACCCCCTCCTGAACCGCACGGTAGCCACGGTGAAAGGTTCCCGCATCGGAAGGGACGCTCACGCTTCCAAGCAGTCCTCCACCACCAATGACCCGGTCTCCGGCCGCGTGAACGTGACCTATTACATGACGGCCTACGACGGCTATCTGGTGGATTCCAACGACATGGCGAACTTCCTCATACAGCAGGGCCTGCCGGACCCTGCCAGGAATGAGATCGTGTTTTACGATCTGCTCCCCTCCGGGATGAAGTACGACCCGTCTGTGCAGCCGGTGGCCGGGCGTATCACCAGTCTGGGCGGCAGCTATCAGACCCAGCCCAAGAGCTGGGATGACAGCCTTGTCACGGTTCGGGCGGAGACGGTGGATTCCAACTATGAGGGCACCGGCCGGACGCTCATGGCATTTCACGTGAGCTACGCCGGTGAGAATAAGGCTGCCTTTTACAGCGGCCACTTCTTCGAGGGCTGGGGCGTCAGCTTCCGGGGTTATTGGAATTGGGAAGACCTGAGCATCAGCAAATACACCAAGAACATCTGCGCCGTGATGCCGGAGAAAGACGACGAAAAGACCTCCTTCGTCGCTGGGAACAACCAGGCTTATAACGATGATGGAAAATTCCCAGACGATGATTACAGTAATTTTGGCAATGATATAGACAATGACCCGCAGACGGGCGATGGAAGTGTGCTCTTCGCCAAGGACCAGACCACGATGGACCCGCCCGTAGCATTCAGCAGCACCATCACGAAGACGGTCCGCGCCGATACTGACCCCTTCGGCGTGTTCAGTCAGTCCGCCGTGGTGGAGGTAGATGGCGGCTATACCTACCGGCTCAACGTGGAGAACATGGGCGACCCCATCAACAAGATCGTCATCTTCGATAGATTGGAGCACGCGAAGGATGACCGAAAGGCCGAGTCGGAGGATTTTTCCTTTGACGCGCAGTCCTGGACCGGTACGTTCCAGTCTGTTATCACGGAGGAACTGACGGAGAGAAAAATTGATTTTACGGTTTACTATAACGAAAAGCGAGACGCGACACTTCCCGAGGGCAGTGCTGGCCCCGCTGGTGTTCTTACCGGGGACAACGGCTGGATAGAGGCGTCGGAGTGGGAAGATAACGGTAAGACGCTGGCTCAGGTAAAGGCCGTCGCTGTTGACCTGGGCGCAGATTTCAAGCTGGAAAACGGACAGTCTGTGGCCATTGAGATCTGCATGAAGGCCCCGGATAAAATGCCGGAGGATGGCATTACCTGGGCATACAACAACGCTTCCTTCTATAGCATGCGTGCGGGCACGGCCTCTGTAGGCGCGGCCTATAGCGTCGTGGGAAAGTCCGTGCGGGTGCGCATGGGCACGCCCCAGGACGTGGAGATCATCAAGGAGGTCGCCAACCCCGGCGACGTGCCCGCGTCCCTGTCGTCCAAGGAATTTGAGTTCACCGTGAGTGAAACGGATAGCGACGGCAAGACCAGCCCCTTCTCTGACAAGCAGTATGAGCTTCAAAACAAGATCGTGACGGGCGATTGGGTGTCGGACAGCCATCTTTACGGCACGGATTCCAACGGCAGGCTGAAGCTGAAGGACGGACAAAAGGCCGTATTCAAGGCTGTCCCCAGCGCGGACCGGCTGACGGTGACGGAGGCGAACGACCCCTTCTGGCAGTCCGAAGTGAAACAAATCGAAGACCCGTTGTTTGATGGCCTTGCCTTCACCGCCACCAACACATACCGCACCGTACTGTACGTGAAAAAGACCGCCATCGGCGGGCCGGAGAGCGCTGCCGGCGCTGAGTTCACCATGCAGCTGCTGGTAAACGGCAAGCCTGCGCCTGACGTGCTCTTCTGGTATGTGGACAACGCCTATACGGACGGGCGCATACCCAGCCGGGTACCCGCAGCCGCCGGGGAAGCCATTACCGAGGGCAAGACGGACGAGCACGGCACGTTCAAAATCAAGTCCGGGCAGATCATCGCCCTGCTTGGCCCCGGCAACGTGGGGGACAGCTATACCGTCAAGGAAGTGGTGGACCCTGCCGGCGATTGGGTCTGCGAGCAGGACACCGCCGAGGGAGAGCTGGCGGAGCACGGGGCTGAGGCGTCTTTCACCAACTATTATAAATGGAAAGACCTTCTCCTGACGAAGACGGTCACCCACCAGGACGCGGCTGACGCGGCCAAGCAGATGTTCCGCTTCCGGGTGGATAAGATCACCCAGGACGGCGCGGGCAAGGACGTGTTCACCCCCGTCACCG
This sequence comes from uncultured Oscillospiraceae bacterium, assembly GCA_947626585.1. Classification (GTDB taxonomy): domain Bacteria; phylum Bacillota; class Clostridia; order Oscillospirales; family Oscillospiraceae; genus RUG626. The sequence continues at coordinate 12,113 of CANQSU010000066.1, forward strand.
GCGTCGAGTGGGTCCTGGAGGTGGACGGCGGGGACCCGCCTGCCGAGCACGGCACGCTGGGCGCTGACGGCATCTTTGAATGTCATGCCGCCAAGGGCGTGGTGCGCATCAAGAAGCTGGAGGCCCAGGCGGAGTACCAGATCACGGAGCTGACCGACGGTCTGACTGAACCGGGCAGCATCAAATTCTACACGCCGGTGAACGGCGGTGTGGCTGAGGTGGTCATGCCCCTTTACTCCGACACGGCTTCCGCCGCTGTCACCAACGACTGGCAGAAGCGGCCCCTGTCCGTGTCCAAGACCCTGATCTATGACGCCTCGCAGCCTGACCAGGTGACGGCTGCGCAGACGGCCGTCTTTGGGATGACGGTCCAGAGCGACTATGACCACTCCGGGACCCCGAAGACCTTGGCTGACTGGCCCTTCACCATTACCCAGAACGGCGTGGAGGTCCATCCGAACGACCCGAACGACCCCTATACAGTCGGCAGGAAGACCAATCCCGGCGAGGCCGAGGGCGTCTTCAAGACCGACAGCACCGGCAAATTCTACCTCATGGCGGGGCAGACGGCCACGTTCAAGGACGCGGGCGTCCAGGGCGACAAATTCACCGTCACCGAGGACGAGGACGCTACCTTTAAACAAATCTCTCCCGCGGATAAAAAGCCCATAGAGGGCGAGATCGGCGGGGAGGGAGCGTCCGTCTCCTTCATCAACGGCGAACCGGGCAGCATGCTCATCTCCAAGCAGTGGAACGGCGAGTACGCGGAGTTCGTGGATGACGACCTGGAAGACGTGGCCGAGGCGTTCCTGGCCGAGGCCGCCGACGAAACAAAACCCGAATATAAGGCCCTGGCCATCCACATCACCATGCGGACGGCGGGTGCTGACGGCGAGCTGCACCCCTGGCCCACGGAGGACAAGACCGTCACCCTTATCAAAAAAGACGGCACCATCGACGCGGCCGCGACCTGGAAGAAAGCGGATGGCGACGACCCCGGCGGCATCACCATCCACGCGGGGGACACCGTGGCGCTCATAAGCTCTGTGCTGGGCGAGGATGTTGTGTCCTATGAGGTCACGGAGACCATGGACCCGTCTGCCGGCGAATTCTGGCTGGAGAGCCCTATCCGGGAGTATATGTACAACGACCGCCGCTATTGGGTCCAGGCGGAGCCTATGATCCCGGAGGCGGACGCGGGCGGTGTCCTGACCGGCACGGTGGCGGACGCCCCGGCGGTGAACTTCGTGAACAAGCTGCTTGTCCGGGACGAGGCATGCGAGATCTACAAGCGCATGACCACGGACAGCACCCGGCCCTCCGACAACTCCATGCTCACCTTTGTCGTGGAGCGCTATAATGGCGAGACCTGGCTGCCGGCGGACGGGGTGGAGTATATGCTGCCCGCCCAGGCGGGGGAGGGCGATAACGCCGCCAACGTGACCAGCGGGGCGCTGAAAACCGGCGCGGACGGGCGCATCACGGTCCTGACCTGGCCCGTGGATAATATGCACATCGTGTTTATGAACGATATGGTCCATATCCAGGATGTTCCGACCCCGGATCCGGGCGATCTGCGCATACGGGAGGATCTGAGCGCCAGCGCCAGCAGCAGCGAATGGGGCCACCTGGTGGGCGTGGGCAGCGCCGACGGCGAGGACTACACCATGGACCTGAAGAAATACAATGCCGAGTACGCCAAGGACAACGTGATGAACGGCGTGCCCGCCTCCGCCTTCGTCAACTCCAACGTGGGCGTGCCGGTGCGCATCGGCAAGACCGTGGAGGGGGACGGGGACCTGAACACCGAGTTTACCATGAACCTGGCCCAGGTCACCGGCATTGACGCCGAAAAGTATGACGCGGCCGATGGGAACATCTCGCCTGAAAACTACAAGGGCATCATCACGGCCACGGAACTGCGCTCCGGCGTGCCCTATACGGTCTATGACGAGAGAGGCGAATTCGTCAGTACCGGCGTCACCGGCCCCAACGGGGAGATCGTTTTGAAGCACGGCCAGTACGCCCAGTTCACCGTGCCCGAGGAGACCATGTGGGAGGTCAGCGAGAGCATGACCCCCGGCTTCACCATGAAGTCCATGACCCCCTATAACGTGGAGGACACAGAGCCCTGGTTGCAGCCGCTGGAGGAGAATCTCATGCTCATCGGCAGCCACGCGGAGTGGCAGAAGGAGCCGGCGGGCGAGGACTGGGCGGACGACGAGTACGACGTGAAGTACGCCGTGAGCATCTACGGCATCAACGTGGACGACGCGAAGCTCACCTTCGGCCCGGCCACAGGCGGGGACTACAGAAATACCTTTAAGGCTTGCTCTGGCACATCGGCGGAGGCTCCCGGCAGCTGCATGCACTGGATGACATGGGACCAGATCATCAAGAAGGCCAAGACGGACCCCGATTCCTTCAAGCCTTGCCTGGAGAACGGCTGCACCCACGAGGTGCGCCTGAAGCTGCCCGCTAAGATCAAGGGGACGGCCTACCCCTCCATGACCGGCGATGGCGCCAGCATGCTTTACAATTCCCTCAAGTCCGACTACCGCAAATGGAACAATAGAGACTCCAACAGCGGCGGCTGGCCTGATTCCAAAATCCGGACGACGCTTAATACGCAGCTCATTTTGGCCTTCCCGCCGGTACTGCGGGGTGCTATCCAAACCAAGACGGTGAAGTCGGATACTGTCTACAATGATGTTAGCGGACATAATGAAGAGACCACTGATGAGCTGTGGCTGTTCTCGGGGAAGGAGGCGTATGGTTCTAGTGGTAGTAACAATAATGTTATAAGGCCTAACGAGGGAGATCAATATGCTAGGTCTAAGGAGCTAAATATAACAACAAACTCTAGTAGA
>CANQSU010000067.1 GCA_947626585.1 uncultured Oscillospiraceae bacterium
CCGGTGAAGCCCACCCTGCCGTCCACCACCAGGATCTTCCGGTGGTCCCGGTTGTTGTAGTGGGTGGAGACGAAGGGGCGTACCGGGGCGAAGACCTTGCACTTTATCCCCCGGGCCTCCAGCTCCTCGGGGTAGGAGTAGGGCACATCCGCGAAGGCACAGGTGCCGTCATACATGAACCGCACGTCCACCCCGGCCTTCGCCTTACGGGTCAGGATCTCCAGGATGGTGTTCCACATGCGACCCTCGGAGACGATGAAATACTCCATGAAGATGAAGCTCTCCGCCTTCTCAAGCTCGGCGAGCATGGCCTCGAATTTCTTCTCCCCGATGGGGAAATAGGTGACCTCGCTCCCCGTGTAGGCGGGAAAGCCGGCCCGGTCGCGCAGATACCTGGCGATGGACGCGGCGTCCGGATCCGTCGTTTCAAGCTCCGCCTCGGCCGGGCTTTCCGGACCGGGGATGAGATAGGGCTTCGTCTCCGCTTCGCACCGGGTGATGGCCCGCTGGACCGTCCGGTGGCCGATATCCGTCTTAATGAAGAAATAGAGGGGGATCCCCAGCACCGGCACCAGCGCCACCACAAAGCACCAGGTCAGCTTCACCGTTGGGTCGCTGCCGGAGTTTACGATGTAGATGAGCATCAGCGCCGAGGCCACGGCGGAGCCCAGATGTATGTAATCCCCCAGCCGCTCAAAGCCCCACAGCAGGACGCCGAACTGGGCCAAAAGCAGGAACGCGATGAGGAACGTGCGCCCTGTGATGACGGCGAAAAATCCACGTCTTATCTTCTTTTTGTTGTCTGTGATCACCGGTACCGACATGGCTGTCCCCCCATATATATTATGTCAAGTATAGTATAACACCGATCCCGGCAATAGAAAAGACCATTTTTCAAAAAAGCGCCAAAAAAAGATCCCGGCGCGTCGGATCTGACACGCCGGGGTCGATTTTACTCGGCCTCAGAGAAGCTCTCCTTGCCCACGCCGCACACGGGACAGACGAAATCGTCGGGCAGGTCCTCAAATCTGGTGCCGGGGGCGATACCGTTGTCGGGGTCGCCGACAGCCTCGTCGTACTCCCAGCCGCAGATGTCGCAGACGTATTTCATTATTTCGTATCTCCTTTCAGAATGAATTGACTTACTGTATCGGCTCAAAATCCGCCGCGCCGTGCTTGCACAGGGGGCAGACAAAGTCCTCGGGAAGCTCCTCGCCCTCGTAGACGTAGCCGCAGATCTTGCAGACCCAGCCCTTCTTCCCCTCGGTCCTGGGCTTGGGCTTGACGTTCTGCTGGTAGTAGGTGTAGGTCATGGTCTCCCTGTCCGAGATGACCCGGGCCTCGGTGACCGAGCAGATGAACATGCCGTGAGTGTCCATGTCGATGTACTGGTCCACCTTGAGGGACAGGAAGGAGTTGATATGCTTGGGCAGGAACACAAGGCCGTTATCGCTCCTCAGCACCTCGCGCCCCTCGAATTTGTCCACATTCCGGCCGCTCCGGAAGCCGAAGGACTCAAAGACGGAGAAGGGGGCCTCCACGGAGAGGCAGTTGACGTTCATCTTGCCGGTCTGCTTGATGATGTGGTGGGAGTAGTTGTCCTTGTTGATGCACACGGCCACCCGGTTGGGGGTGTTGGTGACCTGGGTCACGGTGTTGACGATGAGGCCGTTATCGCGCTTCCCGTCGTTGGAGGTGACCACATAGAGGCCGTAGCCGATGTTGAACAGGGCGGTCATGTCGTTCTTGTTGGCTGTCTCGCCGTTTTGGGCCACGTAGTCGCGCGTCAGCTCCTCCGCCAGGGCGTCCAGCTGGGCCGAGCTTTCGTCGTTGAGGGCGGACAGGATGCGGACCGTGTTGTCCGTCCAGGTGATGTTCCCGCAGGGGGCCAGCATATTCTTCATGACCTTGGCGGCCTGAGGCGCCCAGGAGCCGTTTTCGACGAGGCCCACGGTGCGGTTTTTATAGCCCCGCTCCGTCAGGTGGTTGATGAACTCCCGCATGAAGGGGAAGATCTCCGCGTTATACGTCGTGGTGGCCAGCACCAGCTTGCCGTACCGGAAGGCGTCCTCCACGGCCTCGGCCATGTCTGTGCGGGCCAGGTCATGGACCACCACCTTGGGGCAGCCGCGGGCCTTCAGCTTCTCGGCCAGCAGCTCCACGGCCTTTTTAGTGTGGCCGTAGACGGAGGTGTAGGCGACGACGATGCCCTCGCTCTCCACGGCGTAGCCGGACCAGATGTTGTAGAGGTTCAGGTAATAGCCCAGATTCTCCGTGAGGACGGGGCCGTGGAGGGGGCAGATGATCTGAATATCCAGGCCGGCGGCCTTCTTGAGGAGCGCCTGGACCTGGGCGCCGTACTTACCCACGATGCCGATGTAATATCTTCTCGCCTCACAGGCCCAGTCCTCCTCCACGTCCAGGGCGCCGAACTTGCCGAACCCGTCGGCGGAGAAGAGGACCTTGTCGGCGCTGTCGTAGGTGACAATGACCTCGGGCCAGTGGACCATGGGGGCGGTGACAAAGGTCAGGGTATGGCGGCCCAGCTCCAGGGTATCCCCCTCCCCCACCACGATCCGGCGGTCCTCAAAGTCCGTGCCGAAGAAGTTTTTCATCATGGTGAAGGCCTTCTGGGAGGACACCACCGCCGCCTCGGGGTAGGCGTTGACGAAATTCATGATGTTGGCCGAGTGGTCCGGCTCCATGTGCTGGACGACGAGGTAGTCGGGCTTTCTGCCGCCCAGGGCCTCGTGCAGATTGTCCAGCCACTCGTGGGTGAAGCTACGGTCCACCGTGTCCATGACGGCCACCTTGTCGTCCAGGATCACGTAGGAGTTGTAGGCCATACCGTTGGGGACGACGTACTGCCCCTCGAACAGGTCCACCTTGTGGTCGTTGACGCCCACGTATTTTATATCCTTTGTGATATTCATAAGTACCTCCTGTGCGCTGTGCGCGTTTTTTCAGCGTGTTATTATATTAACACTTCTTTTCGGCAAGCGCAACGGTATTCCGAAGGTTTTGGGAAAAAACTTTGAGCGTATCCATGCGGCGGGCGGAAAAGGGGCCGCCGGGCAAGGCGGCCCCCGCTGGGGGATCCGGATAGCGCGGCGCGGGGATTTGGGCGGTCATTCGTATTGGCTGGCGTAAAGCCTGTAGTAGAAGCCCCGCGCGGCCATCAGCTCGTCGTGGGTGCCCTGCTCCACCACCTCGCCGTGGTCGACGACCAGGATCCGGTCGGCGTTCTGAACGGTGCTGAGCCGGTGGGCAATGACGAAGCTGGTCTTTCCGCGCATCAATCCCCGGATGGCCTTCTGGACCTGGCGCTCGGTGGTGGTGTCCACGTTGGAGGTGGCCTCGTCCAGGATCAGCATACTGGTGTTGTACAGCATGGCCCGGGCGATGGTGAGCAGCTGCTTCTGGCCCTTGGAGATGTTGCCGCCGTCCTCGCTGACCACGGTGTTGTAGCCCTGGGGCAGGCGCATGATGTAGCCGTGGATCATGGCGGCTTTGGCCGCCGCCACGACCTCCTCCTCGGTGGCGTTTTCCTTGCCGTAGGCGATGTTGTCAAAGATGGTGCCGTTGAACACCCAGGTGTCCTGAAGCACCATGGCGTAGCTTCGCCGCAGGGAGTCCAGGGTGTACCGCCTGGATTCCGTTCCGTCCACGTAGATGCTGCCGCTGTTCACGTCGTAAAACCGCATCAGCAGGTTGATGATGGTGGTCTTGCCCGCTCCCGTGGGGCCGACGATGGCGATGGTCTGGCCGGGCTTTGCCTCCAGGGACACGTTCTTGAGGATGAGCTTGTTCTCGGTGTAGCCGAAGCTCACGTCGTCCACGCGGACCTGGCCCCCGCAGTTTTCCAGCACGCCGGCGTCCGGGGCGTCCTTCGGCTCCTCCGGCTCGTCCAGGAATTCAAAGACGCGCTCGGCGGCGGCCAGGGCGGAGTAGATCTCGTTGATGATGTTGGAGATCTCGTTGATGGGTCCCGAAAACTTGCGGGAGTAGAGGACGAAGCTGGAGATCTGCTCAAGGCCCACGATATTCAGAAGGTACAGCACCGCGCCGCCCATGCCGATGGCGGAGAGGCCGAAGTTGTTGATCATGCCGATGGTGGGCCCCATGGTGGTGCCCAGGCCGTCGGAAGCGTTGTACGCCTCGGCGGCGGCCATGTTGATCCCGGAGAAGTTCTCCGTCACCCTGTCCTCGTTGGCGTAGGCGAGGATCGTCTTTTGTCCGGAGAACATCTCCTCGGCAAAGCCGTTCATGTCGCCGTAGGCGGCGCTGCGCCTGGAATAGAGGGGCCGCGTCTTTTTGGACATGTGGCGGGTGTACCAGACGGACACCGGGATGGTGAAGATCATGCACAGCACCAGCGGCGGCGAGATGATCACCATCATGATGAAGCTTCCGACGACGGTGACGAAGCTGGTGATGATCTGCACCACGTCGGAGGACAGGCTCATGGTCACCACGTCCACGTCGTAGCTGACGCGGCTGATGATGTCGCCGGCCTGATTGCGGTCAAAGTAGCTCACGGGCATGGCCATGATCTTGTGGAACACGTCGCGGCGCATGTGGTTGGCGATGCGGCGGCCAACTCTGGCCATACCGATGCTCACGAGGAAGCTGAGGAGCGTGCTTCCCACATAGAATACCAGCATCAGGACGGCATAGTGTGTGACCAGGGCCATGTCGATCTGCCCCGGGCCCCGCTTGAAGCCCTCCTCCACCACGCCGATGGCCTTGCCGGCAAGACGCGGGCCCATCAGGTTGCCCACGTTGCTCAAAAAGGCGAAAGCCACAAGGGCCACCACGGCCCATTTGTAAACAGCCATATATTTTATGATCCTGAGAAGCGTGCGCCTGGCGTTTTTCGGCTTGCGCTTGACGCCGCCCCTGTCTCCCGCTCCGGGCATGATCTCCCCGCCTCCTTTACGCGATCTCGCCCATCTGGACCTTGAAGGTGTCCTGATAGGGCTTGCAGGTTTTCATCAATTCCTCATGAGTGCCGTAACCGATGCATTTGCCGTTATCCAGCACCAGGATCTTCGTCATGTTCATGACGCTGCTGACGCGCTGGGCGATCATGACGGTGGTGCTGTCGCCGTGGTTTTCCGTGATGGCCCGCCGCATGGCGGCGTCGGTCTTGTAATCCAGCGCCGAGGAGGAGTCGTCCAGCACCAGGATCTCCGGCCTCGCGGCCAGGGCGCGGGAGACGAAGATCCTCTGCTTCTGCCCGCCGGACAGGTTGGCGCCCTTGATGGCGGCCTCGTGGTCCAGCCCGTCGGGCAGGCCCGCGATGAACTCGGCGGCCTGGGCGTCCCGCACGGCCTCCAGGATGCCGTTCTCCGAGACCTCCCGGCCAAAGCGTATGTTCTCACGAAGGGTGTCCTGGAACACCACGTCGTTCTGGAACACGGTGCCGAAGCGGCGGCGAAGCTCGTCCTTCTCATAGGTGCGCACATCCCGGCCGTCTATAAATACACCGCCGGAGGAGGCGTCGTAAAAGCGCATCAGCAGGTTGATGATGGTGGTCTTTCCACAGCCGGTGGGGCCGATGATGCCCAGGCTCTCACCCTTTTTGACGGTGAAGGAGATGCCCGACAGGGCCTTCTCCCTCGACTCGCCCGCGAAGCCGGACTTGTCCGCCGAGTCCTCGCCGTAGCTGAAATCCACGTTCTCAAAGCGGATAAAGCCCTCTCCGGCGGGCTTTTTCGCCTCGTCCTCCGTCAAAACCTTCAGATCGGTATCCGCGTCAATGACCGAGGCGATGCGGTTGGCGCTGGCGCTGGCCCGGGACATGGTCATGAAGATGCGGCTCAGCCCCATGACGCCCATGGTGACCATGTTGAAATATGTAAGAAAGGCCAGAATGACGCCGGGGTCCATCTCGCCCCGGTTGACACGGCCCGCGCCAATGACGACCACCAGCGCGAGACCGGTGTTCAGACACATCTGCATAAAGGGGCCTGGGATGGCCATAACGGTGGTGGCGGTGATGTCGCTGCGGGTCATGTCCTCGTTGACCCTGGCGAAGCGGCGCTTCTCGTAGTCGGCCTTGCTGAGGGCCTTCACCACGCGGATGCCGGTGATGTTCTCCCGCATGACCCGCACCACCACGTCCAGCTTCTGCTGGACCCTGGCGTATAATGGCAGGCCCTTGGCGGAGACGCCCAGGATGATGGCGATGAGCAGGGGGAGCATGACGACCATGATCATCGCCAGACTGGCGTCCATCCACATGGACACCAGGATGCCGCCCAGGAGCATCATGGGCGCGCGCACGCACATCATCTGCAGCTGCTGGGCCGCGGATTGGACGTTGTAGGAGTCCGAGGTCATGCGGGAGATGATGCTGGGAAGCCCGAAAGCGTCAAACTGCGCCCCGGACAGGTTCACGGTCTTTCTGAAAAGGTCCTGGCGCACATCGTAGCTCACGTTATGGGCGTTGTTGATGGCCCGCCTGTTGGCCCCGGCGTTCAGCTCCCGGCAGAGAATGGCCGTGGCGAACATGCCCAGACCCCAGAGGAGGACCGGGAGGAGCTTGCCCTCCGGCACGACCTCATCGATGATATGCTCAAAGATGGTGGGCAGCAAAAGCTCCACCACCGTGCCCGCCAGCTTCATGGCCATGGCGATGAACACGAATTTTTTGTACTTCCCCAGATATCTGAATATGAGCTTCATTTCCCGTCCACCTCCTTCTTCCATTTATTGTGCGCGTCCACGATCTTTTGGAGCATCCGGCGCATCTGCGCCCGCTCATCGGCGGTGAGCGCCGCGAAAAGCCGGTCGTCCCCGATGGGCCGCGGCTCCCTGGCCCGCTCCCGGCCCAGGTCCGTGAGGCGCAGTACGATCCGCCGCCGGTCCTTCTCGTCGGGCGCGCGGGTGATGACGCCGAACTTCTCCATCCGGCTCACCAGCTCGCTGAGGCTCCCGGCCTGGATGCCCAGAAGCTCCCGGAGCTGACGCTGGGTAAGCTCCCCGCGCTCGTCAAGAAGGGCAATGATCCGCCGCCGGCTGGCGTTACCGCCGATACGCCGGGAGATGATGTTGGAGCATTGCAGGAAGAGCGCGTGCAGCGACTCGCCGCCCTCCTCCGGTGCCTTCATTTCCTCGTCCATTTTTCCACTTCCTTGAAATTCGTTAGGTTCCTCAAGATTATAGCCTTGGGCGCGTCCAATGTCAAGGGCCCTAAAGATTTTTGTTGATTTATGGAGGAATGCACAATTTTCATTAAGAAAAGCGCGTTGTATGGTATAATACCGCGAAGGCGGACATAGATCCCCGGCGAATCCCTCCGGTGTCCGCGGTCAAATCATCAATATTCCCCAAATAATCGGGAATTTCCTCTGATTTTCGTCAAAAAATCAGAGGAAATTTTTCTGTGAACATAGTAAAATATCATACGATCATCACGGAAAATAAATCGGGAGTATAACTATGAGACTTCTTTTGATCCGCCACGCCGATCCCGACTATGAGAACGACTCCCTGACACCCACCGGCTGGCGGGAGGCGGAGAGGCTGGCGGAGACGCTGAAAAACGAGAGGATCGATCATTTCTATGTCTCCCCCATGGGCAGGGCGCGGGACACAGCCCGGCCGACGCTGAGGGAGTTTGGGCGCGAGGCCGTGGTCTGCGACTGGCTCCGGGAGTTTACCGCGCCCATATGGCGTCCGGACGACGCCTCCCAAAAGCACATCTGCTGGGACTGGCTGCCGGAGGACTGGAGGAACGAGCCGATCCTTTTTGACAGGGACCGCTGGTTCGAGCATCCCGTTATGGCGGAGGGAAACGTGAGGGCGGAGTACGACCGGGTGACCGGTGAATTCGACAAGCTCCTCGCCCGCCACGGGTACGCGCGGGAGGGCGGGCTTTACCGGGCCGAAAGACCCAACCACGACACGGTGGCCCTCTTCTGTCACTACGGTGTGGGGTGCGTGCTGCTGAGCCGCCTCATCGGTGTTTCCCCCATGGTCCTCTGGCACGGGCTGTGCGCCGCGCCCTCCTCCGTCACCACCGTCCTCACCGAGGAGCGGCGGCGCGGCGCCGCCTCCTTCCGGATCTGGCGCTACGGGGACGTGTCCCATCTTTTGAAGGCCGGCGACGAGCCCTCCTTCTCCGCCCGCTTCTGCGAGTGCTGGACGGACGACACGAGGCATGATTGATACTGATCACCAACTGATACTAATATTTAAAAATCATTCATTCGCGCCATGCTTTGTCAGGCGGCTTGAAAATACGAAGGTATTCCCCGCGCCGCCTTCCTCGCAAAATATCCTCGCCCCTCGGTTAAAGCTTTTGAATGGCGATCAGTATGAAAGGAGCAATGCGTATCATGAAGTCCTACAAGACCTGGCCCTCCGAGAAGATCGAGAGGACCGACCGGGTGTCCGGCGCGAGGGTCACACAGCTGACAAGCTATCTGGGCCACAGCTGCCACGCCTACTTCACCAACAACGGCTGGTGGGATTCGGGCCGCCGGCTCCTGTTCCGGGGCGACCGGGACAACGCCTCCAACCTCTTTTCCATCGAGATCGAGAGCGGCGAAATAAGCCGTCTTACGGACTTTCCCGCCCGGGCAAGGTCCGTCCCCGGTTTTGCCAACGACGTAAATCCCACCAGGCCCGAGGTCTACTACACGCTGGAGAACAAGCTCTATGCTCTGGACCTTGAGACGTTGGAGACCCGTCACCTCTACACCTGCCCCGAGGGCTTCAACCTCCACGGCGGGCTTGTGGGCGCGGACGGGAGGTACGTCTACGGCACCGTGGGCGAGGATCTGTCCAAGCGGATCTACGCCGATCTGTCGGCAAGCTACATAGGCATGGAGGAGATCTTCAACGCCCACCCGGACACCAGGATCATCCGCGTAGACACCGAAAGGGGCGGCGGCGAGGAGATCTGGCGGGAGAAAAACTGGGTGGGGCACGTCAACCCCTCCCCCACGCGGGCCGAACTCATAAGCTTCTGCCACGAGGGCCCCTGGCAGCTGGTGGACCACCGGATCTGGGTCATGAGCCTTTCTGACTGCAAGCCCCGGAAGGTCCGGGAGCGCCGGGTCCCCAATGAAATGGTGGGCCACGAATACTGGCACCTGGACGGCGAGCATATCGGCTACCAGGTCCATCACCGCGACGAGGGAAGATCGTGGTTTGGCGTCGTCAATTTCGACGGCACCGGCGAGCGGGAGGCCGAGTGCGTGCCCTTCCCCTCCCCCGACCACATCCATTCCAACGACTTTGAGCTGATCGCCTCGGATTCCGGAAGCTGCGTCAAGCTCTACAGGTTCAACGGTACGGACTTTGACCCGGCGCGGGTGCTGTGCATGCACGACGGCAGCTTCTTTTACGGCTCCCACCACCCGCACCCCAGGTTCTGCGCCGACGGAAAGAGGATCCTCTACAACTCCAACGTCACCGGCTACTGCCAGATGTACCTGGCGGAGATCCCGGACGACGTAACGGCGCTTCCGATCCTTAAGGTCAAGTGAATAAACTATTTTTGAGAGACGGAGATTTTTGTCAATGAAGACAGCGGAAGAACGCAAATCCGGCATGCTCTCGGGCACGATCTGGGATAAGATCCTCCTCTTTGCCCTGCCTCTGGCGGCCACCAGTATATTGCAGCAGATATTCAACGCCGCGGACGTGGCGGTGGTGGGCCGCTTCGTGGGGAACGCCGCCCAAGCGGCGGTGGGCAGCAACGGCCCCATCATCGGGCTGCTGGTCAACCTCTTTATAGGCCTTTCGTTGGGCACCAACGTGCTGGTGAGCCAGTACATAGGCGCGGGCAACCGCGACGGCATCAGGAAGGCGGTCCACACCTCCATCATACTGGGCATTACCGGCGGCATCGGCCTCGCGGTCCTGGGCTGGTTCATCTCCTCCCCTGTGGTGAACATGATGGATGTGCCCGACGATGTCCACGAGATGGCGGTGCTTTACCTGCGCATCTATCTTCTGGGCATGCCGGTGATCCTGCTCTACAACTTCCTCTCCGCCGTTTTTCGGGCCCAGGGCGACACGAGGACGCCGCTTATCGTGCTGTTCATCTCCGGCGTCGTGAACGTCATCCTGAATATCGCGCTTGTGGCGGGCCTCCACATGACGGTGGACGGCGTGGCCATCGCGACGGTGGTCTCCAACCTTGTAAGCTCCGCGGTGCTTCTCTGGATCCTCTTCAGGGGCCGCGGCGAGGTGAAGGTGGAGCTTCGTTACATGACGATGGACTGGTTCACCCTCAGGCGCATCCTCCAGGTGGGCCTGCCGGCCGGCGTACAGAGCATGGTGTTCTCCATCGCCAATATCACCATCCAGCGAGCCCTCAACTCCCTGGGCACCGTGGTCATGGCCGGCTCCTCGGCGGCAAACTATGTGGAGAGCTTCACCTACTCGGTCTTAAGCTCCTTCGGTCAGGCCGTCACCACCTTCGTGGGCCAGAACTGCGGCGCGGGCAATCTGAACAGGTGCCGCCGGTCGCTCCGGGTGACCTTTCTGGTGGGCTACGCCTTCTTCGGCGCCGCCGTGGCGCTGCTGCTGACCTTCGCCACGCCGCTTCTCAGGATCTTCAACTCCGACCCGGCCGTCATCGAAAACGGCCTTATCCGCATCCGCTATATGTTCGTGGGCCACGCCTTCTCCCTGATCGTGGAGGTGGTATCCGGCTACATGCGCGGCTACGGCTACAGCCTGGTGCCGGCCCTCTGCTCCCTGGTCTTTGTCTGCGGCAGCCGCTTCTTCTGGGTGTTCGTGGTCTTTCCGGCCGATCCCACCTTTGGGACTCTGATGATGGTCTACCCCGTCAGCCTCTCCATCACCGCCGCCGTCATCGGCACGGCCTGCTTCCTCTCCCGAAAAAAGATGTACGCCCACGTGTCCACCGCCGCGCCAAAGCCGGCGGGGGAGGGGGCGTGATACTAACGGCGTTCCCGACGGCCTTTTTCGCGCCGCCCGGTGTCTCTTTCCGGTTGAATACCCGTATGAAAACGCGGTTTTTTGAATTTATCTGGTGAGAAATCGCAATATTGCTATTGATTTTCCTTAAAAAACAATGTAAAATAGCATCAATATATCCCTGAGGCCGGTTGGTGATTCAGCCTATGTCAAGTTTAAAATTACAAACGATGAACAGCCCAGATTTTCCGGCAGACTTTTCCTGCGGCGTATCCAGCGTCGACGAATTGATAGCAAGCGCGTTTTTTACGACTATGATGAGACAGGGGAGGGCGTACAATATACTGGTCGATGGGATGATCGTTGGCAGCTGTATGTTCAGGTTTTCCGTTATCAAGGACGAGAACGACGAATATTATTCCAATGATCACGCCTACCCCGTTGTGGAAATTGTATATATCGCCGTTGACAAACGCATTCAGCACAGAGGGATCGGAACTGTGGCCCTGGATTATTTTATTAGTCGAATCAAATCGATCGTCTCGGACCTGCCCGTTCGATTTATTGTTCTCAATGCGTTTAACCACCTGGAAAAGTGGTATAATAACAGGGGTTTCCGTCCCATTGATTTTGTGAAGGATGACCTGCATCCGAACACAAAGCATATGCGGTTGGATTTACTGGACCACACTCCGGTGGATCAATATACGGATCAGCTCTCATAGGAGGTGTAAAATATGGCAATACTTCTTTTACAGCATGAACACGCACAGGAGTTTTTTGAAAGAGCGTTACATCCCGACAGGGAGGAGCTTCGTGAAAGGGACGAATATTTTGCCAGACTCACTGAGATGTTCGGAAGTACAGCAGACACAGACGAGATGGAGTTTGAGATCCCCGACATCGATGTGGCCGGTCTCCTGGGGAGAAAGAAAAGATATATGTCAGCCGTCAGTGATTGGACGAATTATTCTCTCTCCTGGGATTTCGGCGCCGGTTTTTTCGATACAAAACCACGTTTTGACGATACTTATAGATATGACTTCGCCGATAACGCGGCCTGAAGGAAGCGAGGTGCTTTATGGATCTGGACAACACAAGCGTATTGAAGCTTCACTCCATGGTGTTTGACGAGATATCCTTTACCCGTAGTGGATTTCAGAACGATAAAAGGCTGGAATTGGAGTTTGGTTTTTCCTTTTCGGAGCCCGAGGGCGAGGATTTTATCGCGCGCATCGAGGTTACCGGCAAAAAAGAGGAGGAGTACACACTGCATGTTCGTCTCTCGGGGTACTTTTCCCTCCCCGAGGACGCGGACAGACGCGATACGCTCATGCGAAAGAACACCCTGGCGATCCTTTTCCCCTATCTGAGAAGCGAGATCACTCTCCTGACCGCGCAACCAAACGTAGAGCCTGTCGTTCTGCCCCCCATGAACGTGGGAAATATGCTTGACGACGCAATGAAACAATCAAGCAACAAGCAGTGACAAAAAGAGCCTGACGCAAGGGTACTCCCGCGTCAGGCTCTTTTTCATTGGATCTGATTATCAATATTTCTCTTTTCATACCACCGGTACACGGCCACCGAGAGGATAACGGTCAGCACGTCGGCGCACAACTGGCTCCAGACGATGCCCTGGATGCCGACGAGGCGGTTGAGGAGATAAAGCATGGGGATGTTGAACACAAGCCAACGGGTCACGCCCAGAAACAGCGCATAGCGGCCCTTGCCAAAGCCGTTGAACAGGTAGACGTGGAAGAAGCTCAGGAACATCAGGGGCGTGGCCAGGACCCGGGCGCGCAGGAAGCCGGTGCCCAGCTTCACAACGTCGGGCGAGTCGTTTATGAAAAATTTCATGATCTGGCCGGCGAAAAGCTCGTAGAACGCTATGCTGACCGCGGCGCACACGAGGCCCAGGAGCATGGAATACCGCTTGGTCTCACGCATCCGTTTGAAATTCCTCGCCGAGTAGTTGTAGGCGATGATAGGCATCATGCCCTGGCATATGCCGACGCCCACGTTCAGCGGCAGGCGCTCGGCCTTCAGCACGATCCCCACCGCCGCCAGGGCGTCGCCGGAGTAGCCGCTCATGAGCCGGTCGATGACCACGTAGTCCAGGTCAAAGAGAAGCGTGGATATGGCCGAGGGCAGGCCCACGGTGAAGATGCCGGCGATGTTCTCCTTTTGGGGCAGATCCCGGGGCGAACACAGCCGCACCACGGGATTGTCCCGCATAAGGGCGATCGTAATGATGAAATACGCGCAGGCGATGCAATTGGAGAGGCAGGTGGCCGCCCCCGCTCCCACGATCTCACGGCCCTCGGGCATGAGGACGAACATGAACAGGGGGTCTAGGGCGATATTGATAAGCCCGCCCATGGTGATGCCGATCCCGGCCTTTCTGGACTCGCCCACGCTCCGCAAAAGGGCCGCCAGGGTGTTGGAAAGGACCGTTGGCACGCCGCCCAGGGTGATGACGAAAAAGGCGTAGGAGGACGCGTACTGAAAATTCTCCTCGTCCGCGCCCAGCGCCCGCATCAGCGGCCCGTTGAAGAAAAGCACCCCCAGGGCGAAAAGCGCCGAGACAAGCACGCTTATGTAGATGCTCAGGCTGTAGACCCGCCTTGCCTCCTCCGTCCGCTTCCGCCCTAAAAGCCGGGACACCAGCGCCCCGCCGCCGATGCCGGCAAGGCCGGAGATGGAGAGGGAGATGTTGAACACCGGCAAAATCAGCGAAGCGCCGCCCACCATGGCGGCATTCCCCGTCCGGCCGATGAAAAACGTGTCCGCAATATTGTAGATCAGCACGATGAGCTGGCTGATCACCGTGGGCACCGCCATGGTCCGCACGGCCTGCGGCACCGGCATCGTCTCAAAAAGCGCGGTGTTTTTCCGCTCCTCTTTGTCCATTCCCCGCTCCCCTCTTCGTATCTCTCCATACAGCGGCTCTTTTCCGCTGACGGTCGGCTGCGGCCCACCGGATCCGCGATGGGCTGTCCTTGCTTGACGTTCTGCCGAGCGGGAGCTTATCATTCGATCCTTTTCACATAAACTCTCGAGGGCTCTCCGTCCATATCCTTCAGCTGTGTTCTGTACTCACAACCGTATTTCTCATATAAGCCAATGTGATTCGTTGAAATATACACTTCCGTGACACGCTCCTGTCTGGCAAGCCGTTCGATTTCCTCAATAAGCAATCCCACATAGCGATGTCCCCGGTGCTTTGGAAACGTATAGACAAAGCCCATCCACGGCGTCAGCTCCGTGGGCTGAATATCGTCCTTTTGCGCGTAGGTACAAAAGGAGATCAACTCATCCCCATCCGTCAGCAGCAGTACCCTGGAGCCCTCTCCAACGGCGTCAAAAAAAGTTCCCCCGCCGAGCAGCTCACGCAGGAAAGCGCCCGCGCCCCAATCACTCCTCGCTATCTCTTCAAGCCAGTGTTCCTGTCTGTCGCTTTCAAAAAAGTTGATTACCTGCATAAAGAACAGTCTCCTGAAAAAACCGATCGAGGATCGGAATAGTCCGATCAAAAGCGCCGATACCGTCCCGCGGCTATCCTTCCGCCGGGAATTCAGGCGGTCATTGATGCTTGTAGATCCTCTTCTCCAGAGCGAAAATCCTCCCGGAGAAATCACCCGCCGAGACGTTTTCCAGGTTCTCGCGGTAGATCTCCATGCGGCTGTCGATCTTATCGATGAGGCTCAGAAGCTCGGCCTCGGCGCACATGGGGCGCACCGCCGCGCCGAACTCCGGCTCGCCGTGATGGGAGAGGAGCATGTGCTGTAAGAGCATCCCCTTCTCCTCCGGGATGCCCAGTCCCCGGGCCGCGTCGGCCACCTCCTGGGCGCCCATGACCAGGTGGCCCAAAAGCTGTCCCGGCGTGGAATACTCGGTGACAAGGCCCAGCTCGGAGTATTCAAACTCCCACTCCTTACCCAGATCGTG
>CANQSU010000068.1 GCA_947626585.1 uncultured Oscillospiraceae bacterium
CAAACGGAGCTGCGGGAAAGAATTGCTGTTCTGACCAAGGAGATTTCCGAGCAGGAGGATCAGGCGGACAATGTGGATCATTTCATCCGCACGGTGAAGAAGTACCTTTGCCTGACGGAGCTGACGCCTGCAATTCTGAATGATCTGGTTAAGGCGGTCTACGTCCACGCGCCGGACAAGTCCAGCGGACATCGGTTGCAGGATGTGGACATCAGCTACAACTACATCGGGATACTCCCGGCCTCACTTTTGAACGACCTCATAAACGGAACTGCGGCATGACCGAAATCATGCCGCACTCCGAAAACAATCTGAACTTGTTTTATTGGATGCTCCCCGCGGGCGCTCCTTTTTTCGGTTGAATTTCCGCCGCTCCTGTGCTATGATTTGGATACCTGGTCGATAGGGGGCGGAAGATATGCGTTACTCCATGGACGAGGTGCTGGAGACCGCCGTGGAGGCGGGACACATCCTGTTGGAGTCCGGCGCCGAGATATTCAGAGTGGAGGAGACCATGCGGCGGATATCCCGCTACTTCGGTGTGGACGAGAGCCACGAGGAGTTTTTTGTACTGGCGAACGGCCTTTTCGCCACCGGTACCACGGAAAAGGGCCATTTTGCCAAGGTCAGGCAGAGCCGCGTTCAGGGCGCGCGGCTTTCCAAGGTGGTGGCCATCAACCAGCTGTCCCGTGAGATCGAACGGGGAGAATACACCCTGCCCGAGGTGAGACAGGAGCTTGAGCGCATAAGGAGCATCCCCGAGCCGCCCCGGTGGCTCCAGATCCTCTCCTCCGGCGCCGGCTCCGCGGCTTTCTGCTGTATGTTCGGCGGCGGGCCCATTGACTGCCTGGCGTCATTTCTGGCCGGGCTCATCCTCTATGTGTTCGTACTGTACGTTTCCGCGCCGCATATGTCCAAGATATCCGGAAATCTCATCGGCGGCGCGCTGGTGACGGTCATATGCCTTTTCTGCTACAGCATCGGTTTCGGCAAGGACCTGAGCCACATGATCATCGGCTCCATCATCCCGCTGGTCCCCGGCGTCCCCTTTACCAACGGCATCAGGGACATCGCGGACGGAGACTACATTTCCGGTGCGGTGCGGCTTCTGGATGCGCTTCTGGTCTTTTTGTGCATCGCCGTGGGTGTGGGCGTGGTGTTTACCGTGTACCGCCATATTTCGGGAGGTGTGATGCTGTGATCCTTTTCGTACACTTTCTGGCCGCCGCGGTGGGCACCGTGGCCTTTGCCCTCATTTTTGATGTTCCGCCAAAATATTATCCCCTCTGCGCCCTCATTGGGGGAATGGGGTTCTTCCTGGTGGAGCTGCTGATGAAGCTGGGTCTTTCCCAGACCGAGGCCACGTTCCTGGCGACCATGGTTGTGACGCTCTCTTCCCGTGTCTCGGCCGTGTGGCAAAGGTGCCCGGTGACGGTGTTCCTCATTTCCGGCATCATCCCTCTGGTCCCCGGCGCGGGGGTCTACTGGACCGCCTATTACCTCATCATGAACAACACCTCCGAGGCCCTGACCCGGGGCTTTACCGCCATCCGGGTGGCCGTGGCCATCGTCCTCGGCATTGTACTGATGCTGGAGATCCCGAACCGCTTGTTCGTAAGGAAGCAAAAGGGCTGATACTAATATAATAACCATGCCGGCGCCGCACCGGCATGGTTATTAGCGTGAGAAAGCTCCATGAAAACGGAGAATAATGAAAAAAGGGGAGGACTCGCGTCCGCCCCTTTTCGGCGTTTATAGGAACCGCTTTACTTCTCCACAAGCTTATCACAGATGGTGTAAATATTCCCCGCGCCCACGGTAAGGATCACGTCGCCGGGCTGGGCCTCACGACGCAGGTTTTCGGTAAGCTCATCAAAGGTGGGGCAGAATACGGCACGGGGGATGGCCTTCGCCAGATCGGCGGAGGAAATGCCGATGGTGTTCTGCTCACGGGCCGCGTAGATTTCGGCAAGGTACACCTTGTCGGCCCTTGAAAGCTCTGCGGCGAAGTCGTCAAAGAGCGCCTTTGTACGGGAGTAGGTGTGGGGCTGGAAGGCCAACACTACCCGGCCGTCGGTGATGGAGTGGACGGCGTCCAGCAGGGCGTGAAGCTCGCCTGGGTGGTGGGCGTAATCGTCGTAGACCCTGGCGCCGTTTATCATGCCCTTGAACTCAAAGCGCCTGGCCGCGCCCCGGAAAGCGGCCAGCCCTCTGGTGACCGCCTCGCCGGGGATGCCAAGCTCGATGGCCGCGGCAGCGGCGGCAAGAGCGTTTTTCACGTTATGAAGGCCGGGGATCGCCAGATCGATGTGGCAGTAGGTCTTCATCTTGTAGATCACGTCAAAATGGCTGACGCCGTTTTCGACCTCGAGATTTTTCGCCCGGATGTCCGCCATGGGAGAGAAGCCAAAGGTGACTACCCGCCGGCGGATGCCGTCAATGGCGTCCATGGTGTTCTTGTCGTCCAGATTGGCAATGACGGCACCTGTACCGCTGGGGACCAGATTGGCAAACTGGCGGAAAGACTTCTTAACGTCCTCCAGGTCCTTGAAGTAGTCCAGGTGGTCGGCCTCGATGTCCAGGATAACCGCCAGGGTCGGGAAGAAGCTGAGGAATGAGTCGTAATACTCGCAGGACTCCAGAACGATGGTGTCCCCCTTGCCTACCCGGTAGCCGGAATGCAGGAGCGCCAGGGTGCCGCCGATCATGACGGTGGGATCCATATTTGCCGCCATGAGGATGTGGGTACACATGGACGTGGTGGTGGTTTTCCCGTGAGTACCGGAGATGCACAGGGCGTTCTTGTAGTGGCGCATGATGCAGCCCCAGGCCTCGGCGCGTTCAAAGACAGGAATGCCGTTGTCCCTGGCGTACTCCACTTCGGGGTTGTTGTCGTGGGCGGCGGCCGTACGTATGACGAAAGCGGCCCCGGCGGCGTTTTCGCTTCTGTGGCCGATGTACACGGTTATGCCCTGGGACCGGAGCTGACGCACCGTGTCGCTCTCGTTGATGTCGGAGCCGGTGACCGGAACGCCCCGGTCAAAGAGTACCTTTGCCAAAGGAGACATGGATACGCCGCCAATCCCGATGAGGTGACAGCGGCGTTTCTCAAGTATAAGCTTTTCAAGCTCGGAAATTCTGTCCATAATCGCACCTGACAAAAATGATTGAAATTAACATACAAGGTAATTATAATACAATTGAGGGATAAATACAACAGTTATTTCACTTTTCACGGAAAAAGGGGTGTTAATCCGTGCCTGAGTATGTGCGTGAGATCATAGAGCGCCTGGGGGCGGCGGGGTTTGAGGCCTTTGCCGTGGGCGGCTGCGTGCGGGATACGCTCCTGGACCGCGTGCCCCACGATTGGGATGTGACTACCTCCGCAAGCTGCGGAGAGGTTATGGCGCTCTTTGAGAAAACCGTGCCCACCGGCCTCAGATACGGCACCGTCACGGTCTTTGTACCGGGCGGACAGGCAGAGGTCACCACCTTCCGGCGGGATGGGGAGTACCTTAACGGGCGCAAGCCAGAGAGCGTGGAATTCGTGGCGGAACTCCGGGAGGACCTGAGCCGCCGGGATTTCACCGTCAACGCCATGGCGATGGACATGGACGGTAGGATCGTTGACCTGTTTTTGGGAAAAGAGGACCTTGCGCGGGGGCTTATCCGCTGTGTTGGAGAGCCGGAGCGGCGGTTTTCCGAGGATGCCCTTCGGATGCTAAGGGCGGTGCGTTTTTCCGCTCAGCTCGGTTTCGAGATCGAGCCGGACACCCTCGCGGCCATAAAAAAGCTGGCTCCCGCGGCGGAGAAGCTGTCTGCGGAGCGCGTTTTCACGGAGCTTGAAAAAACGCTCCGCTCCCCGCGCCCGGAGAGCGCCGCGCTCATGATAGAATATGGCCTTTTAAGGCGGTTTATGAAAGAAAGCGGAAAAAAATTTCACGCGGAGCTTCTGCGGGACGCGCCGCCGGAACTGAGAACGGCTGTTTTTGCCCTCCTGGTCCGCGCTTCCGGCGGGGCGGACGACGCCGGCGCGCTTTTGCGCGCGCTCAGATGTCCCGCGAAGGACGTAAGGCTGGCCGGTGAGGCCCAGACGGTTTATGACGAGCTTTCCAAAGGCACGGACGACGCGAGCCTTCTCCGCGCCCTGATTTCCCACGACCCGTCGCCGGTCCTGGCGGCTTGTGCCGCCCTGGGTGAGTACCGGCTGGGGGAAAGGCTTATGGAGGAACACAGGTACACCCGCCCGAAGGAGCTTGAAATAAAAGGCTCCGACCTGGCCGCTCTGGGGTATCGGGGGGAGGAGATCTCCCGGGAGCTTCTGGAGCTGGCGGTCGACGTTACCTTCGGTAAAGTGGCAAATTCCCGCGCAGACCTCCTGCAACGTGCCCGCCCCCTGTAGGGCCCGCATTCTTATCAGCTGTATCCTCGCCGCCGGACAGGCGGCGTTTTCTTTTCCCGGTGTCATTATCCCCCGCCCAATCATAGAATGACCTGACACATAAAAACAGGAAAGGAACATACGCATTATGGATTCATCGCTTTTCCTCCTGCCGGAGGGGGGCGCGGGGGTGGTGGAGGAGGTCTTTCTGCCGGGAGAGGTCAGGCGGAGGCTCATGGACCTTGGCCTGACACCGGGGGCCAGGGTCACCTGTCTCTTTTCAGCGCCCTCGGGGGACCCCAGGGCCTACATGGTCCGAGGCTCGGTCATTGCCCTCCGGCGCGAGGACGCCGCCGGCGTGGTCCTCATGAGGGGATAAGGGGGATAATTTATGGGACTTACATTGAAATCCGTGGGCAGGAACGCCGCGGATCCTCAAAATATAAAATCCGCCGCCGCATATCGCACGGCGGCTCTGGCCGGGAACCCCAACGTGGGCAAGAGTACCGTTTTTAACGGCCTGACCGGACTCCATCAGCACACCGGCAACTGGTCGGGCAAGACCGTCCTTACCGCCGCCGGGAGCTTTGAGCTGGATGGGCGGGGCTACGCCCTGGTGGACATACCGGGTACCTATTCCCTCCGGGCGGGCTCCGCCGAAGAGGAGGCCGCCCGCGATTACATAGCCTTCGGGGACGCGGATCTGGTGGTGGTCGTCTGCGACGCCGGCGCCCTGGAGAGGAATCTCAACCTGGCTCTGCAGATCCTGGAGGTGACGCCCAACGTCATTCTGGCCGTAAATCTGATGGACGAGGCGAAAAAGCGGGGGATCACGGTGGACACGGCGCGTCTCTCCGGGCTCCTGGGCGTGCCGGTCATTCCCATGGCCGCGCGGCGGAAAAAGGGGCTTTCCGAGCTTAAACGCGCCATCGCGGACTTCGCGCCGCCCCCATACGCGTACACCGTCCGCTATTCGGAGAGTATAGAAAACGCCGTCAACATTCTTGAGATGCCGTTGGAGAACCTTCTGGACGGACGTCTCAACGCCCGCTTCGCCGCCCTGCGGCTTCTGGAGGGGGACAAAAGGATGCTGGACAGGATGGATGAGTTTCTGGGGTTTTCCCTGGCCGGCCATCCGGCCGTCGCACCGGCGCTGAAACAGGCAAATGACCGGCTCCGGGCCGCCGGGATCCGCTCCGGCGCGGTGGGGGATACGCTGATCGCGGGGATATACGACTGCTCGGAAAGACTCTGCCGTCAGTGCGTCAGCGGCCCCGCCGGGTACGGAGAGCGGCAGCTCAGGATCGACCGGCTTCTGACCCGCCGCCTCACGGGGATCCCGGTGATGCTAATGCTTCTGGCCCTCATCTTCTTCATCACCATAAAGGGGGCCAACGCTCCGTCTGACCTGCTTTACGCCCTCTTTGAGCGTGTCGGGCGGGCCATGTGCCGGGGGCTTGACGCCCTGGGAGCGCCGGAAAAGCTCACCGAGGCGCTTGTGTTCGGTGTCTGGCGGGTTTTGGGGTACGTGGTCAGCGTGATGCTGCCTCCCATGGCCATCTTTTTCCCCATGTTCACTCTGCTGGAGGACCTGGGGTATCTGCCCCGGGTGGCCTTCGACCTGGACGCGGGCTTTCGCAAGGCCGGGGCCTGCGGAAAGCAGTGCCTCACCATGGCCATGGGCTTCGGATGCAACGCCGCAGGCGTGGTGGGGTGCCGGATCATCGACTCGAAGCGCGAGCGGCTCATCGCCGTGGTCACCAACTCCCTGGTGCCCTGCAACGGCCGGTTCCCCATCCTCATCGCCCTCATTACCATGTTCCTCGTCACCGGCGGCGGTACGGGAGGCTCGGTCCTCGCCGCGCTGGCCCTCACCGGCTTTATCGTGACGGGCGTGGCGGCCACCTTACTGGCCTCCCGGATCCTGAGCCGCACGATCCTGAAGGGCCAGCCATCGTCGCCCACACTTGAGCTGCCGCCCTTCCGGGCGCCCAAGGTGGGGGAGGTCGTCGTCCGCTCTCTGTTCGACCGCACACTGTTCGTGCTGGGCCGCGCCGCCGCCGTGGCCGCCCCGGCGGGGCTTCTCATCTGGCTGGCGGCCAACGTCAGGGTGGGGGACGCCACGGTCTTAAGTTCAGTCACCGGGGTACTGGATCCCGTTGGGCGGTTTTTAGGGATGGATGGAGTCATTCTGACGGCCTTTGTCCTGGGGCTTCCGGCAAACGAGACGGTGGTGCCCATCATGATCATGGCATATGCCGCCTCCGGCACCTTTGAGGGGTACGAAAACCTGAACGCCCTGCGGCAGCTGCTTCTGGCCAACGGGTGGACCACGGTGACCGCCGTTTGCACCGCCCTGTTTACCATCCTCCACTGGCCCTGCACGACGACCCTCCTCACCGTCAAAAAGGAGACGGGAAGCGTCAAATGGGCGGTCCTGGCCGCGCTCCTGCCAACGGCAATGGGCGCCGCGGCCTGCGCGGTGATCGCGCACCTGTTCGGGTAAACAGATACCGTCCGACATAATTTTGAATTTTTCTTGCAATTTTCCATAATCAGCATTATAATTGCCTCACTCACCAAGCAGGAGAGAGGGGCATTTTTTATGGTAAAAAAGACGCCCAAACAGTGGGCAAAATGGTTTATCGTGCTGAATGTCGGCCTGATTGCCACGGCGGCGGGCATCTCCCTTTTCAAGTCGCCCAATCACTTCGCCATGGGCGGCACCTCGGGCGTGGCGGTCATCATGTCCGCGCTGTGGCCGGGGCTCAACGTGTCGGGGGCCATGTTCATCATCAACGCCGCCCTCATCCTGATCGGCTTCATCTTTCTGGGAAAGGGCTTCGGATGGGGTACCATCTACGCCTCGGTGGCGCTTTCCGTGTATGTGGCCCTCTTTGAGCGCCTCATTCCCCTGGACGCGCCTCTGACCGACGACGCGCTTCTGGAGGTCATCTGGGCCGTGATCCTGCCTGCCGTGGGGAGCGGTATGGTGTTCAATATCGGCGCCTCCACCGGCGGCACGGATATTATCGCCATGATCCTCTCCAAGCATACCTCCCTGGAGGTGGGGAAGGCCCTTCTCGTCCCCGACTTTGTCATCACCGCCTGCACGTTCTTTATTTTCGACGTGAAGACCGCCCTTTACAGCCTGACGGGCCTTCTCATGAAAACCTTCCTTGTGGACATCGTCATCGACGGTATCAACTCCCGCAAGTACTGCACCATCATCTCCTCCCACCCCGAGGAGATCAAGGAGTTTATTCTGACAAAGCTTGGCCGTGGGGCCACCATAACAAAGGCCGAGGGCGCTTTTTCGGGCAAGGCGGAGGTCATGATCACCACCGTTCTCTCCCGCCGCCAGGCGGTGTATCTGCGCAACTTCATCCGCTCCATCGACGCCAACGCTTTCATTACCATGGTCAACTCCTCGCAGATCATTGGCAAGGGCTTCAGGGAGATTTGATTCCCCTGTCAGGGACGAAAACGGGCCGCCCGAAAAAGGGCGGCCCGTCGCCGATATGACAGAGCGCTATTTCCCACACACGAACGCGTGCCAGCCGTCCTTCCACCGGTGTTCCCGGACGGTGAGGCCTGCCTTTTCAAGGGTGGCTTCCACTTCGGCCTCGCGGCCTTCGATGATGCCGGAGCAGACGAACGTACCGCCCTCCGCCAGAAATTCCGGGACCTTGGGGGAGAGGGCGATGATCACGTCGGAGACGATGTTCATAAGCACAAGCCCGAATTTCTCGCCGGAAAGCCGGCGGGAAAGGTCCCTGTCGGAAAGCACGTCGCCGGCAAAGACGGTGAGCTTTTCCGGGCCTATGCCGTTGAAGCCGGCGTTTTCCATGACCACCGCCGGGGCCTTCTCGTCGATATCCACGCCGACGGCTTTCTCGGCGCCCAGCAAGAGAGCGGCGATGGCCAGTATCCCGCTCCCGCACCCCAGATCCAGCACCCTGCGGCCGGGGGCGTATTTTTCGATTTCGGCAAGACAGAGCTGGGTGGTGGCGTGGGCGCCGGTGCCGAAGATGAGGCCGGGGTCCAGCCGAAGCTCCACCCGCCCCGTTTCCGGAGAGGAGAGCCACTGGGGGACGATGATAAGTTTATCGCCCACCTCGATGGGCTCATAATATGCTTTCCAATTGTTCTCCCAGTCCTCGTCCTTCACCTGCCGGGAAATCAGCTCGAAGCCGGACAGCGCGGCTTCAATCCGGGCAAGCTCCGCCCTGCCGGAGGACGAGTCCTCCAGGTAGAATTTTATCCGGCACACGCCGGCCATGCTCTTCATGAAGTCCTCGTCCACATAGTCCCAGTATTTTTGATTGTTTTCCAAAAAATCCCTCACGTCCGCCTCGTCCTCGGTGATAAACCCGTCGATACCGAGCGCCGTCAGGCGGTTTGTCAACGTGTAGAGGTTTTCGTGGGATGTGTTCACGGTGATTTCGAGCCAGTTCATATTTACCTCTCCAAGCTCCGATTATTTGTGTTCATTCTATCACAAACTAACGACGAATACAACGAAAGGAGCGGAAATTATGGCTGAAAATGTGGATATCGCTGTTTTGAACTCCGTCTATCGCAACGCGAAGACCGGTTCCCAGTCCATCACCGACCTTCTGCCCAGCGCGGACGACTCGTCCTTCATCTCTGATCTTGAGACGCAAAAGCGGGAGTACGACTCCATCGGCGGCGAGGCCGCGGCGCGGATCGTTGGTCTTGGCGGCCAGCCCGAGCCCGTGGGCGAGATGAAGAAGCTGGGGATGAAGATGGGCGTCACCATGAACACCATGATGAACGACGAGACCGAACACCTGGCGGAGCTTATGATCAAGGGCTCCAACATGGGTATCATCCAGATGACAAAGGTGGTCAACGGCCACCAGAACGCCAGCCCCGAGACTCTCGGCCTTGCCCAAAAGCTCATCACCTGTGAGCATGATAACATCCAGCGGCTCAAAGCGTACCTGAAATGAGCCCGCCCCCGAAAGGGCAATGTTATTAACTTAACCCATACCGGAATACCCCCGGCCGCGAATACAAGCGGCTTGGGGGTGTTTTTTGTAATCATGTCAAAAAGAACATGACAAAATTTCAGGCTTGTACGGGGCTGTGAAAAAAGAGCCATTCCGGTCCTGATATGCTCTATTTTACGTATTGTCAACTTCGGCGTATGACTCCGCAGGCGATTTTCTCTCCCGCGTTCCCGGATGGCTGAGTCCTGAAATCGTCCGGGCCGCCGTGTATAACAACGGTTTTACCTATAATGTCGCTCACCCGAAACCGACCTGTCAGCACATGGCAGTACGCCCTTCCGTTATCACTGAGCAGCGGAGGGAGGTCACCGGCGTGACGCGGATGCTCCGTGGCTGCCGGATTATAATGGGCACCCGTGTTTGGAAACCCATTGCCCCGGCAATCGCCGCCTTCGTGAATATGAAAAGCGAAAAAGCCGGTATCCGTAACGGGCAAGCCCTTAATATCCACGGCGACAAGCGTCCCTCCGCAACGCGGAAAGAACCGGACTGTCCCTGTAAGCTTCGGAAACTTCTCTCCGCCTTTGATATAGGCGACAGCTAAAGGTATTGTATGCGCCAAATGAATCACCTCATACCCATGCTACGCTGGGCCGGGTTTAGTGGTGAAGCGGATCCGCGGCTGGCTTGGATATCTCGGGATAGCGCGTATGTGGACGGCCATTTAAAAATACGGTGTATTCAGCCCGGATGAAACCAAAAAAAGCGAAAATCTTTGTAACGATATGAGGTTTTGAAAACATCTGTTATTTTGCCCAAAAGGCGCCCGGTGAAAACCGAGCGCCTTTTGCCAGACCGCCTGCAAAGGAGAGAAGCAGAATGTGGAGTACAAATGGAGAGAATGGAGGTAAAGGGAAAACAGCTTATCGGCGGCCTTTGGGAGCGTTCATATGGGTGTGGCACATGGCCGCGTTGGGGCATCCCGCGCAGGCGGAACCGCAGGAGCAGGAGCCGACGCCATTTTTATGGTCCTTCACCAGCTTGACGATGATGAGTACAACCACGGCGGCCACGATGGCGGCGACTGCGATCGTCGCCAAGTTTTCAGAGATGAACTCAAGCATGGGTAACCCTCTTATCGCTCAAACGGTTGCCGTTGGCATCGTAGGGGTTTTTCCGGAACAGGAGATACAGGATACCGGCCAGAAGGACAAATGCCACGACGGTGAAGAAGTTGAAGCTGACGGCGCCGCCGATGAACGCGGAGATCTGATAGACGATGAGGGCCAGCACATACGCCCACAGGCACATATAGCCGATGGCGCCCAGAGTCCACCTGGCGTTATTCATCTCGCGCTTGATGGCGCCCATGGCGGCGAAGCAGGGGGCGCAAAGGAGGTTGAACACCATGAACGAGAAGGCGGAGAACTTAGTGTAGTCAGCGGCCACGTTGCTCCAGATCTCGTTTCCGTTCTCGCTGATCTCGCCGGTGAAGTGGTAGAGGATGCCAAAGGTGTTGACCACGTTCTCCTTGGCCACGAGTCCGGAGATGGAGGCCACGGCGGCGCGCCAGTTGCCAAAGCCCAGAGGCGCGAAGATCCAGCAAAGGGCGCCGCCGATGACGGCCATCAGGGAGTTATCCTGATCCTCCACGGCGCCAAAGGAGCCGTTTTCAACGCCGAAATACTGGAGGAACCACACGAGGATGGAGGCAATAACGATGATGGAACCGGCCCTCTTGATGAAGGACCAGCCGCGTTCCCAAGTGGCGCGGAGAACGCCGGAAACGCTGGGCACGTGGTAGGGAGGCAGTTCCATGACGAAGGGAGCGGGTTCTCCGGCGAAGGCCTTAAACTTTTTAAGGATGATGCCGGAAACAATGATGGAACCCATGCCGATGAAATAGGCCGAGGCGGAGATCCAGGCTGAGCCTCCGAAGAGAGCGCCGGCGATAAGACCGATGATCGGAAGCTTCGCGCCGCAGGGCATGAAGGTGGTGGTCATCAGGGTCATCTTGCGATCCCGGTCCTGCTCAATGGTGCGGGAGGCCATAAGGCCGGGCACGCCGCAGCCGGTGGCCACCAGCATGGGGATGAACGACTTGCCGGAGAGACCGAATCTGCGGAAGATGCGGTCCATGATGAAGGCCACGCGGGACATATAGCCCACGTCCTCAAGGATGGACAGCATAAGGAACAAAACGAGCATCTGCGGTACGAACCCCAGCACCGAGCCGACGCCGGCCACGATACCGTCCTGAATGAGACTGTAGAGCCAGTCGGCCACGACGGGCTCGCCCTCGGAGTTTAAGAGCGCCTTGTCCACAAGGCCGGGGAGCCACTCGCCGAAGAGTATGTCGTTGGCGAAGTCCGTACCCCAGGTGCCGATGCCGATGCCCCACTCGCCTATCTCCCCGTTCTCGTCGGGGCCGTCGATGAGCGCCTGAGGGGAGGGGCCCATGGCGATGGCGTAGATGAGGAGGATAATGACGGCGAAGATGGGGAGCGCCAGAATGCGGTTGGTGACGATGCGGTCGATCTTGTCGGACACGCTGAGCTTAGTGCCGGTCTGTTTCTTCTTGACGGCCTTGCTGACGACGCCGGCTATGTAAGCGTAACGCTGGTTGGTGATGATGCTCTCCGCGTCGTCGTCCAGCTCGTTTTCGCAATCCGTGATATGTTCTTCAATGTGTTTCACCAGGTCGTCGGGCAGCTTCAGCTCCTCGCGGATCTTCTCATCCCGCTCAAAGAGCTTGATGGCGTACCAACGGACAAACTGGGGATCCACGTATGTCTCGATGGACTCCTCAATGTGGGCGATCGCGTGTTCCACGCTGCCCTGAAAGACGGAGGGAAGCTCCACGGTCTTTTTGGCCTGGGCGGCCTTGACGGCCAGTTCGGCGGCCTCCCTGGAGCCCTCGCCCTTCAAAGCGGAGGTCTCGATGACCTGGCACCCCAGGGCGCGGCTGAGACGCTCTATATCGATGGTATCGCCGTTCTTGCGGACCAGGTCCACCATGTTGAGGGCCACCACAACGGGGATGCCAAGCTCTATAAGCTGAGTGGTCAGGTACAGGTTGCGCTCGATATTGGTGCCGTCCACGATGTTGAGGATGGCGTCGGGCTTCTCGGTCACAAGGTATGTACGGCTGACGACCTCCTCAAGGGTATAAGGGGACAGGGAATAGATGCCGGGAAGGTCCTGAATGGTCACATCCTTGCGGCCTCGCAGCTTGCCCTCCTTCTTCTCGACCGTAACGCCGGGCCAGTTGCCCACGTACTGGTTTGAGCCCGTCAGGTCGTTGAACATGGTGGTCTTGCCGGAGTTGGGGTTCCCGGCAAGAGCGATCTTGATATCCATTGGCTTTTCCTCCTGTATATCCATGTTAGATTAGGATAAAAAATGTTATATTACGCTAACTTTTGAACCAAAAAAATTACGCGATTTCGATGTTTTCGGCGTCGCCTTTTCGGATGGAAAGCTCATAGCCCCGCACCGTGACCTCAATGGGGTCTCCAAGGGGAGCCACCTTGCGCACGAAGATCTCCACGCCGCGGGTCACGCCCATGTCCATGATGCGCCGTTTGAGAGCGCCCTCGCCGTGAAGCCTTGCCACCGTGACCGTGGAGCCCACAGCGGCGTCCTTTAATGTTTTCATACGTTGTACCTCCTTATTTTGAGGGGCAGAATTTACCCCACGTCTACCATGATCCGGCTCGCCATGTCTCTGTCGATGGCGACCCGCGAATCCTTCACGGACACGATCATATTCCCGCCGAGCCTGTTTGTGACGACGACGTCCGTCCCCACCACAAAGCCCAGCTCCGCCAGGTGCTGCCGCACCTCGTCCCGGCCGGTGATCTTAACGACGGTGCTTTTCCCGCCGCCCTCCGCCAATGTCAACGGAACCACATGAGTTACCTCCTTATAACTTGAATTAGATATGTCTAACTCAAAGACTGATTTTATGGTTAGCAGTCGCTAACCATCCGAAAGAATACCACGGCAGTCTCCGTTTGTCAACCCCCTTTTTAAAGATTTTTTAATTTAGTGAATTATATAAAAAATCGGGGGATCTTTGTTGACAAATTGATGGAATTGCGGTAAATTATCTATGTATGACTTTAGAGAGGTGAAACGCATGAGGGACCGGGACAAATTCCGGGGCTGTCTCATTGGCGGGGCCGCCGGGGACGCGCTGGGCTATGCTGTGGAATTTATGAACGACCGCGCCATATTCCAAAAATACGGGCCGGGCGGCATCCGATCGTACGACCTGAAAAACGGCGTCGGGCAAATCTCCGACGACACCCAGATGACGCTGTTCACCGCCACGGGCCTGCTTCTCGGCATCACACGGCTCGAAACCCGTGGCATCATGGGTGATTACTCCGATTACATAGCCTACGCCTATCAAGGCTGGTACAGGACCCAGACGGAGAGATACCCCCTGGAGGGGATGGGGGAGCCGGGTGCTTTTCAGTCCTGGCTCATGAACCTCCCGGAGATGTTCAGTCCCCGCGCCCCCGGCAACACCTGTATGTCCGCCATCCGGGCCGGGTGCCGCGGGACCATGGAAAACCCACTGAACGACTCCAAGGGCTGCGGCGGCGTCATGCGCGTGGCGCCCGTCGGCCTCTACTTCTGCGAGCGGACGGGCTACCCCATCGAGGAGTCCGACCTTCTTGCCGCCCGCGCCGCCGCGCTGACCCACGGCAACGCGATGGGCTGGGTCCCCGCCGCCATGCTGGCCCACATCGTGCGGCTGGTGGCGGAGCTGGACGCCGATATCGAGAGCGCCGTCACCAACGCGCTCAATGTCATGCAGCGGATTTTTCCCAAGGAGGTCACCACAAGGGATTGGTTTTGGGACTTTAATGCCCTGATCCGCCGGGCGCTGGAGCTGGCCCACAACGGGGAGACCGACCTTGACAACATCCGCGCCCTGGGCGAGGGCTGGGTGGGGGACGAGGCCCTTGCCATTGCCGTCTACTGCGCCGTTCGGTATCGCGACGACTTTGAAAAGTGCCTGATCGCCGCCGTCAACCACTCCGGCGACAGCGACTCCACCGGGGC
>CANQSU010000069.1 GCA_947626585.1 uncultured Oscillospiraceae bacterium
GCGTTGGGGCTTTTCCACATCTCGTGGAGCTTGTACTCCTCCACCCGCTGGGCGTTGGGGGTGATGGTGGCGCACTTGACGGCCACGTGGAGCCTCTTCGCGGCCTCGGCGGAATCCACGGTCACCTGGTCGCGGGTGGCGTCCCGGTTGGGAAGGCCAAGGTCGTAATATTCCGTATTCAGCTCCACGAAGGGGCGGAGAAGCTCGTCCTTAATCTCCTGCCAGATGATCCGGGTCATCTCGTCCCCGTCCATCTCCACGATGGGATTCATTTTTATTTTAGACATATTTTATTCACCTCGGTCATTTCTTATGGGAAGCGTACCAATTCATGAGGCAGCCTGTCAGTATGATTTCACGTTCCTTCTGTGTCAGCTCCGGGAGCTTCAGCGTGATATCCGTCACTTTACCGCCGGACAGCACCCTCGCGGGCACCTCCCGCGCCCCGGACTCGACCGCCTCGCGGACGCCGGGCACGTAGACGGTATCGCCCACCTCGTAGGGAAAATCGGTGCTTTCATCGATATTGAAGGGCAGCATGCCCCAGTTGATGCAGTTGGAGCGGTAGCGCTTTGTGGCGTACCCGTAACAGATGTTGGCCGCGCCGCCCAGGACCCGCTGGCAGGAGGCCGCCTGCTCCCTCGCGGAGCCGTCGCCGGGGCGGTTGGCAAAGATGGCGGATGCGAAGGCGGTGTTTTCCACATCGGTGACGCCCAGGGCCTCGTAGACCTTCCTGAGTTCGGCGTCGGGTCCACCCTTGCCGCGTGCGGCGATCTCATTGGCCCTGCCCACATAGCCGGGATCCCGCCTTGAGAGGGTGAAGGTGGCCAGCTTCAACGGGTTGGAGCGGTAGCTGGACGTGTCGCCGGAGGGGATCAGCTCATCGGTGGTGGTCACCGGGTCCCTCAGGACCGAGGCAAGCTCCAGCACAATATTCTCCTTCAGCGCCGGGATGGCCGGCCACTCGGTGATGTTGGGACCCAGCCTGAGCTGTTCCTCCGGATGGGGATGGCCGAAGCCGTTGTACACACGCTTGTCATAAGCGGAGCGGTCGTATTTCCGTTCCACGCTCTCTGGGGGCTCGTAGTCGATCTCGTCGGCCCCCGTCAGCACTCCGCCGTTGCGGGCGGTGGCGGCGATGGACCGGGCGTCCATCAGCGCCACGCAGGACAGCTGCCCGTCCGCGGGCTTGGACCCCTCCCGGTTGGGGAAGTTGCGGGTGCAGTGGCGAATGGAAAGACCGCCGTTTGCCGGCACGTCCCCCGCGCCGAAGCAGGGTCCGCAGAAGCAGGGCTTGAATACCGCGCCCATAGCCGTCAGCTTTTGGGTCACGCCGTTGTTCATAAGCTCCATAGCCACGGGCAGGCTGGGCGGGTAGACCGTCAGTCCGAAATACCCCGCGCCGATGCCGCCGGATCCCAGAATGGCCGCCGCCTCGGCGATATTGTCGTACATGCCGCCGGAGCAGCCGGCGATGACGCCCTGATCCACCTGAAGCTGTCCGTTATGCACCTTGCTCAAAAGGTCCAGCTTCACCTTTCCCTTGAATTTTCCCTCCGCTGACTTCTCCGTCTCTCGGAGAATGTCGGTGAGGTCGGCTTTCAGCTCCCTTATCGTATACGCCTCGCTGGGGTGGAAGGGCAGGGCGATCATGGGCTCGATCGTGGACAGATCGATCTCCACACATGCGTCGTACCAGGCGCCCTCCCCCGGCTCCAGCCTCCTGTAATCCTGGGGCCGGCCATGGACCTTATAATACTCCTCCACCAGCTCGTCCGTCTGCCAGACGGAGGACAGGCACGCCGTCTCCGTAGTCATCACGTCGATGCCGATGCGGAAATCCATGGGCAGGTTTTTGACGCCCGGCCCCGCGAACTCCAGCACGGAGTTGAGGACAAAGTTATTTTTATACGTGGCCCCGCAAAGGGCGATGGCCACGTCCTGCGGTCCCACGCCGCGTCTGGGCGCGCCGGTGAGATACACCAGCACCGTGCGGGGATAGGCCACGTCATAGGTGGCCTCCAGGAGCTGCTTGACGATCTCCGGGCCGCCCTCGCCCACGCCCATGGTGCCGAGGGCGCCGTAGCGGGTGTGGGAGTCGGAGCCAAGGACCATCCTGCCGCACCCGGCCAGCTCCTCCCGGGCATACTGGTGGATAACGGCGAAGGAGGGCGGCACAAAGACGCCGCCGTATTTCCGCGCCGCGCTGAGCCCGAAGGCGTGATCGTCGGCGTTGATGGTCCCGCCCACAGCGCACAGGGAGTTGTGGCAGTTCGTCATCACGTAGGGCACCGGGAACCGCTCAAGGCCGCTCCCCTTGGCCGTCTGGATGATGCCCACATAGGTGATATCGTGGGAGATAAGGCTGTCGAACCGAAGCCGCAGCTCCTTCCCATCGTTTCCCCTGTCGTGGGCGCTCAGGATCCCATGGGCAATGGTCTTTTTCCGTCCGTCCTCCGCGCTCCGTCCGGCGCTCTCAAACACCGGCGCGCCGCCTTCGTAAAATGTTCCTCCGTCATGTAAAGTGACCATTTCATCACCCCATCTGTTTATTCTTATAAAGTATATCAGCTTTTTAAGGAGGTTTCAATACCTCCGCTTTGGATGTTTGCATAAAAGTTCCGCGTTTTTCCCGCTCCCCTTTTGGTGAAAGATGAATTTATACATATAAAACTTGCAATTTTGGCATGGCGGGACTATAATAAAACCGATATACGGGGGATATTTTCAGGTGTATGCCTTCGAAAAATGAAAGAAGGAATCAAATTGAATTCAAATTTGACGGCATCCCGTGAATACGCGGATCTGATAACCGACAATCTGACAAGCCTTTACCGCATTCCCGCTTCGGCCTATGACGACTCCGTCAAGCGGGGTCTCCGCAACGCCGACGGCTCCGGCGTGGTGGCGGGTGTCAGCAAGATAGGCTCCGTGCGCGGCTATTACATCGAGGACGGCCAGCGCGTCCCCCACGAGGGCAAGCTCTTCTATCGGGGCTACGACGTGGAGGAGATCGTGGACGCCCATCGCAAGGCGGACACCTTCGGCTATGAGGAGGTGGCGTATCTTCTGCTCTGCGGCTCCCTGCCCACCAGGGCCCAGGAGGAGCGGTTTGTGAAGATACTGTCCGCGGCCAAGACCCTGCCCGAGGGCTTTTTTGAAAACGAGCTGATGAAGCGCCCCAGCCCCAACATCATGAACGCCATCTCCCGGGCCGTTCTCAGCATGTACGCCTACGACGACAACCCCGACGACACCTCCGTGGTCAACGTCCTCAGGCAGTCCATCGAGCTGATCGCCCGCATGCCCACCATCGTGGCCCAGACCTACGCCATGAAGCGCCACCACTACGACAACGCCTCCCTGTACATACACAACCCCAAAACCGAGCTTTCGCTGGCCGAGAACTTTCTGAGACTTGCCCGCCGGGACAAGAGCTACACGGACAAGGAGGCGAAGCTTCTGGACTGCCTGATGATGCTCCACGCCGAACATTCCGGCGGCAACAACTCCACCTTCGTCTGCCGCGCCGTCACCAGCACCGGAGCCGACACCTACGGCGCCATTGCCGCGGCCATCAACTCCCTGAAGGGCCCCCTCCACGGCGGCGCCAACGAGGCCGTCATGCACATGGTGGCCGACATCCTCGACCACGTCAAGGATCCCAGGGACGACGACGAGGTCGGGGCGTACCTGGACAAGATCCTGGACGGCGAGGCCAACGACAGATCCGGCAAGCTCTACGGCATCGGCCACGCGGTCTACACCATCTCCGACCCCCGCGCCGTGTCCATTAAGAGGCTGATTGGCGAAATGGCCGAGATAAAGGGCTACAGCGACGAATACCTGATCGCCGAGCGGGTGGAGCGCCTGGGCATCCCCAAGCTCATGGAGCGCAAGGGCAAAACCATGCCCATCCCCGCCAATGTGGATCTGTACTCCGGCATCGTCTACAAGATGCTCGGCATCCCCGAGGACCTGTACACTCCTCTCTTCGCCGTCTCCCGCGTCTCCGGCTGGTGCGCCCACCGTCTGGAGGAGCTGATTACCTCCGGCCGCATCATGCGCCCGGCCTACCGCTCCGCCGCCACCCAGCAGAAATATATCCCCATCGACGAGCGTTGATGAACAACCGTGAAAACAGCGCGGCCCAAACCCGATATCTTGACTTCTTTCTCTCAGAAAACCTCCTTATCCGGCACTCTCTAACCGGGCGGCACTGTTTTTTGACCGTATTTTTGACATTTTCATGCCTGTATGCTACAATATGCCTATAGAATCGATGAAAGGGGCATCCGGCATGAAAAAGTATCTTCTGGCCCTGGATCAGGGCACCACAAGCTCCCGGGCCATTTTGTTCGATCTGGAGCAGAACATCGTGGGCGTCTCCCAGCGGGAGTTCACACAGCATTTCCCCCAAAACGGTTGGGTGGAACACGACCCCATGGACATATGGTCCTCTCAGAAGGCCGTCATGGAGACGGTGATCGCCGAGTCCGGCGCGGCCCCCTCCGAGATCGCCGCCATCGGCATCACCAACCAGCGGGAGACCACCGTCATGTGGGAGAAGTCCACCGGGAAGCCCGTCTGCAACGCCATCGTCTGGCAGTGCCGCCGGACGGCGGACATTGTGGAGAAGCTGGTTGCCGACGGCTTGGACGAACACATCAGGTCCGTCACCGGCCTTGTGCCCGACGCCTACTTCTCCGGCACCAAGATCAAGTGGATCCTGGACAACGTCCCCGGCGTCCGGGAAAAGGCCCTGCGGGGCGAGGTGCTTTTCGGCACCGTGGACACCTGGCTTCTCTGGAATCTGACCGGGGGCAGGGTCCATGCCACCGATCTCACCAACGCCAGCCGTACCATGCTCTTTGACATCCACAGGCTTCGCTGGGACGACACCCTTTTGACGGCCCTTGACATCCCCCGTTCCATCCTGCCGGAGGTGCGCTCCAGCAGCGAGATCTACGGCTATACCGAGATCGGCGGGGAGCGGATCCCCGTGGCGGGCATCGCCGGCGACCAGCAGGCCGCCCTGTTCGGCCAGGGGTGCTTTGACGCCGGCGAGGCCAAGAACACCTACGGCACCGGTTGCTTCCTCCTGATGAACACGGGGGAAAAGCCCTGCGAAAGCCAAAACGGCCTGGTCACCACCGTCGCCGCCTGCCTCCCCGGAAAGGTCGTCTACGCCCTGGAGGGCAGCGTATTCGTGGGCGGCGCCATCATCCAGTGGCTCCGGGACGAGCTTCGCGTTCTGACCGAGGCGCGGGAGGCCGAGACCTTGGCCCTGGCGGTGCCCGACAACGGCGGCGTCTACCTGGTCCCCGCCTTTACGGGCCTTGGCGCACCCCACTGGGACATGTACGCCCGGGGCGCCATCGTGGGCCTCACCCGGGCCACCACCCGCGAACACATCGTCCGGGCCGCCCAGGAGTCCATCGCCTACCAGGTGGCCGATCTGGTGCGCGCCATGGAGGCGGACACCGGCATTATAATGGACTCCCTCCGCGCCGACGGCGGCGCCAGCCGTGACAGGTTCCTGATGCAGTTCCAGGCGGACATCATCGGCAAGCCCGTCCGCCGCCCGGTGATCCGGGAGACCACGGCTCTTGGCGCGGCGTATCTGGCGGGCCTTGCCGTGGGCATCTGGCAAAACACCGACGAGCTTCGTTCCCTCTGGCGCGTGGACGCCGAATTTGTCCCGGACATGCCCGCCGATACCCGCCAAAAGCTCCTCTCCGATTGGCAAAAGGCCGTGGGCCGCTCCAAGGGCTGGGCAAAATAAAACGGCCAGCCATATATACAGACATACAAACTCCCGGAAGCCGTTCTTCCGGGAGTTTGTATGCGTTTTTACTTCAATATTAGTTATTATACCTCCGCTATGACCTCGACCTCCACAAGCACGTCCTTGGGGAGATCCTTCACCGCCACGCAGCTGCGGGCCGGTTTGCCGGTGAAGTACCTGCCGTAGACCTCGTTGAAGGCGGCGAAGTCGGCCATATGGGCCAAAAAGCAGGTGGTCTTGACGGCCCTGGTGTAATCGCTTCCGGCGGCCTTCAAAACCTCGCCGAGGTTTTTCATCACCTGCTCGGTCTGGGCCCTGATGCCGTCGGCCTCCACATTGCCCGTGGCCGGATCGATGGGGATCTGCCCGGAGGTGAACACCAGATCTCCGGTTATAATGGCCTGGGAATAGGGGCCGATGGCGGCGGGGGCGGTGTCGGTATGTACGGTCCTGCTCATATTCTTTTCCTCCTGTTATTCGTCGATGAGTTTGAAGTCCTGATTTTTGAGGCTCTTCCGGATGGACTTGATATGCTCGAAGTTGCGGGTCTCCAGCTCAAGCCTCAGATAACAGCCGTTGATGTCGGAGCCCTCGTTGGCGTGTTCGTAGTGGACGGAGACGACGTTTCCGCCCTCTCTGGCGATACACCCGGCCACCTTCTCAAGCTGACCGGGTTTATCCACAAGCTCGATGGTCAGCTGGCAGCGGCGTCCCGACATGAGCAGGCCCCGGTCGATGACGCGGGAGAGGATACTGACGTCCACGTTGCCGCCGGACAGCAGGCACACCACCTTTTTGCCCTTGACCGGGACTTTATTGAACATGGCCGCCGCCACGGAGATGGCGCCCGCGCCCTCGGTGACAAGCTTCTGCTGCTCCATCAGGGCCAGAATAGCCGCCGCGATCTCGTCGTCGGTGACGGTCACCACCTCGTCCACATACCGGCTCGTCAGGGCGAAGGTGTTCTCCCCCGGCGTCTTGACGGCGATGCCGTCGGCGATGGTGGAGACGGCGGGCAGATGGACGATCTTCTTCTCCTCCACGGACTTGACCATGGAGGGCGCGCCCGTGGCCTGCACGCCGTAGACCTTCACCTCGGGGTTCAGGGCCTTGACGGCAAACGCGACGCCGGAGATGAGCCCGCCGCCGCCCACGGGGACAATGACGGCGTCCATATCCGGGATCTGCTCCATCAGCTCGAGACCTATGGTGCCCTGTCCCTCGATGACCAGCTCGTCGTCAAAGGGGTGGATGAAGGTGTAGCCCTTCTCGTCCCGAAGCCGCAGCGCCCGCTCATAGGCGTCGTCATAGACGCCCTCCACCAGCACCACCTCCGCGCCGTAGGACTTGGTGGCCTCCACCTTGGAGATGGGCGCGCCGTCGGGCAGGCAGATAACCGCGTGGATTCCCGCCTTCTGGGCCGCCAGAGCCACGCCCTGGGCGTGGTTGCCGGCGGAGCAGGCGATAACGCCGCGCTTTTTCTCCTCCTCGGAGAGCTGGCTTATCTTATAGTATGCGCCCCGGACCTTGAAGGAACCGGTGATTTGCAGGTTCTCGGTCTTTAAATAGACCTGCGCGTCCGGGTTTATGTGGGGCGCGTAGATCACATCCGTGTCCCGGATAACCTCTCTGAGGACATAACGGGCGTGGTAGATCTTGTCAAGCGATATCAATTTTCTCCCTCCCACGGCTTGGATAAAATGCTGTCCGTGAACTGCTCGGCGGCCCTGGGCGTCATGCCGCCTCGACGGAGGGCGAAGGCGCAGGCACGCACGTCAAGGTCGCTCGTCTCGGGTATCCCCTTGGCCCGTGCCAGCTCATGGACGATGCGAAGGTAGAGCGTCTTGTTGGGTCTGGTGAACAGGATGGTGAGGCCAAACCGGTCGGAGAGGGCCACCGTGTCCTGAATGGTGTCGTTTATGTGTATATCGTCCCCATCCCGGTCGGACATGGACTCCTTCACCAGGTGCCGGCGGTTGGACGTGGCGTAGATAACGGTATTCGGGGCCTTGACGGAGACGGAGCCCTCCAGAATGGCCTTCATGGCCGAGAAAGCGTCGTCGTTTTTCTCAAAGCTCAGATCGTCGATGAACAGCACAAATTTCAGCGGGTTATCCCGCAGATGCTCCATCACCGCGGGGATGGCGAAAAGCTCCGCTTTGGGTACCTCGATAAGCCGGAGGCCCCGTGGGGCCAGAAGATTCGCCACCGCCTTGATGGAGCTGGACTTCCCGGTCCCGGCGTCCCCGATGAGGAGCGCGTTGGCCGCCGGAAGCCCGCGTAAAAGCGCCTCGGTGTTGTCCAGGAGCTCCTGCCGCTCCCGCTCATAGCCGATCAGCTCCGCGATATCCGTCCTGTCCGGCGTGTGTACCGGCTTTATCTCGCCGTCCACCACCCGGAACATGGTGTGCCGGGCGTACTGACCGTAGCCGGTGACGTTTATTTTGTCGATGCGTTTTTCAAATTCGGCGGCAAAATCCAGCTTCTCCGACTCAAACCCCGGCAAGTATCCGTCAAAGCCGATAAGCCGCCTGAACCCCTCCGCCGTCAGGTCCGAGATCTCCTGGAACACCCCAAGCTCGCCCTTTACGGCGTCGGCAAGGACGGCCGGGACCGGCTCGCCGCGTGATCTCAGGATCACATATTGATTCTCATCCTCGGCGGCGGCGTTCAGCAGATACCTGCTCAGGTCGCGGCCCTCCGAATAGAGGGCCGCGACAAAGTCGGCGTACCTCTCCACCCGCTCGGACTCGTCCCCCTCGCACTCAAAAAAAGCGCGGAGGGCCCTTAAAACCGGCGCGTTTTTCACGCCCCGAAAGACGACGATGGAGGCCAGCTTCGTCGCCGCGATTGGCAGACTTTCCAGCATATCAGAGCCTCGCTATGATCTCATCGGTGATGGCCGAGGTGCCCAGGGGCGTTTTGCCGGAGTTACCCACAATATCGGCGGTGCGAAGCCCGTCGTTGAGGCACCTGTCCACGGCGGCCTCGATGGCGTCGGCCTCGGCCGCCAGGTTGAAGGAGTAGCGGAGCATCATGGCGGCGCTGAGGATGGTGGCGATGGGGTTGGCGATCCCCTTGCCCGCGATATCCGGCGCGGAGCCGTGGATGGGCTCGTACATGCCGCGCGTCGTCTCGTTAAGGGAGGCCGAGGGCAGCATGCCGATGGAGCCGGTGATCTGGCTGGCCTCGTCGGAGAGGATATCGCCAAACATATTGCTGGTGACAATGACGTCGAACTGGGCGGGATTCTTCACCAGCTGCATGGCGGCGTTGTCCACCAGCACGTCGCTGCACTCCACGTCGGGGTAATCGGCGGTCTGGATCTCATGGACGGTCTTGCGCCAAAGGCGGGAAGTCTCCAGCACATTGGCCTTGTCGATGGAGCTTACCTTGCCCCGGCGCTTGCGGGCGGTCTCAAAGGCGACTCTCGCGATGCGCTCGATCTCAAAGCGGGAGTAGCACTCGGTGTCAAAGGCCTCCTCGCCGTACTTGCCCTGTCGGTAACCCCGGTCCCCGAAATAGATGCCTCCGGTCAGCTCCCGGACGATCATAATGTCAAAGCCGTCCTTGACAATGTCGGGCCGCAGGGGGCAGTCGCCGGAAAGTGCCGGGTAGAGCCTGGCGGGGCGCAGATTGGTAAAGAGCCCCAACGCGGCGCGGATGCCGAGAAGCGCCTTCTCCGGCCTTAAATTCCCGGGCAGGGTGTCCCACTTGGGTCCGCCCACCGCGCCAAGAAGCACGCTGTCAGAAGCTAAGCACCCGTCCACCGTCTCCTGGGGCAGCGGCGCGCCGGTGGCGTCGATGGCGGCGCCGCCGATGAGGTAGGGCGTAAAATTGAAGGTGTGGCCGTACTTCTCCCCAATAACGTTGAGGACCCGCACGGCGCTGTCCACGATCTCCGGGCCGATGCCGTCGCCCCGGAGAAGGGCGATGTTGTATGTCATGTTTATCACCTGATTTTATGATTTGCAAAACGGGGGACAGGCCGGCC
This sequence comes from uncultured Oscillospiraceae bacterium, assembly GCA_947626585.1. Classification (GTDB taxonomy): domain Bacteria; phylum Bacillota; class Clostridia; order Oscillospirales; family Oscillospiraceae; genus RUG626. The sequence continues at coordinate 9,783 of CANQSU010000069.1, forward strand.
GGATGTCCGGCCCGCCAACGGCGGAGCCGTTGGGTTTACCCGATGATCCCCGCCTTGGCGGCGTTCACCAGCCCGCCCGCGGAGATGATGTTCTGAATGAATTCCGGGAACGGCTCGGTCTTGAAGCCTTGGCCCGTGGTCACGTCGGTGATGATGCCGGCGTCCAGGTCGGCCTCCACGGTATCGCCCTCGGAAATAGCCTGGGCGGCCTCGGGGCACTCCACGATGGCAAGGCCGATGTTGATGGCGTTGCGGTAGAAGATGCGGGCAAAGCTTTTCGCAATGACGAGGGAGATCCCGCTCTCCTTGATGGCGATGGGCGCGTGTTCCCGGGAGGAGCCGCAGCCGAAGTTCTCGCCGCCCACCATGATGTCGCCGTCCGATATCTTGCTGTGAAAGGACTTGTCGATGTCCTCCATGCAGTGGCTGGCCAGTTCCTTCGGGTCGCTGGTATTCAGGTAGCGGGCGGGAATAATGACGTCGGTATCCACATTGTCGCCGTATTTGACGGCTTTACCTGCACATTTCATTTTACTACCTCCTCGGCGGAAGCTATTTTGCCCATGATGGCGCTGGCGGCGGCGGTGGCGGGAGAGGCCAGATAGACCTCGCTGTCCACGTGGCCCATGCGGCCCACGAAGTTGCGGTTGGTGGTGGAGACGCACCGTTCGCCCTCGGCCAGGATTCCCATGTACCCCCCGAGGCACGGCCCGCAGGTGGGCGTGGAGACCACGCATCCTGCTTCAATGAAATCCTTGATGAAGCCGGCCTCCAGGCATTTCAAATAAATGTCCTGAGTGGCGGGGATGATGATGGCGCGGACATTTTTGGCCACCCTGCGGCCCTTCAGGATCTCGTCGGCCTCCTTCATGTCCTTGAAAAGGCCGTTGGTGCAGGAGCCGATAACCACCTGGTCGATTTTGATATTCCCCACCTCGTCGATGGTCCTGGTGTTTTCAGGCAGATGCGGGAAGGCCACGGTGGGTCGAAGCTCCGAGAGATCGATCTCATAGACCGCGTCGTACGCGGCGTCCTCGTCGGCCTTGAAAACGCGCGCTTCGCGTTTCGCGTGTTCCTTCTCATAGGCCAGCGTCACGTCGTCCACCTCGAAAATGCCGTTCTTGGCGCCGGCCTCGATGGCCATGTTGCAGACGGTGAGCCTGTCGGGCATGGAAAGAGAGTGGGCGCCGGGGCCGGTGAACTCCATGGACTTATAGAGCGCGCCGTCCACGCCGATCATGCCGATGATATGTAAGATGAGATCCTTGCCGGAAACATATTTCGGCAGGGCGCCGGTGAGTACGAATTTGACGGCGGAGGGCACCTTGAACCAGGCCTTGCCGGTGGCCATACCGAAGGCCATATCGGTGGACCCCACGCCGGTGGAGAAGGCGCCCAGGGCGCCGTAGGTGCAGGTGTGGGAGTCCGCGCCGATGGCCACGTCCCCGGTGACCACAAGCCCCTCTTCGGGGATCAGCGCGTGTTCAATGCCCATCCGGCCCACATCATAGAAGCTCTCAAGGTTCTGATCCAGAGCGAAATCCCGGCAGCACTTGCACTGTTGGGCCGCCTTGATATCCTTGTTGGGTACAAAGTGGTCCATGATGAGGGTCACATTATCGGGGTCGGCGACTTTGTCAAAGCCCATCTTCTTGAATTCCCGGATGGCCACGGGAGAGGTGATATCGTTGCCGTGTATGCGGTCCAGCTTGCAGAGGATCAGCTGCCCCGCCTCCACGGAGGGGAGTCCCGCGTGGGCGGCAAGGATTTTTTGTGACATGGTCATTGGCATAATAGGGGTCACATCCTTTTATGTAAGGTTATACGAATTTGTGGGAAAGGACCGCCTCTCCTGGCGGCCCGCCACGGGAATATATGACTTACCGCTTGTTGATGATAGCTCCCTTGTCGGCGGAGGAAACCTGCTGAGCGTACCGCTTGAGGTAGCCGGTGATGTCGGTCTTGACCAGAGGCTTTTCGGTGGAGCGGCGCTTTGCAATCTCTTCATCGTCGACCTTCAGGGTAATAGAGTGGTTGGGAATGTCGATGGCGATGGTGTCCCCCTCGTGGACGTAGGCGATAAGGCCGTCGGAAGCCGCCTCGGGGCTGATGTGCCCGATGGCCGCGCCGCGTGTGGCTCCGGAGAAGCGGCCGTCGGTGATGAGGGCCACCTCCTTGTCCAGACCCGCGCCCGCAATGGCGGAGGTGGGGTTGAGCATCTCGCGCATGCCGGGGCCGCCGGCGGGGCCCTCGTAGCGAATGACGACCACGTCGCCGGGCTTGATGCCGCGCCCGTGAATGACCTTGATTGCCTCCTCCTCGCTGTTAAAGACCCGGGCTGGGCCCTCGTGGACCAGCATCTCGGGGGCCACGGCGGAGCGCTTCACAACGCAGCCGTTCTCCGCCAGATTCCCGAACAGCACCGCGATGCCGCCGGTCTCGGAGTAGGGGTCGTCAATGGGCCGTATGACCTGGGGATCAAGGTTTTCAACACCCTCCAGGTTCTCAGCCAGCGTCTTGCCGGTGCAGGTCATGACGGAGGTGTCTATGAGGCCCTTTTTGGTCAGCTCCTTAAGCACCGCGTAGACGCCGCCCGCCTCGTTCAGATCCTCCATGTAGGTAGGACCGGCGGGGGCAAGGTGGCACAGGTTGGGCGTCCTGGCGCTGATCTCGTTGGCCATGTTGAGGTTGAACTCTACCCCGCACTCGTTGGCGATGGCCGGCAGGTGGAGCATGGAGTTGGTGGAGCAGCCCAGGGCCATATCGGCGGTGAGGGCGTTGCGGATGGCGGCCTCGGTCATGATGTCCCGGGCGCGGATATTCTTCCGCACCAGCTCCATCACCTGCATCCCGGCCCTCTTGGCCAGGGAAATGCGGGCGGAGTAGGCCGCCGGAATGGTGCCGTTGCCCCGCAGGCCCATGCCCAGGACCTCGGTGAGGCAGTTCATGGAGTTGGCGGTATACATGCCGGAGCAGGAGCCGCAGGAGGGGCAGGTCTTGCACTCGTACTCCCGCAGCTTGGTATCACTGATCTTCCCGGCGGAGTAGGCGCCCACGGCCTCAAACATGCTGGAGAGGCTGGTCTTGTGTCCGTCCACGCGGCCGGCCAGCATGGGGCCGCCGGAGACGAACACGGTGGGCAGATTGAGCCGCGCGGCGGCCATCAGAAGACCGGGCACGTTCTTGTCGCAGTTGGGGATCATCACCAGGCCGTCAAAGCCGTGGGCCATGACCATGCACTCGGTGGAGTCGGCGATCAGATCCCGGGTGACCAGGGAATATTTCATGCCCACATGGCCCATGGCGATGCCGTCGCAGACGGCGATGGCGGGGAACACGATGGGCGTGCCGCCGGCCATAGCCACGCCCTGCTTCACCGCCTCGGTGATCTTGTCCAGGTTCATGTGGCCGGGGACGATCTCGTTGTAGGAGCTGACGATGCCGATGAGGGGCCGCTGAAGCTCCTCGTCGGTGAGGCCCAGGGCGTAATAAAGCGACCGGTGCGGCGCGTTGCCGAAGCCGTTAACAATGGTGTCTTTTACCATTTTCTTTTCTCCTTTTCATTCCTGAGGATCCCCTGCCGGAGCCTCCGCGCCGTGGGGGAACATGAACCGCACGGTCTTCCCCGCGGCCCTGGCGTACCCGATCTCGGAGGCGGTGCTTTTGCCGATGTAGTCGTCCCGGTTGATGACGAATATGGAATCGGACATGTCGATCCGCTGCCGGTGGATATCCGCCAGGAGGGCTTCTGTCTCAGGGGAAACGGTTTTGCCCTCGGCGTGCTCGAAAAAGCCGAGGGAGATCACAAGCTTGCCCGCCAAGGTCAGGGCTTCCTGGGCTTTTAGAAAATCGTCCTTGAAGCGGGTGCTGCCGCAGAGGGTCACGACCTCGTGCCTGCCTCCCTCGCGGCCGATGGCCGGGGTGTCTTGGATCATTGGAACAGTGTCCTTTCACGGTAAGTTTCCAATCATTAAATATTTTTTCCGAGGACATGTGCCTCGGAAAAAATCCCTTTTGTCACGCAAGTGTGCCGCCTCCGGCGGCGCGCGCAGGGCGACAACAGGTAAAACATATCTGAATTTCGCAAAATTCAGATATGTTTTACCGCACGTTTCCTTATGGCCTTTGAAGCCCTTTGGGCTTCAAAGCCAGTTTAGTTGTTTATAAGCTTATCCTCGTCGGACCAGCTGTAGAGCTTGCGCACCTCGGCGCCCACGATCTCGCTGGGATGC
>CANQSU010000070.1 GCA_947626585.1 uncultured Oscillospiraceae bacterium
GTTAACACTTCCCCTTCTGTTATTAGGTTAACATAATTTCATCCTCCCCGCAACCCTTTCGTAAGCGATTCCCCTGGCGTTTTCCTCGGGTACGCCAAAGGGCATAAAATGTTGATTGCGGCGGAATGGAAATCCGTATCCCTCTCAGCCGGCAGTGGGGCTATGGAGATTGGGTCCCCGTCCGGAACGTCCTTGAGAGAAACATCCACGTATGCCTCGCGAACCCCAATATGTTCGGCAAATCCCTAACCGCCATTGAGAAGTATCTGCTGGAGGCGGATACCGTAGACCCGGAACGGCGCCTTCCTTTGACCCCGCCCGTTAGTTGTAAAAATATTGACATTGTAGTCGTAACATCGTATAATATTTGTAGTAAATTGCCATTTTGTTATCTGAATCGGCAATAAAGTATGATCTGAAAAAAGATATCACAATTTGAAAGCCATGCGGCTTTTCCGTACGAATGAAGGAGAAAAAATGCCGAGGTTCGATGAATTTACAGTTGTAAGAGGATTAAACAAACGCGGAGATTCGAATTCAGTAGTTCATCTGATTCAGGATGAAGACAGTCAGACCTTATTGGTACGAAAAACCATATTCGGCATCGATCAGCCGCTGTATCAGGGTATTTTTTCAAGGGAAGTACAGGCCCTTTACAAGCTCAACCGGTCTGAGCATATAGTAAAAATACTCGAACACAGAAATATGAAATATACGGATTCCAAAACGGGAACAGAGCAGCGCGTCGGGTGCATCTTTCTTGAATACATCAGCGGTGAGACCCTGGCAAAGACGGATATCTCCCAACTGTCCTCTAAGCAAAAATTTAGAATCATACAGCAGCTGCTGTCCGCGATAGAGGTCGCGCATAACAACGGGATAATCCACAGGGATATTAATCCGAACAATATCATGATTGACGACAACGGCGATGTCAAGGTCATTGATTTCGGCATTTGTAAGATCAAGCAAATGGTTAACAGGACAACGGTGTTCAACATGGGTACGAACGCCTATTCCGCCCCGGAGGTACATCTACACAGTGAAAACGCGACGGAGCGGAGCGATCTCTATTCCATTGGAGCCGTAATCTATTTTTTGTTTACCGGGCAGCAGCCTCCGACAGCGGATTTTTTTCAAGACGTGATAGATCAGACATCAGGCTTTGATGTAAGCCTGAAACCCATTATCAAACGATTGACGGCGAAGGATCCCAGGGAGAGATTTAAGGATGTGGACGAACTAAAGCGGGCTTTCGCCGAGCTGTTTGGCAGGTTTCTGGAACTCAATTACACAGGCGTTCTGACATTGGACATGGAAAAATTCAGAAAGCTGAAGAGTATGAACCTGATACCTCGGGAAACAACGCGCGCGGAGCTGAACGATGTTCTTCCCGCTAACTTTCTGGAGCTTTATATCAACCAAAGCGAAACAGTCTATACCTTTTTGGGGACAAACTACAGCTTTGAATGTGTTTATAACAACAACACAAACATTTTCACAGTCACGGCTATAAATAAAGTCGTCCCTATACATCGGGAGATCATGAAAAAGCGGTTCTGCGAGATGCCGGCGCAATTGGTTTTTCCGGATCCGAATTATATTCACCGGTTGAGGAAGAACGACAACCTGGAGATCAAAAACATTGTTGACAATTTTGTATTGGAATGTCGTTCGAAGCATAACGTGGACGCCGAATATCGGAGCAGATACGGCGCGTGGCGGGAGCTTTTGACGTTGTCAAGAAAAACCATAGAGGAGGGGGCTCGGAGATACGCATACGGCTCCTTTACCATTGATGGAAATGTTTGCAGCTTTGACTTGCGTCCGGGAGTTTTCCTTGGCGAAAAGATTTATACAAAAGAACAAAGATTCGTATTTGAGAAGGCGCGTCATGCAGGCCAAAAAGCAAAATTGATATATGTGGGAAATTATGAGGAGGACCGACTGATCGATGAACACGTTGTTTTAAAGCTGCGGTTCAGCAAAAAGCCAAGCTCTCTGCCCGCGGAGGGAGTGATATGCGAAGATTACACAGAGGATATCATAAATATTGACCGCCAGTTGGATGCTCTTGACAGCATAGAGCATGATGATTACTCCTGCCAATATAATCTTAAGGAGATATTCTCAGGTATCTCAACCCCCCCGACAAGCTTACTGTACGGTAAAATCAGGTTTTTCAATTCTAAACTTGACTTTTCCCAGAGAACCGCTGTTGAGAAGGCCTTAAGATCGGAATCCTTAGCCATCATCCAGGGTCCTCCCGGGACAGGCAAAACAAACGTCGTCATTGAAATTATCCGGCAAATACAGAAAATGAATGACGAATACCCCGATTTGCCCGAGAAAAAAATCCTTCTCGTATCTCAGTCGCACACCGCGGTCGATAAGATGCTGGATGATCTCATTCAGCAAAGTACGAAAAGGCCAAATCTCATCAGAGTCGGCCGGGACGAAAAGCTGAATGACGCGATTCGTGAGGAGTATGGACTTAATTATGTAAAAGACAACTGGATCGGCACGGTCAGAAGCAGCTGCACAGCCGAAATGGAAGCAAACTGCCAGGAACTCGGTGTTACCATGGAGGAGTTTGAGGCATACTACCGGGAATACGAAAAAAACTCCATATCGAATATCAGTGACGCGGAAAAAGATAAAGCAAAAATTGACGCCTTTATCGCAAAAACCAATACTCCGCACAGGGAGAAGGTACGCAAGATCCTGGAAATCCAGAAGCAGTGGTGGGATCGCTTGCCTCAGTGTGAGGAAGCCAATTTGTATATCATTAAGAGTACGACCATCATCGCGGGAACATGCACCGGCTTCATCTCCAACAGAGTGATCCGTGACGCGGAATTCGACTATGTAATTGTCGACGAGGCCGCAAAGGCTACATATCCCGAGCTGGCCGTATCCTTTTCCAAGGCGAAGAAAATCATTCTGGTAGGCGATCACAAGCAGCTCCCGCCGGTCCTTGACACAGATCTCATCAATTCCAGCGCCACGGTGAAAAAGGACGATCTGACTACGGGACTTTTTGAAAAGCTTTACGATATCTTCCCTGATGCCAGTAAGCAAAGACTCACGATCCAGTATCGGATGCATCCGGTGATCGGAAGCCTGATCAGCCGGGTGTTTTATGACAACGAGATCCAAAACGGAGTGGAAAAGGAACGGAGGCTTACCGGTATATCCAGCTATGAGGACATCGCGATCGAATGGATCAGCACCTCGCGGCTGCCCTCTCGAAGAAGGCGCGAACAGCCGGTTGGAAACTCATCTAACATGACCTATAAGAACAGCGTGGAGCTGGAAATCATAAAAACAAAGCTGCGTGAGCTGGACGACTTGGCGCCGAGGTCCTTCAAGGTGGGTGTGATAACAGCGTACAGGGCGCAAAAGTCCGCGTTGAAGGACATGGTCGGCCAGCAAAGCTTCAACCATCTGGAAATCGATGTGGACACTGTCGATGCTTTTCAAGGTGGGCAAAAGGAGATCATCATCTATTCCACCGTCCGAAGCAGCGATAAAGCTGTGATCGGTTTTTTAAAATCGGAAGCGCGGCTGAACGTATCACTGTCCAGGGCTCAGGATTTGCTGATTATTGTGGGAGATATGGATTTTTTGAATAACCCTCGCATTCCCCGCAATAAATTTCCGGAGATCATAGAGTATATCAAAAAAACAGGCGGGTGCAAGATCACCGTGATGGAGGAAAAACATTGAAAAGCATCATTTCCGATGTTAAGCGAAAAACACCCAGGTCTTTCACGGGGTACTATTATCTGAAGACACAGAAGATATTCATACCCTTCAAGAAAATTACCCTGGAGTGTCATACGAGAAGGATATCTGAACTCAATCTTTTCTTCGAGAGTATTCTGAGCCTTGTCAACATCGCCGTGGGAGATGTGAGCGAGATCGCAAGAATACTTGGCGTCGATTATTCTGTTGTCAAAGAAGCCGTTATCGATATGGTAAGCAGCGACTACGTCTTTCCCTCCGAAAACACTTTGATCATGACCGATAAGGGTGCCGAAGCGTTGAAAAGCAGAAAGCAGGTCGATATCAGGAAAACCTATCTTACAGATCTTTTGGTGGATATGATCACAGGCGAGGTTCATGGCGAGGATCTGAAGTTAGTAAGGCCGCAGAATAGCGACGTATCATTAGAGGCGGTCATTGATCTCGACGACAGCTATTTCGATTCCCATTTCAGCCAGATCAACCGTGTGTATCAACAGCAGCAGAGGGATAACAGCGACTTTGGTGAAAGCGCCGTCATCAGCGAGCTGTATAAAATCATCGGGATCCAGCATTCGGAACTCAATTATGTGGAGGATGCTGTCAGTCTATACAGAAGTAAAACTTCCAGTGAATTACTGTTCGACCTTCAATGGGATACCAACGACAGGTACAAAAACGAGCTTTTCAAGCAGTTGAGGGAAACCTGCCGGCCATGTCAGGAGAACTTTTTTGAGAGAAGCCGGGATCTTGTCAGCCAACTCAAGCAAAGTCCGATAACGATCCGGCAGGATCTGATGGAACAGACGGAAGCGGTCAGAATCAGGTTGTCTAAAGAAGACGCGGTGAACGAGGACCTCATCAACGAGTTTTCAAAGAAAAGATACGCGCTTTTTGACCGCGAATATATGAGTTATCTCGATTATCCCAAGGATCTGGGGTATAAGAGGCTGATAGTAAGCTCCGGCCATTTGACCGGTCTGTTGACCCATTCCTTTTGTGATCAGCTTATTGCGCTTTCAGATAATCTTCCGGTGTTTATCATATATAATAAAACGGAATACAATGTGGAGCGCAGCATCAATTATTTCTTCAGAAAGAAAAAGAAAACCAGCGCAAATCTACATTTTGTTCCCAGTCAGACTGTCCCCGATAATGTGATCTGCTTTGATTCGGAGCTTGTAATCTATCTCAACGAGGACGTAGTATCGGCCTTTGAAAAACCTGTACTATATTTGCTTCCGATATGTGAGTTTGACAAGGAAAGAGCAAAGGCGCTTGCGAATTGTCTCAGCGAAAGGTATAACCTGGAGGAGCTTGCTTCAACAGTCTCCAATAGGAGCAAAACCTCCGGTAAGAAAGATTGAATCCGTCTTTTGTTCTACGAAACCGGCATCATTAAATTGCCGGTTCAACAGCCCGACCGGACCGGGACGGTGCGGTCAGACCGACATTCACATTTTTATTTCCCGGCGGGAAAAAGACCGTCCACGTTGACAGCGGCGTGATAAACAGCCGGGTCTTTATTCCGTGATCCGGGAGCGCGGCGTCCCCTGCCGGGCGCCATACCGTGAGGTTATTATGGAGCTTACCGATTTAAAAGCTTTGACGCCCCTTTTGGAGCGGCACGGATTTCATTTTTCCAAGGCCAAGGGTCAGAATTTTCTCATCGCCTCCTGGGTGCCGGAGCGCGTCGCGGAGGAGTCCGGCGCGGACGAAAAGGCGGGCGTTCTGGAGATCGGGCCCGGGGTCGGGTGTCTGACCCGCGAGCTGGCGAAAAGAGCGGGCAAGGTGTTGGCGCTGGAGATCGACGCAAGGCTTATGCCGGTGCTGGCGGAGACAGTTGGCGAGTACGAGAACGTGACGGTTTTGAACGAGGATGTGCTGGGCGCGGATCTCGGATCGCTGGTCGGCGAGCATTTCGCGGGACTCTCCCCCGCCGTGTGCGCCAATCTGCCCTACAACATCACCTCGCCGGTGCTGACGAAGCTCATCGGGTCCGGGCTTTTCGGGACCATCACCGTCATGATCCAGCGGGAGGTGGCGCGGCGCGTCTGCGCCGGTCCCGGAACGGCGGACTACGGCGCCTTCGGGATCCTTGTGGATTTTTATTACCACACTCGTATTCTCTTTGACGTGCCGCCGGACTGCTTTGAGCCCCGGCCCAAGGTCACAAGCTCGGTGATCCGGCTGGAAAAGAGAGACAGGCCCGCCGCGGATACGGATGAAAAGCTCTTTTTCAGGCTCGTCCGCGCGGCCTTCAACCAGCGGCGCAAAACCCTTGTGAATGCCCTCTCCTCCGGCTTTTCCGGACGGCTTGAGAAGGCTCAGATCGCCCGGTGTATCGCCGCGTGCGGGTTTTCGGAGACCGTGCGGGGCGAGACGCTGTCGATCAGGGAGTTTGCCGCGCTGACCGACGAGATCGGGAGGGCGCTCAAATGATATTGCCGGAGGACTTTTTCCGGCGCGACACACTCCGTGTGGCGCGGGAACTCATCGGCTGTACCCTGGTCTCCCGCGTCGGCGGGAAGGAGGTCCGGGGAATGATCGTGGAGACCGAGGCCTACCGCGGCCCCCTCGACCCGGCGGCCCACTCCTACCGTGGGCGCACCGAGCGCGTCCGGGCGCTCTATGAGGGCAAGGGACTGGCATATATCTATCTCATCTACGGGATGCACTGGTGTCTTAACCTGTCCTGCGGTCATGAGGGCGAGCCAGACTGCGTGCTTCTGCGGGCGTTGGAGCCCGTGGGCGGGATCGATGTGATGATCGGACGGCGTAAGACGGACAGGCTCGCCGGTCTCTGCTCCGGACCCGGTAAGCTCTGCGCGGCGCTGGGTGTGACGAAGGAGCTTTACGGGGTCGGTGTCTTTGACCCGGACTCCCCTCTCACGGTGGAGGCCGGAGCAGCGGGACTCGCGGTAGAAAGCTCCCCCCGGATCGGTATCGACTACGCCGGGGACGCGAAGAGCTGGCCCTGGCGATTCACGCTTTCAAACAACAAATATGTATCGAGACGGCCCTGATACTACATTTTGTGGAAGGGCCGCTCTTTTTGCAAGTAAACTATATCAAAAATCCAAAAAAGTCCGTCCTTTATTTGTCATGTGTGACATTGAAACTTTTCGACCGTTTAGTGTAAAATGTTATACAGAGAAATTTGTATCTCTACAAGGAGGTTTTTACGCATGTACACCAAAAACAAGGCAGTTCTCAGCTGGATAGACGAGATGACCGCCCTCACCAAGCCCGACAGGATCGTATGGATCGACGGGTCCGAGGAGCAGCTGGAGTCCCTGCGTCAGGAGGCCTACAAGACCGGCGAGCTTATCAAGCTCAACGGCGAGGAGCTTCCCGGCTGCGTCTATCACCGCTCCGCCGTCAACGACGTGGCGCGCGTTGAGGACCGCACCTTTATCTGCTGTGAGAAAAAAGAGGACGCCGGCCCCACCAACAACTGGATGGATCCCAGGGAGATGAAGGCCCTGCTCTACGGCATCTACGACGGCTCCATGAAGGGCCGCACCATGTACGTCATCCCCTACTCCATGTCCATTGTCGGCTCCCCCTTCGCCAAGTACGGCATCGAGCTGACCGACTCCATCTACGTGGTGGTCTCCATGGCCATCATGACGAGGGTCGGCCTCAACGTCTATGACGCCCTGGGCGACAGCCCCGACTTCATCAAGGGCCTGCACGCCAAGGCCGACCTGGACCCCGAGAAGCGCTATATCGTCCACTTCCCCCAGGAGAACCTGATCATGTCCGTCAACTCCGGTTACGGCGGAAACGTACTGCTGGGCAAGAAGTGCTTCGCGCTGCGCATCGCCTCCTGCCTTGGCCGCGACGAGGGCTGGATGGCCGAGCATATGCTGATCCTGGGCGTTGAGTTCCCCAACGGCGAGATCCACTACATCTCCGCCGCCTTCCCCTCCGCCTGCGGAAAGACCAACCTGGCCATGCTGATCCCTCCCGAGGGCTATCAGAAGAAGGGCTACAAGGTCTGGACCGTGGGCGACGACATTGCCTGGATCCGTCCGGGCCCCGACGGCAGGCTGTGGGCCGTGAACCCGGAGAACGGCTTCTTCGGCGTGGCCCCCGGCACCTCCATGAAGTCCAATCCCAACGCCATGCTGTCCACCAAAAAGGACACCATCTTCACCAACGTGGTCCTCAAGCCCGACGGCACCGTCTGGTGGGAGGGCATGGACAAGAATCCCCCGAAGGACGCTCTCAACTGGAAGGGCGAGCCCTGGGATCCCGCCGACGGCTCCAAGGGCGCTCATCCCAACTCCCGCTTCACCGCCCCGGCGCGCAACTGCCCCTGCCTTTCCAAGGAATTTGACAATCCCCAGGGCGTACCTCTGGACGCCATGCTCTTCGGCGGACGCCGCGCCAGGACCGCTCCCCTGGTCTACCAGTCCCGCGACTGGAACCACGGCGTGTTCCTGGGCGCCACCGTCGCCTCCGAGACTACCGCCGCCGCCACCGGCGCCGTGGGCGTCGTCCGCCGCGACCCCATGTCCATGCGTCCCTTCATCGGCTACCACGTGGCCGACTACTGGCAGCACTGGATCGACATGGGCAGGGATCCCAGGGTCACGAAGCTCCCCAAGATCTTCCACGTCAACTGGTTCCGCACCGACGAGGAGGGCCGCTTCCTCTGGCCGGGCTTCGGTGACAACATGCGCGTCCTGGAGTGGATCCTGAAGCGCTGCGCCGGCACCGTGGACGCCGTGGAGACCCCCATCGGCTACATGCCCAAGCCCGAGGACATAAGCCTCGAGGGTATCGAGGACGAGGTCAGCCAGGATACCCTGAAGGAACTCCTCACCATCGACAAGGAGGTCTGGAGGGGCGAGGCCGCCGATATCCGTAAATTCTTCGACCAGGTCGGCGAGGGCAAGCTCCCCCGTGAGCTGGAGGAGAACCTGGAGATCCTGGAAAACAACCTGAAATAAGCTGATTTATCGAAAAAGGCGGCACGCGCGGGAGTATTTTTCAACGCGCGCCGCCGGAAATAACGGAATCCAAGCTTATCAAACGATCAAGCGCACCCTTTTTCGGGGTGCGCTTCGCGTATCCTTACAAAACATACGTCATATGTCTTGACAGGGCAGACAAAAAGGGGTATAATAACTAATACTATTAGGGAAGCTTTGGACAAACACGTCTGCGGCGCATCTTTGTGACGCGCCCGTGACGCTTTATTCAGAGTTCTCCTGGCTGTACGGAGCGTTCCATGGACTACAGGGAATTGGCCGTTGAGCTTTTGCGGCTCCGGTCCGAGCAGTTCAAAAGCGGTGTCTGGCGCCAGACGGCGAAGCTGACACAGGGGGAGTATCTGGCGCTCTACTGCCTTCAGGGTCACGGCGGCGAGGCGTATCCCCGCCAGCTCAGCGACGAGCTGTCCGTCAGTACCGCGCGTATTGCGGCGATGCTTCGGGACATGGAGGAAAAGGGCTGGATCGTCAGGCGGGACGTCCTGTCGGATAGCCGCCACATTCTGGTCACCCTGACCGACACGGGCCGCGACGAGATGTACAGGCGGCGGGAACAGACGCTGACAGCCCTTTCCGGCGCGCTGAAAGCCCTGGGGCCGGAGGACTCGGCCGAGCTTATACGGATACTTAAACGAATGAACGAGATCTGCAATGACCGTAAATAGACACATGGCCGCAGCTCACGCTGCGGCCTTTTCACATACAAACAGCTAACAGTATTAGTCGATACTGATATCAACTCAAAAGTCTCCCGTCGCGACGACCTGGTTTCGTCCTCGCGCGAGCCGTTTTGCCTCCCCCTCCCTTTGGCCGGGCTCACGGCTCGTCCTCTCCACAGCGTGCTATGTCCGCCGGGAGCCCCGGATACTTCGTCATGTGTCTTGAAAACGCGACCGTATTCCCCGCGGCACATTTCTCGCCTTTTGGGGAAGCTTTCAAATCGATATCAGTATGAAAAGAAAGGAGCGGCAAAATGGACGGATTGAATAAGATCAACCGGTATTTTGAGGAGCAGGCGGCGCTTTGCACGGAAAACGACACAATAAGCAGGGAGCTGTACGCGGAATTCGGCGTCAAAACGGGCCTGCGCGACGAGAACGGGAAGGGCGTACTCACGGGCCTCACCAACATATCCGAGGTGACGGCGTTCAAGTTTATTGACGGCGTCAAAACACCCTGCGACGGTGAGCTATTGTACCGCGGCTATGATGTGAGGGACCTGATAAGAGGCAGTTCCCGTTTCGCCTTTGAGGAGGCGGCGTATCTGCTGCTGTTCGGGGAGCTTCCGGATAAGGCGCGGCTCGATGAGTTCGTCCGCGTGCTGGCGGAGAAGCGGATGATGCCCACAAACTTCACCCGCGATGTGATCATGAAGGCCCCCAGCGCGGATATCATGAATTCCATGACCCGGAGCGTCCTGACGCTGGCCTCCTACGACCCGCTTGCCGGGGACCTGAGCCTGCCCAACGTGCTGCGGCAGTGCATCCAGCTCATCAGCGTGTTCCCCATGCTGGCGGTCTACGCCCACCACGCCTACAACCACTATGAGCAGGAGGGAAGCATGTACATCCACCGGCCCGACCCGGAGCTGAGTACGGCGGAGAATTTTCTGCGGCTTTTGCGGCCCGACATGGCCTACACCGAGCTGGAGGCACGCGTCCTGGACGTGGCCCTCCTGCTCCACGCGGAACACGGCGGCGGCAACAACTCCACCTTCACCACCCGTGTGGTCACCTCCTCTGGCTCCGACACCTACTCGGCCATGGCGGCGGCGCTCTGCTCCCTGAAGGGCGCGCGCCACGGCGGCGCCAACATCATGGTAATGCGCATGATGGAGGACATCAGGGACAACGTGGGCGACTGGGAGGATGAGGACGAGGTCTCCGCCTATCTCTCCCGGCTCCTCGCCGGCGAGGCGTTTGACAGGAAGGGACTCATCTACGGCATGGGCCACGCGGTCTACTCCCTGTCCGACCCCCGGGAGGTGGTGTTCAAGAGCTTTGTGGAGATGCTGGCCCGGGAAAAGGGCCGGGAGCGGGATCTGGCCCTCTACAACGCCATCGAGAAGCACGCTCCACGGCTCATAGCGGAAAAGCGCCGGATCTACAAGGGCGTCAGTCCCAATGTGGACTTTTACAGCGGTTTTGTCTACGATATGCTGGGCATCCCCGTGGAGCTGTTCACACCGATATTTGCCGTGGCCCGGATCGCCGGGTGGAGCGCGCACAGGCTTGAGGAGCTGGTCAGCGCCAACAAGATCATCCGCCCCGCTTACAAGAGCCTGTGCAGAAAACGGGAGTACGTGCAAATCGAGGAACGATGAAAGGAGCGGAAAATGGACGAAAACAGGACCGAAAAAACGACCGGGGAGCTTTTCTTCCTGGAGTATTTCAACAGCGACAGGGTATTCAACACCATCAAGCGGGCGGACTACCTCCTGCTACGCGACATACGGAGCCGCGCCGGCGAACGGGGCAAGCCCGGGAGGACCTACCTTGCCGACCTGGCCGCCGCGCTTGACATACCCATCCCGACACTCTCAAAAACCGTTGAGCGGTTGCAGGACAAGGGCTTCGTGACCTGGAAAACGGATCGCGCCGCCGGCCAGACCTACGTCAAGCTCACCAGTAAGGCGGTGGAACTCATGGACGATGAGAGCCGGAAAATGAAAACCGCTTACGACCGCATCAAGGCCGAGATAGATGAAAAGGATCTGGAGCAGGCAATGGAGACAGCTCGAAAGGTCGCCGACATACTGAAGGAGTCAAAGCATATGTATTGAGGAGGTGACCGTCTTGACGGAAACTGAGCGTATCGCCGCCGCGATCCCGCGGCTTTTGGGGTGGTATCGGGAAAACCGCCGGTCCCTGCCCTGGCGGGAGAACGCCACGCCCTACGCCGTATGGGTGTCGGAGATCATGCTCCAGCAAACAAGGATCGAGGCGGTCATCCCCTATTACCGACGGTTTATGGAACGGCTCCCCACGGTAGAGGCGCTGGCGGGGGCGGCCGAGGAGGAGCTTATGAAGCTCTGGGAGGGGCTGGGCTATTACAGCCGCGCCCGGAACCTTCAAAGGGCCGCCAGGGTGATCACGGAGCGATACGGCGGCGTGCTTCCCAAAGCCGCGAAGGAGCTTCGGTCCCTCCCTGGCATCGGCGACTACACCGCCGGGGCCGTCGCCTCCATCGCCTGGGGCCAACCGGAGCCGGCGGTGGACGGGAATGTACTGCGGGTGATCCTTCGCCTGACGGCGCGGCGAGACGACGCCCTGGATGTCAGGACGCGGACGTGGGCCGCCGACCTGCTGCGCGGGAGCTATCCCTCCGGAGAGGACGCGGCCCTGCTGACCGAAGGGCTTATGGAGCTGGGCGAGACGGTCTGCCTGCCCCGGGAGAGCGCCCGGTGCGGGGCCTGTCCCCTGGCGGAGCTGTGCCTGGCTCGGGAGCGCGGCGAGGCGGCGGGACTGCCCCTTCGCTCCCCCAAAAAGCCCCGGAGGGTGGAGGAGCGGACGATACTCCTGCTCCGGTGCGGCGGCCGCTGGGCTGTCCGGCGGCGGGAGGACACGGGCCTGTTGGCGGGACTTTGGGAGTTTCCAAATCGGGAGGGATTTCTTACGCCGGATCAGGTCCTTTCTCTGCTGAGGGATCTGGGACTGGAGCCTGTGTCGGTCGAGCCTCGCGGCGAGGCCAGGCATCTGTTCACCCACGTAGAGTGGCGGATGCGGGGCTTTGTCGTCCTCTGCGCCAACGAGTCAGGCCCCTTTGTCTGGCGGACAGCTCAGGATCTGAGACAAGGCCACGCCATCCCCTCGGCCTTCCGGTTCTGGATGGGACAGCTTGATGAATAGATCGCCGGGATCCCGGATTCCCCCGTAGGGGCCGATGACCGCATCGGCCCCTACGCCGTTTCTTCGATTTACGCCGTACGGGCCGCCGTGGGGGCGGCCCGTAAGGACACGTTGTATCTTCGGCGGGTCCGTGACCCGCCCGTTTGCGTTATTATGAGCCTGTGGAACGGTAGCGGCGGACGCCTGTCCGCCACGCCAGGAGGCATGGGATCAGGAAGAGAAGGGACAGGACCGGCAGAAGGCCGTACCACCAGGGTCCCCGGTCCAGAAGATATTGAAGCGGCCAGTGCTGGCAAAGAGCCAGGGGCACCAGGAGCGTCAGGAGCCAAAGGACTCCCTTGCCGTAGACGCCGAAGGGGTATTTTCCGTACTCCCGCGCCCCGTCGGTGAAAATGTTCATGACCTCCAGGCCCTCCAGGGTGAAAAAGCACAGGGAGGCATACAGGAGAAACAGTCCGAAGAACACCGTCGCGCCGCAGGCGATCATCAGGACAAGCACGGCAAGCTTCCCCGCCGTCCAGTCCACCGCGCCGGCGCCCCAGGCGATCATCACCGCCGCCTCCGCGATGCGCGGGAGCATATTGAGCCGCAGCTCCGTACACAGGATCTGGAGCATCAGCGGCCGGGGCTGGACCAGGAGCCGGTCGAACCTTGCCGAGGACAGCACATAGGCGAAGGCGTCAAAGCCCCGCCCAAAGCACTCGGCCAGACTTGAGGCCATCAGCACCGCGCCGCAGCAGAGGGCGCACTCACGCAGGGTGTAGCCGCCCACCGCGCCGAACCGGCCCGTGAGAAAGACAAGCCCCAGGAAAAGGTTCAGTCCCAGAAGCAGCTGCCCGAGACATTCGATGAAAAAGGACCACCGGTAGGCCATGCGGCTCTTGACATGCAGGGCCATATAGTGAAGGTAAAGCTTCATCCTCTCACCCTCCCGCGACACATACCCGGCGAAGGCCGGCACGCATGACGGCGTAACCTGTCAATATCATGGCCGCCGCCCAGAAGACCTGCAGGCCTATGGCCTTCGCGATCTCCGCCCCGGCGATATCCCCGCCGAAGATCCGCAGGGGCACGTTCTGCATGGCGCCAAAGGGAGACAGCTCCGCCGCCTTCCGAAGTCCCGCCGGGAGGAACGGAAGCGGCACGATCCCGCCGCCCAGAAGGTCGGCCACGGGCGCTCCCAGCATCATGATGCCGCGCGAGTCCTCAAGGAAGAAGGTCAGCGCGTAAACGAGCATGATGAAGGAGCAGACCACCGTGAGCATCAGCACGGTGGAGACTAGGAACAGGGCGAACGCCGCCGGGGAGATGTGGATCCGCAATCCCCATGGGGCCGGGATCAGAGCGCCCAGCGCTATGACCGGCGCCGCCCGGAGCAGTCCCCGGCTGAGCCGGAGGGC
>CANQSU010000071.1 GCA_947626585.1 uncultured Oscillospiraceae bacterium
CTTCAGCGACCCGGACGGCAACGGCACCGCCGCGTGTTATCTCTTCTCCGTGGATTAAAATAGTTTGCCCAAAAAGGCGGGACCTTTTTGGGCAAATTTTCTTCCATATCCTCCCAATTTCAGGCTCATAAGAGCCTGTTTTTTTATGAAATTGGATAAAATCCATACTTTTCTCTTTACACTTGCGCCTTCTGTACGGTATACTGTTTTTTGCATGTTTTCCGCTGCGGGTACGCCCCGCCTGTTTTGTTGGAGGGACTCCTGTTTGGATATCTTTGATCTTCTGAATTTTCTCTGCGGCCTCGCCTTTTTCCTCTTCGGCATGTTCTACATGGGCGACGGCCTGGAGAGCTGTGCCGGCGGGCGGCTCCAGTCCATTCTGGAGAAGCTGACCGCCAGCCCCGTGAAGGGCTTTCTCATGGGCTTTCTTGTCACGGGGATCATCCAGTCCTCCTCGGCGACCACCGTCATGGTGGTGGGCTTCGTCAACTCCGGGGTCATGACGCTCCACCAGGCCGTGGGCCTGATCATGGGCGCCAACGTGGGCACCACCGTCACCGCCTGGCTCATCTCCCTGACCAGCATCGACGGGGCCGCCTTCCTCTTCCAGCTCTTGAAGCCCGCCAGCTGGATCCCGATCCTGGCCCTGCTGGGCGTGTACTTCATGCGCTTCGAGTCCTCCGGCCGCCGGAAGAACGTGGCGGCCATCCTGCTGGGCTTTGCCGTGTTGATGGTGGGCATGAACACCATGTCCTCCGCCGTGGAGGGGCTGAAGGACGTGCCCCAGTTCTCCCGGATCTTCACCCTCTTCTCCAACCCGGTGATGGGCATTTTAGTAGGCACCGCCGTGACGGCGGTGATGCAGTCCTCCTCCGCCTCGGTGGGCGTTCTGCAGGCCCTGTCCGTTACCGGCAGCATCACCTTTGAAAGCGCCATCCCCCTCATTATCGGCATGAACATCGGCGCCGTGGTGCCCACGCTGATCTCCTCCATGAACGCCAGCGCGGACGCCCGCCGGGCCTCCGCCATCCACCTGTACATCAACCTCATCGGCGCGGTGCTCTTCATGGCGCCCTATACGGTCCTCCAGCACACTCTGGACCTGCCCTTTTTGTTAGCGGCGGTGAGCCCAGTGTCCATCGCCGTGGTCCACTCGGGCTACAAGCTGGGCTGCGCCCTTATCCTCCTGCCCTTTACCGGCGCCCTGGAGCGCCTGGCCAAGGCCACCGTCAAGGAGAAGCGGGGCGTCCGGGCGGAGCAGCCCCTGCTGGACGAGCGCCTGATGAACACCCCCGCCGTGGCTCTGGCCCAGGCCAAGCGCCTGACGGATCTGACCGCCCTCATGTCCCAGCGGGCCTTTGAGAAGTCCATCGGGCTTCTGGACCGGTGGGACGCCAAGGAGGCCGAGCAGGTGCGGAAGCTGGAGGACACCATCGACAAGCACGAGGACGTGCTGGGCACCTATCTGGTGAAGCTCTCCGCCCTGGGCCTCACGGTCCGGGAGAGCCAGGATCTGTCCACCATGCTCCACACCATCAGCGACTTTGAGCGCATCAGCGACCACGCGGTGGACATTCTGATCTCGCTGCAGACAGCCAAAGAGAAGGGCAACGTCTTCTCCGAGGGGGCCCGGCAGGAGCTGCGGCTCATGTCTGAAGCGGTGACGGAGGCGCTGAGCCTGTCCATCGCCGCCTTCTCCACCAACAACCCGGACGCCGCCCGCCAGGTGGAGCCCCTGGTGGAGGTGGTGGACGGCATGGGCGGCGCCCTCCGCAGCCACCACATCGACCGGCTCCGGGCGGGGCGCTGCAGCGTGGAGACCGGCTTCATCTTCACGGACCTGGTCAACGACCTGAGCCGTGTGGCGGACCACTGCTCCAACATCGCCGCCTGCATCGTGGAGATGCAGCACAGCAGCTACGATACCCACAACTATGTCCACACCATGCACCACTCCACCGACGGGGAGTACGCCGCCAACTACGAGCGCTTTTCCCAGAAATACGCATTATAAAAGATATATCCAAAAACTGTCAAAGGAGGCCGTCCGGCCTCCTTTGCTTTTTTATTCCATTTGTTTTTCCGCCCATTTTTTTCGGGCCTCGTCGAGAGTGAGCTTCCTGTTCAGGAAGCTTTCATACAGCCCGCAGATCGCGGCGGTCTCCCCGCAGGCGATCTGCTCTCCTCTCTCCAGCCACAGGACCTTGCTGCACATCTCCTGGACCTGATTGAGCGCGTGGGACACGAGGATCGTCGTGGCCCCGCTGTGGATGATCTCCCGCATTTTGGCCTCGCTCTTGTTCCGGAAGGCCCCGTCGCCCACAGCCAGCACCTCATCCAGGATGAGGATATCCGGCTGGACCATAGAGGCGATGGAGAAGGCCAGGCGGCTCTTCATGCCGCTGGAGAGCTGCTTGAAGGGCCGCTCCTGGAAATCCTTCAGCTCGGCAAAGTCGATGATCCCGTCATAGGCCTCGTCCATAAACCTGCGGGTATAGCCCAGCATGGCCCCCCGGAGATAGGTGTTCTCCCGCACGGTCAGATCCCCGTCGAAGCCGCTGCCCAGCTCCAGCAGGGCGGCGATATTGCCCTCCCGCTTCACCCAGCCCTCGGTGGGCTCCATGATGCCGGAGATGACCTTCAAAAGCGTGGACTTCCCCGCGCCGTTGGAGCCGATGATCCCCAGCATCTCGCTCTTTTCCAGGGAAAACGTAATGTGCCGGTCCGCCCAGAACTCGTTGACATGGTAGTTTCTCGTCAGCTTCCGCATGACGAATTCCTTCAGGCCGATGTCTTTAAAATCCCCTGTCAGATACCGGATGGAGACGTCATTTACTTCCAATACGCTCATATCCCGCCTCCGTTACACGTAATACAGGAACTTTGTGTTGTACTTCTTATAGATCCAGCAGCCGATCCCCAGGACGATCGCCACATCCGCCAGCATCAGCAGGTGGAACCAGACAGTGGGGACCGTCGCCTCGATGACGATCTTGCGGAAGTAGCGGATAAAGAGGTAAATGGGGTTGAGCAGGAACAGGTACTGGATCGTCTGGCTGTAGCTGTCGATGGTATAGAAGATCGCGGACATGTACATCAGCAGCTGGGTAAATACGCCCCACAGGTACTGGATATCCCGGAAGAAGACGAAGAGCGCCGAGAGGATGAGGCCGACGCCGATATTGAACAGCACCAGGCAGATCACCGGATAGAGCAGAAAGACGCATTTCCAGGTGAAAACGATATCGTCGATGAGGCAGAACAGGACAAAAACGCACAGCGTCAGGCCGAAGTTGATCAGCGCCTGGATGTTTTTGGAGAGCAGGAACAGGTACTTTGGCACGTTGACCTTCGTGAAGATGCTGGCATTTCCGATCAGTGAGGCCATCCCCTGGTTGGAGGCGTCGCTGAAGTAGGTAAAGATCAGCATGCCGCAGAACAGGTAGGTGGTGTAGTGCTCGGTGGTGCGCCCGAAGAACTGGGTAAACACCAGGCGCATGACCAGCAGCTGCAGCAGCGGCGCCAGGATGCTCCAGGCCATGCCCAGCATCGTGCGCTTGTACTTGTTTTTAAAATCCCGCTTCACCAGCTCCTCGAAGAGGAACTGGTATTTTTTGAGTCGTTCGAGCATAGCGTCCGTCCTTAATATTGCAGTTGATATGTTACCGGCGTATACAGGGTCTGTCCGTCGGCGCTGACGCCGATGAAGGAGACCTCTGTGACTGCGCCGTCCTTTAAGTATTTGGCCGGGAACGTGATCTGAAAGCCGGTCTTTAAAAGAGAGTCCTTCTGGAAGTGGTCCACGACGCTGGTCCGCTCGATGCCGTAGTCGCATCTCATCAGCACATCCCCCACCCGGAGATAGAGCTCGCTGAAGGGCGCGTCGTGGCGGAAGTCCGCGGCCCAGCCGTAGAGCTTGACCGAGGCGGCGGCCGGGTCCACTCGGATGGCAGTGCTCCCCTCCAGGCGCTTGTCGTTGTAGGTATCCAGGCAGATCCCCTGGTTGGCGACCCATTCGCCGTACTCCTCGCGGCTAATCATGGCCGCCTGGGGGAGCGCGGGGAGGCTGATATCGGAAACCGGCTTTGTTGTGAAAAAGGCGTTACTGGAGCCGACTATCACAACCGCATCGTAGTTTTCAAATCGCAGTTCATCGGCCACGTAATCCACTCCGTCAAAGCATCTTGGATCCAAAGCGGTCACTTCTCTGCATGTCAGCGCTAAAAAGCTAAGGCCCCGCATAAATATTGAGTCGGTCAGTATCAGTATCTTCGGCGCATCTTCATCCACGTTCAGATTGGTATACTGATAGTAAGGCGACGGATACTGCCCAAAGTCTGTGATCCAATAGACATACTCATTTATATTGGGGCGGTTCTCGTATCCGTTCAGCATGACAGTTTCAAAGTCCCCTGCTCTGGTTACGCCGCTGGGTTGGACGTACAGCGTCAGGTTCGTCTCAAAAGTGGGCCGGTAGATCTCAAACTTGTCTACGCCGGAAAAATATCTGCCGGACGAGCGGGCTGTGTTCCCTATAAAATCGTAGGTCTTCACCGTATAGTTTTCCGGTGTAAAAACCTCCTCCGCTTTCGGGAATTTCAGTTGATACTGCTCCGAGAGATAGCGCACCAGTTCCCTGGCCATCCAAAATTCCGCACGGGTCGTATCGTGTACGTCTGTCTTAAAAAAGAAGTCTTCAAAAGTTGGAGCGTCGCTCTCCTCGTTCAGCAGTTCTTCATAATTCAGGCAATCGATCCCTTCCGCCGCCAGCCTCTCCTTAAGTGTGTTGCTCTGTGTTCCGGTGAGTGCAAATTCATCTGTGAGCTCCGAGAGGTATCTCGCTTTGTTGGGCAAGATGGTGTGGACCAGCGCCGTTCCCTTTTCCCCGGTCACTTTATGCAGCTGCGCGATGCTCTGGATATACATGTCCGCATTGAAATGTGGTTCAAACCTCTGGACAATCCCGGCCTCATCTTTTACAAATTCGAAATTGCCCACCATATTCCGGTCCATAGCCATTAGAGACAGTCCATATAAATTGATTAGCTTATTTCTGCCCCTGACTTGCTCCTTCATCGACGCCTCCACCGACGCGGCATTTTTCTGCCAATTGTCCAGGGACTTGTCGGCGGACTTCAGTAAGCTGTGCAGCGTTCCGGCGTTTTGGTACGCAAACACCGCAAGTATGCCGAGGAAGGCCGTTATAAACAGGATATGGACTGCTGTTTTGAACTTCTGCTTCATATCTGTCCCTCAGAAATTGAAATAGATAAACGGATCATACGGCGTGTTGACGATATACGCGATAGACAGGACCAGGACACCCAGGCACAGCAGGCTGTCCAGGATAGGCGTCTCCCGCCCTTTCAGGAGCTTCTCCCGCAGGGTTTTTAAGACCGGCGTACAGGCCAGCACCGCAATGATGACCAGCACCAGAAAATCCTTTATCAGGAACACGGTCAGACCACTGGACGCCCCGTTGCCCATGAAGCCGAAGAGGCAGCCAATGTACCGAAAACCGTCCCTGGCGCTGCCACTGCGGAACATAACATATCCCAACATCACCAAAAACAGCGTTCGCACGATCTGGAAACCGTGGAACCACCGAGCATTCTTGTCGATATGCAGCTTCTTTGTCCAGCCCTTCAGCGCCGACGAGAACATAGTATCCAGGATGAGCATCATACCATGCCAGCATCCCCAGATGATGAATGTCCAGTTCGCGCCGTGCCACAGTCCAGTCGCCAACCAAGTGATGGCTGTCGCTGTCACTGCCATCGTGTTCCGGCGGGCTTTTGTGCCCCACTTCTTCCCCGCTGCCGTTGACAGCTTCCGCAGCCACTCGGACCGGGACACCGGCATGAACAGATAATCCCGGAACCAACTGCCCATGGAGATGTGCCAGCGTCGCCAGAACTCGCCTATTGTTCTGGATATGTACGGATAAATGAAGTTTTCCTCAAAATGAAAACCAAACATCAGGCCCAGGCCAATGGCCATGTCGGAATATCCGCCAAAGTCAAAGTATATCTGGAGCATATAAGCCACGATTCCAAACCAGGCCATCAGCACTGTCAGCTGGGAGAAGTCCGCATATCCAAAGGCCTTGTCCGCGACGATGGCCAGGCTATTGGCCAGGATAGTCTTCTTCCCCAGGCCGATGATGAACCGCTTGATTCCCTTTACGAAGTCCTCCATGGTCTCTTTCCGGCTGTTGATCTCCTCCGCCACCGTCTCATAGCGGACGATGGGGCCTGCGATCAGCTGGGGGAACAGGGCCACATACAGCATGGTGTTCAGCGGATTTTTCTGCACCCGGCCCCGGCCGTAGTACACGTCGAACACATAGCTCATGGCCTGGAAGGTGAAGAAGGAGATGCCGATGGGCAGGGCGATGTTCCGCAGGGGGATGGGCGAAGCTCCGAACAGGGAGGTCACCGCGTTGACGTTGGTGATCGTGAAGTCCATGTACTTATACACGAAGAACAGGGACAGGTTGAACACGACCATCAGGGCCAGGACTTTTTTCGCGTGTTTCTCATAGGGTCCCCCGGTGGTATAGGCGGCCAGCTCCCGGGACCGGGTCAGATCCCTGTCGATCAGCAGGGCGAACACGTGGTTTACCAGGATCGAAGCGATCATTACGAACACGAACTTGGGCTCGCCCCAGGCGTAGAACAGCAGCGACGCCGCCAGCAGGAAATAGTTCTTGAACCGTCGGTCCACGAAATAGTACCCTGCCAGTGTCAACGGCAGGAATGCAAATAAAAATATTGTCGATGAAAATACCATACTGACCTCTTACTGCGCAGGGCCGTGCCGGCAGGGCATTGCTTCAAATCGGGTTCCCGCCGGATATCAATACATTTTGCCCCGTAATGAACCCGCTCTTGTCCGACAGGAGGAATTCTATCATGGGCGTCACATCCTTCACCGAGGCGTTCCGCCCCAGAGGATTATCTGCCGCCTCCTGCTCCACCACCAGATGGGAAAGACCGCCCAAAAACTTCGTCTCCATCATGCTCGGGGACACCGCGTTGATTTGCACGTTTTTGTCCGCAAACTCCGCCGCCAGGCTCTTCACACATCCCAACAGGGCGTATTTTGCTGTCACGTAGGGGCTAATAAACTTAGGCGGCGTCCCCAAAGTATAGGAAGTGATCACCGTCACGATTTTTCCGTACTGTTTCTTTGCCATAGCCGGCGCGAGGGTATGAGCAGCATAATAGAACGAGCGCAGCTGTGTATCCAGCATCTGCCTATATGCGCCCCAATCTGTTTTTCGAAAATGTCTATTTTCGACCTGTGCGGAGGGACAGTGCAGGATATGAGTGATAGGCACACCAATCTCCTCCACCTGCTCCATGAGCCGCGCTGTCTCAGCCTCGCTGGTGAAATCGGCCTGGAGCAGCCGGATATTGGGCGCAGTCTCCCGCAGCGCTTCCAGCTTGTCCGCTGAGCGGTGATAGTGGGCAAGCACCGCGTCAAAGTCTCCGGCGATGTGCTTCAGAACAGCTAAGGCCAGATCCGAGGAGGCCCCCAGTACCAGTAAATTATGTTCCATCATTCACCCCCGCTGTGATTACCGCCCGGGACACTATCTGTCCCTTCTGGTTTTTGACCTGCGACTTGACCTTTATGAACCCGAACCGGTCGTTCACCTCTGTCACCTTGCCCGTCACGGTCAGTTCGTCTCCGATATAGACCGGCGCGTTGAACCTGGCGTCTACCTCCCAGAGGAAGCAGTGCTCCCCCGGCAGATACACCCCCGCCAGAGTGGAGTACAGGGAGGCCGTCAGCATCCCGTATACCACCCGGCTGGGATGGCCTTTTGCCCAGGCATACTCATCGTCAACATGCAGCGGATTGGTGTCCCCGCTAATCTCCAGAAACTTACGTACCTTTTCCTCCGTTACCGCCGCAGTGAAGCTTGCCTCCATCCCGATGGACATCTCTGCCATTGTGTAGTGATTGCCGGCCGGCCGCGTCTCTCTCTCTCTCTCTCTCTCTCTCTACAACTGCACATATCTTTTCCTCCACTGATAGTCCCTCCGTGCCAGAAATCATCACAGCAGGCTCTCGATGAGCTCCACCATGGCGCCCACATCCTTCAGGCCCTGGACCGCCTTCATGTCGAACTTGATGCCGAACTCGTCCTCAATGGCCGACAGGAGCATGATGTGGGTCAGGGAGTCCCAGCCCTCTACGTCCGCCGCCGTGGTCGCCTCTTCCACCTTCAGGTCCTCGTCGTCAAATACGTCCTGAAAGATCCCGTTCAGCTTCTCAAGTATCTCTGTCTTACTCATGGTTTTTTCTCCTTATTCTTCAATTTTGATCACATGATTTTTCTTCTCGTATCCCTGGCTGATATCCAGCTTCCAGACGGTGTTCCCCGCCTCGTCTTCCGATATTTTCCCAAAGCCCTGCAGGGCGTAGAATCCCTTTACCATACCGTTCTTCGCCGTGGGGTAATAGTAGCCCCGGATCTCTTTCAGGCCCCGTTCCCGGCACTTCTCAGCCAGCACGTCCATCATGGCGTACTCCATATCCCGTTTCAGCACCCGGCAGCTCATCAGCCACAGGAGGATGTCCAGCCGCTCCCCCTCCACCTTACCGATCACCACCGTCACCACGCCGTTGTCTCCGAAGCGATCTGCCAGTTTGCCGTAGAGGGTGATGCATCCGCCGTCCGCTGCGGTCTGCTCGATCTCCTCCTGGGTGTAGCGCCTCGTGGTCAGGTTGAACTGGTTTGATTTATTCGTGAGCTGGGCGATCCGGGCCATATACAGCGGCTCGAAGGGCTTGATCACCGCCGTCATGTCCAGGCTCAGCAGGTAGTCCTCGTAGTTTGCAAAGCTCGCCTGCAGCTCTGCCCGGGCCACGTTCTCCTTGTACTGCTCGTTGCGCTTCAGGTCGTCCTTGGTGAACTTGGTCAGCTCAAAGAACCCGGACCGGTCGATGACGTTTATGTAGTGCTCCACCTTCTCCATGGGCGGGATAGCCACCCCCGGGACCTGCTGCCGGATGATCTCCCGCTCCGCCGGGTTGTCGTCCACGAACACAAAGCTCTCCGGCAGCAGCGTCAGCTCCTGGGCCATCTGCGCCAGATTCACACTCTTGGGGTCCCAGTTGGCCTTGATGACAATGAAGTCCTCCGGTTTCAGGGCTCCGTCCGGGTGGTTGAGGCCCGCAATGGCGTTGTCGTGATCGTTCTTGGAGTCCACGTTCAGCAGGATACCCAGCTTCTTGAGTTCCTTCAGGTAGGCCTGGAACTCTGTGTAGGCCTGGCCCATGGAGGTCTCCTGGCCCAGAGCCAGGTTCTCCACCCCGTCGTCCCCTACAATGCCGCCCCAGAGGGTGTTGTCCAGGTCCAGGGCAAAGGCCTTCTTGTTCTTCCCGTACAGGCTCTTGATGATATTGCTCACGCTGAAGGCCAGCCGGGGAATGGCGTCCAGGCACATGGCGTACTTGTACATGTGCCAGTAGAACTGGTCCGACCACTTCTCCAGGCCGTAATCTGCCGCCAGGTAGTTGATGTCGTGGATATAAAACTCGTCGTGGCTCTGGGCGTACTCATAGAACTTCATGTTCAGCCGCGTGACGAAGTTCACCCGGCCGTGGATGTTGCTGGCGTCCTGATTGCCCATGAGCCGGAAGAAGGGATACTCGAAGTTGTTCTGGATGATGGGGCACTTGTAGCTCTCCCGGAGCCTGTCCCACATGGCGGCGAAGCGGCCGTACTCCCGCTCCAGCAGGGCGTCCACCTGCTCCGGCGTATCCGACGGCTCCGGCCAGGCCGTGATGTTCCGGTTGGTCGTGTGCACATAGATCACGTCCGGGGCCAGGGCCTCCAGCTCCTGATTGGGAAACATGGCGTCTTGCCAGTACTGGCCGTACTCCGACTCATAGAACACGGGCCGGATGCCGTAATTCAGCAGGAACAGCTCCAGCATGTCCTTGATGTCGCTGGTGGTGGACCCGCCCAGGATGGCGATATGCTTCTCCAGCAAATTTTCCTGCTCCAGCAACTCCCGCCGCAGGGACCTCTTCTTCCGCAGCAGATATTGGCTGTCAAAGGGATATTCGAGCTCTTTACGCATGGTCATTCTCCTTTACGGCATCTTTTACCCGACCCACTTTTCGCCGCCGAAGAAGTGGTAGATCCGCTTCATGACTGCCCAGATCGGTTTGGGGATGATCTTTTTGATCTTTCTTTTCAGCCGGATCCTCTTCGCGGACGGCATACCGGGAGCGCCCTCCGCGATGCACTTGCCTATCGCGCCCGTCAGCATACTCAGGGTCCCCAGGCCGAACAGCTCGAAGGAATACGTATTCACCTCGCGCAGCATGTGGGAGAGATTGGTCCACTCAAGCTGGATCCAGCGGTCCGACAGGACCCAGGCGGAATAGTACCCGCACTCCTGCGCGACGAACGGGTATATCCTCTCGATAGCGTGGAGGATCGTGCCGTCGATCTTGTTCGGTTCCTTCGGGAAATCGGTATATTCCCACCCGTACTCAAAAAGGATCTTCAGAGCGGCAGGGCGGAACCAAAACATCGTCCCCAAAGGCGCGACAGGCTCCTTGCCCGGATCCATTGGGCATTTCAGCTCCAGCTTCTGATACAGCTCTTCCGCGATCGGATAGTTCGGCCCCCATTCGCAGCCCTGCGTTATGTAATACTCGGAAAAATTGGGGGGTGGGGGGCACAGCAGGCCCAGGAAAGGCTCCTCCTGAAATTTTGCAAGGATGTTCTGCACAAGGCCCCTGCTCCCCAGAAGATTTTGAAAACACCGCTCCGAAAACGCATAGCCCTCCAGGCCATACTTGAGCTGACCGGCTTTTTTGTCGTGGGCAAAGCAGACGCAGTCATACTCCGACAGATACGGCGCTATCGCGACGCACAGACTGCTCACATCGCGCCCTCTGTTTTCTATGGTCATGACCGTGAGCCGGTCCCACGGGCCCGTCGAAAACACTTCCCGGATCCGTTCCGCGTTTTCTTCGGTGGGCGTCGTGATATATACATCGCAGCCGTCCGGCATCGACAGCGCATAGCGGTAGCAGTAGTCGATCGAGTCGGCAAAGTATATGTGCATCCCCAACGCCGTCCGGAGCTCCGCCTTTTTCTCCCCGGCCGAGACCGGGAGAACAAAATTCAGATGGACCGCCTTCCGTATATCCGCCATGTTGGCGGTGCGGATGATATTCTCCCAGATCATGGAGACATCATAGGAGGTCTCTGTTTTCAGGTACTCCAGCAGCTCGGACGCCGGATCGCCGTCTCCGTATGCCAGATAGTCCGAGTAGTTGTGAAAGAAGCTGCGGCGCTTAAAGACCGGGCACCGGTACTCTCTCAGGACCTTGACAGGCGTCATCAGCAGCGGATAATGGGTATAGGCCTCCAGGTCGGTCGTATCTGCGTAACAGCCCCAAACAAAGCCCTTGTCGCTGAAGGTCTTGGTGAAGATCGCCTCGTGCTTTTTGACCGCTTCATCATAGCTCGTTATTGGCGGGCGGGCTTCCCAGTACGCAGCGAAATCGGCGCTGGTCAGCATGTGGTTCCTGACGGCGATAAAATGCGATTGGATATGCTCCGGGATATTTCCCTTTTCCGGCTCGAGGCGGCCTGTCCCGATCCTGTGGAATTTCGTGATCCCCCAGAAGTCCAGGTCGCGCCGGTCCATCTCCTCGAACATCTCGGAAAAAGGACAGACCGGCCCCATGATGGTGTGATTCATCATGATGACCTCGTCAAATTTCGCAAGCTTCTCCCAGCCGTAGTGCTCCAGCCCTGTCTTATACGCCCAGACGTCAAAGCCTTCGTTCTCCCGAACGAGGAGGTTCGGCGTCAGTTCCTCGAAGATCTGGCGCCCCTCCGGCGTCAGTTTTCCGTTGCAGACTACCAGCAGCTCCGAGCAGTTTTTCCGGATATCCTCCAGGATACAGGGGACATACCGGTCCACGATGCCATCCGCATCGTAGAAGAAATAGATCACCAGGCGGTCTATGTTTTTTTTATCCGCCAGCCTCATATCTGTTCACTTCCGCTTTTTCATGATTTTTTCGATCTTCTCCGCGTCGCCCCAGACCCCCGGGGAATCATAGGGCCGGTCGGGGAACGCGCCGTAATCCAGCCGGATCCTGAGGCCGTTGGCCCGGATAAAGCTCTCCACCTTCTCCGCCAGGCTCACAGGCTTTCCTGTGCAGCAGTTGATGATCCCCGTCACCTCGTCCTGCATGACGCAGGCCGCGATCTGCCGCGCCAGCTCGTCCACATCGATAAAGTCGTACCGGTTTTTCCCCGAGGTAAAGGGGAAGGTCTCATCGCCCCGCTCCGCCGCCTGAAGGATCTTGGTGAAGATAGAGCTGTTGGCCTTGTCGTCGCCGACTATGTAATAAGCCCGCAGCCACTGCAGGCAGACGTGATGCTCCTCCGAGAGCAAGATGGTGCTCCGGCGCAGGGCGTCCTTGGCGATCCCGTACATGCTGATCGGGGCGCAGGGCGTGTTCTCATCGATAGCGCCCTCCCAGTAGCCCACCTCGTGCATGCTCCCCATGACGGCTAACTGCTTTAAGCCCCCCTCCATCATTTTCCGGAGGAAAGCGTAATGTTTGGACAGGTTCTCCATATGGGCGTGGGAATTATGGCGGAAGCCGTCCCGCCAGGCCATATGCAGGCATACGTCAGGGCTGCCCAGCTCCCGGAACAGATCCCCTGACTCATCAAAGATATCTCTCGCTATGATCCGGGCGCGGGGATCTATCCCCTCCGTGTGGGAGCTGACAGCTGTCACCTCTGCGCCCAGATCGCACAGCGCCTTTACTACGTGCCGGCCGATATAGCCGCCGGCGCCGGTCACCAAGACTTTGCTCATATCTCATCCTCCAGCCGCTTGATATAGTCTCTCAGCGCCTCCCGCCATGGGCGCATCTCGTCCCCTACCGCCGCCGCCAGGGCCTCATGGCTCAGGGCAGAATAGGCCGGGCGCTTCGCCTTCTGGGGGTATTCTGCGGAAGAACAGGGCCGGACCGGGCAGTCCAGCCCCGCGGCCCGCACGATCTCTTGGGCGAACTCAAACCAGCTGCACACGCCCTTTCCGGTGCAGTGGTACACGCCGAAGCGCTCCGTGGCGGCCAGCCTGAGCAGATGCCAGGCCAGGTCCTCCGCGTTGGTGGGGTTGCCGAACTGATCGTCCACCACCTGCAGCGGGCCGCCCTCCCGGGCTTTGCGCAGGATGGTCTTGACGAAATTTTTCCCGTGGAAGCCGTACAGCCACGCGGTGCGGACCACAATGGTCCGGGAGCAGAGCTCCAGGGCGTTCTGTTCGCCCAGCAGCTTTGCCCGGCCGTAGACCGTCCGGGGCGCACAGGGCTCGTCCTCCCGGTAGGGGCTCCGCTTCTCCCCGTTGAACACGTAGTCCGTGGAGATGAACACCAGCTTCGCCCCCACAGCCTCGCAGGCCCGGGCGACAGCCGCCACGGCCTCGCCGTTCAGGGCCATGGCCTGCTCCGGCACGTCCTCACAGCCGTCCACATTGGTCATGCAGGCGCAGTGGAACACCAGATCAGGCGCGGCCTCCCGCAGGAAATTTTCCGCCGCCGGTCCGTCTCCGATGTCCAGCGCGGCCCGGCCGGGAGCAAGGATCTCCGCGCCCGCATATTCTGCGGGGACCGGTCCTAAAACGGAGCGGCCGCTCCGCAGCTGCCGGATAAGCTCCGAGCCCAGCTGGCCCGTTCCGCCGGTGATCATAATCTTCATCCTGCGTCATCCTCCGTCAAGCGGAAATTCTGGGCCGCCAGCATCTCCTCCAGCCGCTCTCCCGGCTTC
>CANQSU010000072.1 GCA_947626585.1 uncultured Oscillospiraceae bacterium
ACCATGACGAGTGACCTTATAGGAACTGACAGTTTCTGTAAGGTCACTCGCATTTTGCGTCAAAAGCGAGGTGCGGTGTTCTATCATCATGTGGTTTCAGCTCTATGCTCTCGCTGACGGAGAGCAACGCGGCGTTGTGCTGGTTCAGGAAACGGCTGTACTCATGTATCAAGACCATGTGCCTGGAAATGCGGGATAGATCGTGAACTATCACAACGGTCACCTGACCAGCGCGGACGGCGTTTGTCACTTCCTGTAAGCCAGGACAGGCGAGATTTGTGCCAGCGGCATATTCCGATGTCTGGCCCACGATCTGCCAGCCCTTTGTTTCTGCGTAGTGCGTCAACTGTTGTCTCTGCGCTTCCACAAAAACGGGGTCCGTCTGTGGCGAGGCGATCCGGCAGTACAGATAAGCTCTCATGCGCCAATCTCCGTTGCTATAAAGGCGTTTGGTGCATAGCTGACGCTAACGCCCTTCCTGGTGTTCACAGAAATCTCGGGGTGCGGCAGAGGCAGCTCGTCGGGGATGTCTATAACGCCGATGCAGTTATAATGGATCGTGAGCCGCTGTTCCCATACGTCATCCACCTTTTCTGCCTGATGGACCTCGATGTACTGGATAAGCTCGTTGAGCATACTGGATGTCAGCTTCTTTGCGCGGGTATACTTTCGGACCGTGGATAGAAACATATCAGCGGTGACGGATTGACTTCCGGCCTTATTGATTTCAGCTTTCAGGGTTTTGACTTTCACCGTCAACTCTGCCTGCTCTGCCTCATACTTCTGGCTCATGCGGGCAAATCGCTCGTCGCTGATCTTACCGGCCACATTGTCCTCATAGAGCTTTTCAAAGAGTACATCCAGCTCCCGATCCCTCGCTTGCAGGGCGTAAATTTCCTTTTGTTTTGCCTCGCGCTCTGCCTCCATATTCTTTTGGGAACATCCCAAGATCGCTTGGGCGAACTGCGCTTCATACTTGCTGGCAAATTTCGTCAGGCGTCTGATCTCAGCAAGCACCACCTGTTCCAGAAAGTCAACGCGGACGTAATGCGTTGTAGGACAAGTACCGCGATCTCCTTTGTAATTGGAACAAGTATAATACTTGATGTCGTGATTCTTCTGATTGAAGTGGTAATGCAAATTATGGCCGCAGTCGGCACAGATCAGCAAGCCGTTGAACATACACGGTGTTCCATCCTGCTTCTTACGCTTGCGGGCCTTTCCCCGCTTATCTTGAACCCTCTCCCATACCGGGCGCTCCACAATGGGAGTATGCACGTCCTTGAAAACCGCCCAATTCTCCGGGTCATTCGCTATGCGGCGTTTCAGCTTGTAGGACTTGGAATAAGTCTTGAAGTTGAGAACATCGCCACAGTATTCCTGCGTGGTAAGAATACGGATAACGGTTGAGTGGTTCCAGTGGGTAGGGGGCAGGGTCTTGCCGCCGCCTGCGCGGTTAATGCCCTTGGCGATCCAGTATGCCTTGGGCGTGAGAACGCCATCGGCTTCCAGCCGCTCTGCTATCTGCATTGTACCCAGACCCGATAATGTCAGATCAAAAATACGGCGCACAACGGCGGCTGCTTCTTCGTCCACGATCCAATGCTTTGGATCGTCCGGGTCCTTCATGTAGCCATACGGTGGAGGTCCCATCGGTTCGCCGGAGTTGCCCTTGATCTTGTTGCTGATGCGCCGCTTCTTGCTGATGTCGCGAGCGTACCACTCATTGAACAGATTTTTTATCGGAGCCAGCTCGTTGTCTCCCTCAGCGGTGTCGATTCCGTCGGAGACGGCCACGAGCCGTATGTCATGCTCCGGGAAAAACTCCTCCATCAGCCTGCCGACCTCAATGTAGTTTCTGCCCAAACGGGACATATCCTTCACGAAAACGGCGGCGGCATGGCCCTTTTCCAGCTCGTCCATCATAGCGTTGAAGCCAGGACGGTTCATGGTGACGCCGGACACGCCATCGTCCACGAACATGACAAGGTTAGTATAGCCCATGTCTTTGGCGGCCTTGGTGAGCAGCTTCTTCTGATTCTGAATGCTGTAACTTTCCCCTTCCAGGTTGTCGTCGCGGGAGAGCCTGGGATACAAAAACGCGGTATTCTCGCGGGATTTCTTACTGGTTGACTGTTTCATAAATCCTCCTTTCCGGCAGTCAACACAGCGATATCTACAATATGATAATACCACGTCTTGCTGCCGTTGTCACGGATGCCATCGAAAAAGTCAAAGCTAAATCGTAATGTCAGCTTTCATCATCCGCATGAGAATACTGCTGAAGGATTCGCCCCCATCACGAAAGACAGGGGTGACTACAAATCTTCTGCCATCCACCGTGTAGGTGGTTTTTTTATCCAAAGGGTCTGTGGTGGGTTCGTTCCGTTTACGCTCTGCTTGTTCATGTGTCTTTTCCAAAATGATGCCTTCTTCCGTAGATAGCTGGATGTATCCCCGTAGGCATACTTGTCCAAATAAAAATTGCCTGGTTTCTTTGGCGTCGGCTGTTCCGTTGATATAAGCAGCCAAACGAGTTGACATAATTTTTGGCGAGTATTAAACTGCTCCCTTGGTCGTGCCAACTCGTTTGGCCTTTATGGAGAAGTGGTCCAATTTGTCCTCGGCACCCCGGACCACCAGTGGGAAATCATCAGACGGCTGGTGACTGCCAGCTCCACGGGAATCCCACCCTCGCGTGGATCTCACGCGACCGCCCCCATTGCCTGTGACAGCTCCGCGCTTGCCAAACGCAGAGAACCGCCGACTGTGGCTGGACGGGAGTATCATTATCCCCAATGCAGGTCATCGCCGCGCCGGGAGTCGCCCGGCGCTCATAACAAGCTGTTGGTCGCTCCCTGCCGGTGGCAGATCGTGGCGCAGCCGCTAAGGTGGCTTATGCTCATCACAATAGCAGTGGGAATGTGTCTGACGAATGGATATGTAGTTGTCACGGCAATTCCGCTCGACCATTCAGCCGAGACAGTGAGAAGTGCCTCGCTGCAGGTCTTATTGTATAGCATTTTGATTCGCTTGGGTGACCCAATCTGTCTTGTTTTAGGGGAAAAACAAGACAGATTGTCTTATTTCAAGCAACAGGTCGCGTTATATCTTCGTTTTTACGTCCTGGATGATATGGATCACTTTG
Source organism: uncultured Oscillospiraceae bacterium (assembly GCA_947626585.1). Classification (GTDB taxonomy): domain Bacteria; phylum Bacillota; class Clostridia; order Oscillospirales; family Oscillospiraceae; genus RUG626. The sequence goes on from CANQSU010000072.1 coordinate 3,149, forward strand.
TCTAACTGCTCGATCAGTTCCACCTTTTCATCCTCGCCGGAGAGAAGGTATTGGATGCTGACATCGAGGTAGTTAGATAGCGGTCCTAAAAGCTCCAGCGGAGGGTTTCTGGTTCCCTTCTCAATTTTCCGCAGGTGATCGGCTGATAGATGCAGCTCCAGAGCTGCTTGAGGCAGAGATAAACTGAGTTCCATGCGACGCTCCCGGATTCTCTGCCCGACTTCTTTTGCGTTGAACATCATGTTTTCTCCTTCCGTTCTTACTGGAAAGGATATGGATTCGCCTGCCACTGACAATAATTTGAGTGAAGATTTCCCCGTCCGCCGCCGTCAGATGGGGCGATTCCGTATCCTGCCCTAATGTGGACTCCCCTAATCCTTGTAATATATTGACTCTTTTGTAATTAAATTGCAACTTTTAATGGGCTGGAGTTCCTTGTTTTGCAGCTGTAAGCGATATAGAAGCCAGATAAATAATGGTCTTTCCGCAGCCGTTTATTCCTTGAAAACCATAAGAGGTGCCAGAATGCAATTCCAGATTTATATTACTGAGGACGGTAGATGGTCCGAATTTTTTTGTAGTATTATTTACAGCTATCTTCATGTGCAGGCCTCCTTAGCAATGTTCACCAGGTCCATTCTTTCCAGACGAGCGGCACCAGATATTATCGCGACCGCGCTAAAAATAAGACATAATAATAATCCATCGAAATTATAAAATTCATAAAACCCTATAGTTGAATTACGAACAGCCATAGCATAGTTCGAGATTAGGAGCGGATGGGCATAATAGGCTCCAGCTATGTAATAGACACACGCTGCGATATAGGCGAATGTAGGCCGGATGTACAATGCAAGTGACATCTGCATAAGGCTAACCGTAACACATACGGCACATGGAACAATGCACAGCGCACAAAAGTACTCAAGGTTTGCAGCAGACTGCGAGGGTAGCATTTCCTTTTCAATGCGGAAAAACACATTCGGGTTGAGCGAAAAAGACAAATTCTTTCCCGTTATTGCCGAAAGGAAATAGATGGACAGGATACCGACAGCGAAACAGAAGACGACTGTGAGGATATTCCAGACGCACTTGGAAATCCACCAGATCCGTTTGCTTCTGGTACGTGTAAGTACCTGGATGCCATAATGCGTCAAGTCATTATTAACATAATTCAGAGTATAATATAGAACCAGAATATGGGGCACAAGCCATTTGATAGGAAATACAAAACCTTCTTCCAATGATGTAAACATGATTGGAAGCATTCCTCCTGTCTGTGTTAGGATGACATCCCCAAAAGATAGTCCAATAATGCCAATATTGTGTAAATTCTGTCCGACCAGAGGATCAAACCACCACAGGTGAAGAACATCAAGCGAGAAAATAAGAAACATAAATGCATCCGCAAATATTTCCAGATCTGCTCAATGGGGTTCATTTCGGGCGTGTAGGGTGGGATATAAAATAGCCGGATATTTGCGGGGATGTTGAGCTCTCGGGATTTATGCCATGCAGCCCCGTCGCAACAGAGTAAAATAACATCATCCGGATACCGCGAGGCCAAATGCTCCAAAAACACGTTCATACATGCTGAATCACAACGAGGCATTATATTATAAGAAAGAACGACTCGCCTGTATATGGCTCCACGGCCCCATAAGCATACCTATATTCCCGTACATGATGACATGGCACAGCGGGACGTATACCTTTCCTGCACCAACAATATTTTGGCTTATTGATCCTGCCGAATCCCGCCTCGTCCTGGAACATGAGCCGCACCGTATGCCCTGTGGAAAACCTCAGCCGCTGTACTTACCCTTATGGGGATAGATGGGGATTATCTGCACGATCTTGCTTACTTCACGGGTGAACCGTTCCCGGCTGGTGGAGCTATGCCTTGGATCGTACTGAGTGAAGCGGCGGCACAGACATTCGCAGATCCCAGCGACAAGGCGAAAAGGGCAACAAATTATATGCCGGAGATAGACTGGCTTGGCGCGGACTTTTCGCTGAAGCTCGGCAATAGTACAATCTTGGCAAAGGTGAGCGGTCTTTTTGAGGGTGATGATCCGGCCGCCTATATCAGCCAGGATGCCGCGTGAACCCTTCTACAAGGCCAAGGTCTCCCGTCAGGCTTTACCGGGGCACGGATTCGGATCACCAACATTGGCGCGGCAGAGGCTGTCTCCAAGGCAATTACATGCTTGGGATATGAAGTGGCAAACCGGAACAGCAACCGGCAGGAGAAATGGGATGCTCAAGCGCGAGAGGCCGTATATCTGGCGATCCTTGCGGCGGTTGGTTTTCTCTGCGCCGGGATGATCCGGCGAACCGGGGCCGCGCTGCACCGGGAGGAAAAGCGCCGCCAGACTGACGCCCTCCGCTGGGTGGGCATGGGCGAAGACGCCATCCGGGGTATTGATATCCTACGGGGTGTGTACCTGACCCTGCAAGAAATGGCGCTGGGCATAGGTGCCCACTACCTGATCGCGGACCTCGTTGCCCTTGGCAACCCGTCCTCACTCTTTGTGCTGACACTTCCTGACTTGTGGAGGTAGTATATAATGCATGTCCAGAAGAACCCGCGCCTAAGCAGATATAGAAGATGCATGCTTTCTGCACGATTCAAAGCACGGGGTAGCCACCACTCTCTACAGATGAATAGGCACCGGGCCACTCCTTCTATTCGTTGGGGTGGCCCGGCCATACATTATTTTTATCTTTAGATATCAACGTCAGTGGTTTCTAAATATTCGTAGTATTGCGTTGAGAACCTCGCACTGCTTTGAGGATAGGTTGTCATCGCCCCCTGTTGGATCGTTTAATTCGTCAAGGAGCAACATAATGGCTTCCTTCTTTTCTGCGCTCATTCCATCCAGTGTTATTACATGTTCGTGCTGAAGGCCAAGGAGATCATCCATAGTGACATGGTAGAGTTCCGAAAGAGTGATAAGGACATCTGCCGGCGGCGTCTGAATATTCTGCTCATAACTGCCGACTGCAGATGGGCTTTTGCGCAAATACTGTGCAAGTTGTTTTTGCGTCCACCCTTTATGTTTCCGCAACTCTGCAAGTCGATTTCCAATATCATGCATTCCAAAGACCTCTATTCAGAATATAATTATGAAAAACTGCAATATGGTTGTAGCTCTTGACTAATGTTGTATAATTATAGGGGAATTTTAAAATCTCGGTTGCATTTTGGAGGATTTAGTGTACCATGATGAAAAACACTTGTAAGGAGTATGGAGAGAAAGCATCTTTCCAAAAGGCAAAAGCGTTGAAAGGTATGTATACTATTCTCCTGTGCGATGATGACCTTGTTTTCCTGGATGATCTTCATTCACATGTTAGCAGCATCTTCGCGCAAGGTGAGGACCGTGTCAAAGTCTATTCCTTCACTGGGATGGAAGACATCAGCAGCACCATTTTACATCAATGTGACATAGCTATATTGGATATTGACTTCGCGGGGAAGCGATACAACGGCATAGACATTGCCAAACGCCTTCGGGGGGCCAGAAGCGATGCTGTCATCATCTTCTTAACGAATTACCTTGAATATGCGCCGGAAGGATACGAGGTCAACGCTTTTCGATACTTGCTGAAAAGCGATATGAGTAAGAAGATAGAACTTTATCTTGATCAAGCCCTGGAGCATTTCAACTCGAAGCGTGAGACTATCAGCTTCCAGATCGATGGAGCTATAATTGAAACCCCCATAAGCAGCATCCTCTATATAGAATCACAGCTGCACAAAGTAAAGCTCTTCGTTCAGCTGCCAAACTCCAGAAAGGTCGGTGCCTATGCCCTTAGTGGCTCGATTGGGAAAATGGAAGAGGACCTTGCTGACAAGGGCTTCCTGCGCGTACATAAAAGTTATCTGGTGAACATGGCCCATATACATCGGTATACATGCCACCAAGTCGATCTGGATAACGGGATGAGCCTCAAATCCAGTGCCGCGAGGTATGCAGAGCAGAAAGCGCAGTATCTGCTTTGGAAAGGGGAAATAATAAATGGCTGAACTTGCCAGCCTGCTTTGGATTACTGCTGAGCTGGGATGTCTCTTCCTTTTCTGTGCATGTTTTTTAGAGCGCAAAAAAGTTTCGATTGTCTCTGTTTTACTGACGACAGTTACAATATGCTGGATATTATGGTATTCAAATTATTATACAGGTAAAATTCCTTCAGCTTTCTTTACTCCAGTAACTTATCTTGCGGTGTCATTTCTTTTCTATAGAGGGCAGTGGACATATCGTGTCATTGCCGTCCTAATGTCTGTTCTCCTAATTGTGATTATGGATGCAATCATAATCTATATTTGGAGCTCATTGCTTAGGATTAGCACAGTGGAATTCTCTCAGAGAGTATACTCAGTCCTCTCAGCTGGTACCATAAGTAAATTTACAGCTATACTAATAGCGTGGCAGTTATATAGGTTTTTTTCAACTAAGAAAACGGATAATATAAAAACAAAGTGGATCGTTCTCACCCTCCTGTTTCCGGCGATTAGCTATGTCTTGTTAGTGATAATGTTTACCAGTTTCAGCTATGACCGGGATATATCAGCTAAAGCTCTAGGAATTACTTTTGCTGTGGCAATTGCTAATGTTAGCACAATATATATAATTTTTCAAATCGAAAAGAGTGAAGAGAAGGCACAGCGTGCTGCATTGCTTGATCAGCAAATGGATATTCAGACACAGAGCATTCTCAGTCTGGAAAAGAGTTATCGCTCTCAACGGGCTGCTTCCCATGATTATCTCCATCATTTGAATGCCATTAATGCCCTTTTGGAGAAAGGCCAATACAATGCAGCCACTCAATATATTCATGAACTTAGAGTGCAACATACAACAAGGGTATTTGCCGTTAATTCTCACCACCCCGTCGTAGACGCCATTTTGAATCAGAAATACCAAGTGGCAAAAGAACATGACATTGATATGCAGATCCAGGTGAACAACTTGTCAGAGTTGGATATTCCTACAGAAAAAGTGGTCGTCTTATTATCCAACCTGCTTGACAACGCCATCGAAGCATGCGAAAGATATTCCGGTGATAGAGTGATTCAGATCTCGCTCATATTAAAGGATACTCTTTCTTTGAGCATACGGAATACATCGAATCCCGTTACAATAGCAAACGGTATCCCAATTACCACAAAGCATGATAAGCAAAACCATGGCTATGGGCTTTTGAACATCACACGAATCCTAGATAGCCTTGGAGCTGAACATGCCTGGCGTTATCAAGACAACTGGTTCACCTTTGCTGCGGAGATCCCAACTATATAATATGGCGCGGTCGTGCTGGTGGGCAGGACCGCTTTTTTATGCCCAAATGTCATTTCGTGTAAAATAATTATCATTTCGTGCAGAATTTGTTGCATAAGGGGAGGTTTGTGGTATCATCAGCTTAAAACTTGCTACTACGAGGATTTATGCAATGCTTGTTGAGCCATTCGTTTCATTCTGCGCCTGCCACAATATCGTATCTGAAGACGATATCCCAACACTGAGATACTGTATTGAGAAGAGGCTGTACTCACTCTTGATTTACATGCCTTTGATTTTACTCGGTTCGCTGATATCAAATCATCTCACAACAGTATCATTTCTCTGGGCATTTTCGTATTTACGCCGGATGACAAACGGTTTTCACGCGAAGACACCTTTCCTGTGTTTCTTGGGTTCATTCATCCTGTTCTTGTTCGTCCTCGCATTTGCGATGAAAGAGTATCCGCTTTGGGTTATCCTAATATTGACCTCTGTGAGTGCAATGATCATATGGATTCTTGCTCCGTATAACCATCCAAGCATGAACTATTCGACTGATGAAATATCTGCGTGTAAGAAAAGCGCCAAAATACGGTTGATTATCACATTTTCAATTATGATGGTTTTTTACTTGACTTCGGAGTCACGCATAGTGAACGGTATTTTCTTTGGCATTATCCTGGTAGCTGCGCTTCTGGGTATTGCATATATTATTGATCGGAGGAGACAACATGCTTATTTCAGAAAAGAAAATTGAGTTTGTGTTGAGAAACATAGCGAACAAGGCGATAAGAAAAGAGTTCAACAAGTGGCCTCCTGGATGCGGCGGCCTTCTATATCAACCGAAACGTCCGACCAATAGGTTGCGGAAAGATTACACAAAGGGACAGGTGTAAGGGATGTAGTACATCTAGGTTTTTGGAGTCACCATTACCCTACCCATAGTCACTAGAATCGCACATGGCAATTTTGCTGTGTGCGCTTATTATATGCTGAGTAAATTCCCATAAGTTCTCAGCCGTGTCTCAATATCAGTTCGTGTAAGCATAATTACTATTCGTGCATAATTCGTTGCGCCGCTGGAGTGGCCTACCTATAATGCTGACATAGGCATTACCGGTATGCTTGTAGTTTTTTCAGTCCGCTGGACGGCGAATCCCTAATCAGCAATTGAAAGTCTGTCTATCGGGCAAGGCAGATCCCAGCGAAAGGCCCTTGGAGAGGGGCCCAAAAAACTACTACTTTGATTCTATGGAGGAACAAAATGAAAAAGCGCATCATCAGCTTTATCCTTTGCGCGGCCATGTGCTGCGCCATCTTCCCCGCGTCCGCGTTCGCGGTAGCCACGGAGCCGAAGCATGAGGAAAACCTGGCACCGGCGCTGGTGGCGGCTTTCGGGGCCCAGAAGATGTCTGTTGCCTCAGGTGGTTACACGGGAGGCGATTTCTGTATAAATCTGCGCAAGTGTTTTACCACCGGGTATAATCCGGGGGATGGTACCTCTCAGAGGCTTGTCAGCGGTAAGCAGGTGGAAGACATTGTTTTGATTGCCAAATCCCAGCGAGGCTACCATGAGGGGAGCAACGCCAGTGACCTGTCCGGCTCGTCTTCCGGGAGCGGCAACTACACAGAATATGGCCGGTTTTACGGCTATAATGGGGTAGCCTGGGGCGGATATTTTATCTACTGGCTTGGTCGCATGGTGAAATGCAGTCAGAACCTCTTTACCCTGGCTACCAAGGCTTATAACAGTAGCGATGTGCGGGTAGGCGACATCGTTATTATGCGAAACGGCGAGAACCGTGGTATTGTCTCCAGGATTTCTGGAGGCACTATCTGGATCATTGAGGGTAACTACTCCGACAAGGTGATGGAGACCTCATACAGCATCACTTCGTCTAAGATTACAGGCTACGCCCATCCTGCTTATGGTAATTGGGATAAGCAGTTGTATTCCGATTACGCATAAAATACAACCTATGTTTCAGGGCGATCATCTATAAAATCTAACCCACCGGTCTTACCCGGGTTTATCCCGGGTAAGACTTAGCATTCTCATTTCAGGTAGCAGCAGTATTTACAATAGCAAGGAAGACGTATGGATGAGTACAGATACAACTACTGGAATGCTTCCAACACGCTTAAGGCAGCTTAGAGAAGCACATGGTTTGAAGAGAACAACGCTGGGAGAGCTCTGCGGGATAGGAAAAAACGCAATCGGGCAGTATGAACGGCAGGAGAAGGTCCCTTCTCTTAAAACGCTTCTCGCCATAGCGGATTACTTTCAAGTATCATTGGATTACCTTGTCGGGAGACAAGAATAATTATTTGATAACCCCAAATGAGGAACACAATATGAAATTCCGTGGTATAATGACGATATGATCCCGGGATGAGAATGCATTATGCCTTTTTGGTTACAAATAAAACAAAAAGGAAACAAAGTGTGATTTGGGAGGTCTTAGCTATGTCAAGAAGGCTGGTCTGCTTCATATTGGCCACTATAATGACACTTTGCCTGTCCGTGCCTGCTTTTGCCGAGGGCGAGATGGATGCTCCGCCCCCTCCGGAAGTTGTGGAGGATGCTCCTTCGGTGGGGGAAACGCCCCCGATGGTTGACGAGGCCATCCTCGCCGAAGGCGAGAATATGGAAGACGTTGCCGCAGAGGTCGATGCCACGGAGGAACCCCCCGTTGAGGGCGAAAACGTCAACGACGGGATCATGACTGTTGCCGCCGAGCCTATGCCCATTACTTCTGGTGGTGTGACAGTAATTCTTGACGGCATTGTCGATGCGGTAAGTAGCTACTTCTACGACGGACCAGATGGGAAAATCTATGAAACTAGACCAAATGGTACATCATATCAGCCTCATCCGTTCGATTACGGTGATAACACCCCCATCTACGTGGAGTATACTGACACTCTTCGTACCCAAGTGACCGTAGCAGCCGGTGACACGGTGCGAGTATGGCTGGAAGACGCCACCCATGACATCACCGTGGACAACGGCACGATCACAGACAATCATATAAACACATTTATCAGTTCTCAGCGGTGTGTGGATATTCTGTGCCCGGAAAGCGGAACTGTTACCATCCACATCACTGGCACGGATAAGATCCTGCCGGAACTCATCCCCTTCACGTTCTACAACAAGGATTGGACAAACTGCGTTGTGGTGGGAGGTGGAATGGTCGTCAGCGGGAAAGAGGCCAATTCCCGATACGCCTTTGGTCACACCGATAATTATGACGTGGTGTACACCGACAGTGCCTTTGAAGAATGGGTAGCCCCTGGCTATGAAATACAGGTGCTGGAAGGTGGCTATGTTGCTGAGAAGCGTGCCCCTACTGGTCCAGCTGCGAAAGGGATGCCCACTGGAACGACCTGTTATGTTCTCCACGTTGATCTGGGTGCAAAGGCGTTCACCATCGCCTGCGTCAAACAGGGCGAAACATTTGCCGTTCCCGATGACTCTGCGCCGCAGACCGAAGCACCCCCGGCAGATACCACTAAACAGACTGGCAGCACGTTCACTGACGTGGCGGACGGCGTATGGTATGCCGATCCTATCCAGAAAGCCTACTCCAGCGGAATCGTCAAGGGCGTGACCGACACCACCTTTGCCCCCAACGGGACTACCACGCGGGGCCAGACGGTGACCATGCTCTACCGGGCAATGGGCTCTCCTGGTGGCTCCAACGTGTTCTCCGACACCACCGGCGAGGTGGCCAGCGCGGCGGGCTGGGCCTCCGGCGCGGGCGTGACCAACGGCGTCAGCGCCACGGCGTTCTCCCCCAACAGTTCCGTCACCCGTGAGCAGCTTGTGACTATGCTGTACCGTCTGGCAGGCAGCCCGACGGCGGACACCTCAGTTCTGGCATCCTACACGGACGGCGGCTCCGTCCAGAGCTACGCGCAGCGCGCCGTGGCCTGGGCTATCAGCAACGGCCTTTTGGCCGGCTACGGCGATGGCACCATCCGTCCCGCCGCCACCGCCAACCGCGCCGAGGTCTGCACTCTCATCGTGCGCTACCTGGGCGTGTAACGACAACACAGCTTCTGATTGTGCATTATATATCCCAAATAACGGCGCCTGTTGCAGACGTCGTTATTCTTTTTTTATCGCACTGACGAATCATATTTCGGAATTAAAGCTTCTTTCCCAACACAGCTTCGTTATATACTACCAGCAGGCAATATTCAAGTGGTAATGTCAAGGATTATGCGCAAAATTAGTTTGCGGTCTCCGGCAGGTAAGTTCAGCAGGCAATAGCGGAGGATTCCTCCATGGTTTCCAGGTGCTTCATGTTCATGTATTTCTTGTTGCCCCATTGGGTGCCGGCAACATGGCGCAGGCGGGCGCAGACCAGCATGAGAGCGGAATTCCCGTCCGGGAAACAGCCAACCACTCTCGTCCTCCGGCGGATCTCGCGGTTGAGCCGCTCCAGGACATTGTTCGTTCGGATGCGTGTCCAATGCTCGGAGGGAAAGTCGGTGTAGGTCAGCGTCTCCTCCACGCCTTCCTCGATTTTCTTCGCCGCCTCAGGCAGCCGCATGGCCCGGAGCGTTTCCGCCACCTCTTTCGCCTTCTTCCGGCAGGCGGCCTTGCTCTCCTGCGCGTGGATCGCTTTGAGCATCCTAGCCACTGTTTTCATCTTGGATCTGGGAACGACAGAGAAAACGTTCCGGTAAAAGTGGACGGTGCAGCGCTGGTACTTGGCGTCTGGGTACACTTCGCCCACGGCCTCCAGCATCCCCATGCATTTGTCCCCAATCATGAGTTTCACGCCGTCCAGCCCACGGCCGCGGAGCCACTGGAAGAAGCTCACCCAGCTTGATTTGTCCTCCTTCATCCCCTCGGCAGCACCCAGAACCTCACGGTAACCGTCCTCATTGACCGCAATGGCGACCAGAATGGCTACGTTTTCATATTCTCCGCCCCAGTTGCGGCGGAGGTAGATGCCATCTACATAGACATACGGATATTTCCCGCCCTGCAGTGGACGATTCCGCCAGTCCTCAATATGCACATATGCTTTCTTGTTCAGCTCGCTGATCGTGGACGGCGAGACCTTTGTTCCCCAGAGGGCTTCCGTTATATCCTCCACCCGGCGTACAGAGACGCCTGCCAGATACATCTCTATGAGCGCTTCCTCCACACTGCTCTCCCGCCGGCGGTACCGCTCTATGATGGCCGTCTCGAAGGAAACGCCCTTGAGGCGCGG
>CANQSU010000073.1 GCA_947626585.1 uncultured Oscillospiraceae bacterium
CTTTTTACCGCGTTTGACAGTCCGGCCTCCCGCCGCCGGACCCGGTATGTCTTGTTGATCCCTCGCATTTCTATCATAGATATCGCTCCTTTTCTGAAATGGCCCCGCCGCGGTCAGGCCAGCGGAAGATCATTGGGAACCTTCATGGCCTTAAGGCACGCGGGAAATATTTCATCAGGAACCGCGCGGGCGGCAACGACCCTCTCCCGCGTGAGAAGAAATACCCTCTCCCCGCCCGCAAGGGCGAAAAGGAAATTTATTTTATTCCTTTCTCTCTCCCGCTGTCAAGCTTTTTTTGAAAAAAATACAATAATTTTGGGGGACCCGCTGGGGTCCCCCGTTTTTCAAAGCATCAAAAGATTATGTTTACGCGGTCTGAAAGCTCAAGGATCGACGACTCGGGGATCTGGTAGTAAAGTCTCAGCAGGGAGACAGGCGCGCGGTCGGTATTCAGGACGCCGACCGGGACCGTCACCTGCTGGCCCTCGTAGAAGGGCGCGGGGTTTTCGCGCAGAAGGGCGGCCTTGGGCACGCCGAATTTATCCGAGACAGACTGAACGCTCTCTCCGCGCAGCACCGTATAGCTGTGCATGTTCCTCTGCTCCAATGGTTTTGGCGCCTGCTGCGCCTACTCCATTGTATGCCGGACTCCCCCGCCTGTCACCGGGTCATCTCCGCTTTGTCTCCCTGAGAAGCTCCGTAAGCCAGGGCAGGCTCCGCCTCAGGGGGGCGAAGGAGGGCAGTCTCCACTCCCAGTTGGGACTCCCCACGGTGCCTGGGGTGTTGAGGCGCGCCCGGTCGCCGTACCCCAGGATATCGCTGAGCGGCGCTATGGCGACGGCGGCGGGGCTTTGCATGATGTATCGGACGAATTTCTTCGATATGGGCGTGTGGGGCGTGCCGCAGGAGGAGAGAATGTCGCGCACCCGCTTTTTATCGTATTTGGACTGGTCCCGGTACCAGCCGGTGACGGTCTGGTTGTCGTGGGTGCCGGTGTAGACCAGCTGGTTTGCCCCTATCGGAACGCCGTCCAGGAGGGTGAACTCCACCACGTTCATGCCCATAAGGCCATAATGGTCCCTCAGCTGAAGTACCTCGGGGCGCAGATCCCCCAGGTCCTCGGCCACAATGTTGATCCTGGGCATCTGTCTGTAGACCTCGTCAAACAGCTCATAACCCGGTGCCTCGATCCACTCCCCCTCCCTGGCCGTGGGGCAGGAGGCGGGGATCTTCCAGTAGGTGTCGAAGGCCCGGAAATGGTCGATGCGCAGGATATCGTAGAGGACGGAGGACCAGCGCAGGCGCTCGATCCAGAAACGGAAGCCTGTCTTTTTCAGGGTCTCCCAATTGTAGATGGGGTTTCCCCAGCGCTGGCCATCGGCGTTGAAGTAGTCGGGCGGCACGCCGGCGATATAGGACGGTTCGCCGTCTCCGTTGATGAGGAATTCCTCTCTGGCGCCCCAGACGTCCAGGGAGTCCAGCCCCACGTAGAAGGGAATGTCGCCCATGATCTTCACGCCCTTTTTGGCGGCGTACTTCTTAAGGGCCATCCACTGCCGGAAAAACTCGAACTGGGCAAACATGCGGTAGCCGATCTCATCCTCCAGATGGGAGATGTCGTACTTCCTGTCCAGGATCCAGTCCTGCTGTTCCTTCGGCCACTCCACCCAGGCCCTGAGGCCGTTCTGGGTCTTCAGGGCTACAAAAACGGCGTAGGGGTAGACCCACTCGTTTTTCAAAAACCTCCTATATTCCGCGTCGGGCTTGAAGCGCTTGTAGGCCCGGCGCAGCCAGGGCTCCTTGTAGTCCCTGGACCCGGCGTAATCGATCCTGTCGGGCACGGCCGGGGTAAAGCCGGCCGGAAGCTCCTCCAGAAGCCCGTCCTTTTTGAGCAGGGCCAGATCTATGTAACTCTCGTCCCCGGCGTAGGAACTCAAAGGCTGATAGGGGGAGTTTCCGTAGCCGAGAGGGTTCAGGGGCAGGATCTGCCATATCCCGATCCCGGCCTTCGCCAGCATATCGACGAAGGCGTATGCCTCCTTGCCGAAGCTCCCTATGCCGTATTTATCCGGCAAGGACGCCACCGGCATCAAAATACCGCTTTTTCTCACGCGTTCTTCCCTCCCGTGAAAATAGTCATGAACTCAAATTGTATATTGGCGTTTTATACTGATATCGGTCTAATGCTAATCCAATTAAAATCTTTCATTCGCGCCGGTCTTTTTCGCGCCGCGCTTCGTCAGGCGGCCTGAAAATACGAAAGCCCGTCAAGGACGACAGCGCGTCCCCGCCCTCATCGTCATCGTCTCCTTTCGCGCCATTATTTCGTTGGCTTGCTATAGTATTACAATAACGTCAGGTGTCGATCCTTCTGGCGCTCTCGCCGGGGGCAAAGCGGAAGGGGGCCAGCTCGTGGACGGCGCCCGCGTTCTCCCGTATGGAGGCAAGCAGGAGCGTGACGCTCCTGTCGGCGATGGCCGCGCTGTCCTGGCGGACAGTGCCCAGCTTCGGCGTCAGATATTCCCCCAGCTCCACACCGTCAAAGCCCACCACGGACACGTCCTCGGGGACCCTCAGTCCCCTGTCGCGGATGGCGCGGATGGCGCCTATGGCCATCACATCGGCGGCGGCAAACACGGCGGTAAGCTCCGGCACGCTGTCCAAAAGCCGCCCCGTGGCTCTGTAGCTGTCAGGAAGAGAATAACGGGAGATGACCAGCTGCCGGTCCTCGTCAAAGGCGACGCCGCGGCGTTCAAAGGCCCGCAGACAGCCCCGGCGGCGAAGGCCCGCGGGGTTCAGCTCATCCCCCGAGTAGCCGCTCAGAATGCCGATTTTCTTGTGGCCCAGGTCCAGAAGGTACTCTATGGCACACTCGGCGGCAAAGGCGTCGTCGGTGGAGACGCTGGAGAGGGTATCGAATCCAAGGCTGGCGGCGGAGCCGGTCATCAGGACGCCGGGGACCGTAATGGCGGAAAAGCCGGCACGGAAGTTCTCGATGTCCCCGCCCAGAAAGAGAAGCCCCAGGGGATGAAGCTCGGCGCAGATCCTGACGGCCTCCTCCACCTCGTTGGCCGATTCGTCCACGTAGTTGATCAGGCAGGCGCAGCCGGTGTCAAGGAGCTGGCTCTGTACCCGCTCCAGAATGGCGGGAAAGAGCATGTTGTTGGTGCCCTTCACCACCACGGCGATGCCGGAACTCGACTGCTGCTTGAGGCGCTTGGCGTTGGAATTGAGGCGGAAGCCCGTGCGGTGTACCACCTCCAGTATCTTCTCCCTGGCCTCCTCGGAGACGTTGGGCTGATCGTTGAGTACACGGGAGACAGTGGTCACGCCATAGCCCGACTGGCGCGCGATATCCTTGATGGTCAACGTGCTTCCCCTCTTGATCTCTCTCATCTTATCCTCACCTCTATCCACGCGCCGCGTAGACGGCCCAGCCGTCCACGATGGCGGTCCGAACGCTCTCCCAGGTCCCGTCGCCCGGGTCGGCGCAGTAGAGGCCCAGAGCGCCGGCAATGGCGCCGCGGTAAGCCTCCGGTTGAGGCTGTAAGCCGGCGCACCGGTTCATCACGTAACACCCGGCGGCGGCGTAAGCCTGCGCGTCCCTCAAAAAGCCGTTTTGGGAGGGCGCGGCGTTTATATAGGGCATGACGCCCCAGAGTCCCACCAGCAGGGCGCTGGCCTCCGGGTCGGTGACGCACCAGTACATGAAATCCAGCGTCGCCCGCCTGTCGGTCTCGCCGGCCTGACCGTTGACGGCCCAGCGGTCCCGGCCGTCACAGCTCAGGCCCGCCTTCTCCTCCCCGCCGATACCGCAGTAATACGGTATCATGGCGGCGTCGGGGACGGAGCCGGCTATGGCCGGGTACTCGTCGGAGGCGCCGAAATAAAATACCGCCTTGCCGGAGGTGAACTCCTCCCTGGCATCGTGGCCGCCGCTTACAAGGTCCGCCGGCGGAACGGTGGAGTTGTTGATTGCCAGGTCAAAGATCTGGCGGAAATTTTCAATATAGGCGCCGGTGATGGCGGCCGGCGTTTCGGTCCATCTTGTCCGGGCGGCCATCTGCTCGTACCAGTAGTCCACATCGATCACCTGCCCCGTAATGCGGTCGGCGGACTTGCCTGTCACGTCGTTTGAGGTGAAAGCGTCAAAGCCCAGCTCCGCGGCCCTGGCGTGGATGTCCTCGGCGGCTCTCTTGAGGGGGATAAAGCTGTTGATGTCCGAAAGCGTATAGCCCGCCCTTTCAAGGAGCGTGGGGTTGACGATTAGCCCGCAGCACGTAAAGGAACAGCCCAGGGAGACGAGCCTGCCCGCCCCGTCATAGAGGTTGAAAGCGTCGGTGGCCAGCTCCTTTGCCACCTCGGTGCCGGAAAGGTCCAGGGCGCAGCCGCCAAAGTTCTCCACCGCCACGGCGTCGTTGAGCATGAAGAGCGTGGGGGGCGTGGATTTTTTCAGCTCGTCTTTCAGCATGGACTCGTAGGTGCCCGCCGTGGCGGCAACGATCTTCACCTCAACGCCGGTTTCCCGGGTATACATCCCCGCGACGGTCTGAAGGACACTGTCGTACTCCGGCATGGCGTTGAGCCAATATACGGAGCCCTTCTTTTCCCCGGAACACCCCGCCGCCACGGCGAGGACAAGGCACAGGCAGAAAGCCACGGCCGTAAGCCTTCTCAGGAATCTCTGAACAAATCGCCGCGCCGGTCTCAACGGCATATTTTCCGCCATGTTTGGCCTGAAAATCCTGGAATACGCATGGTAGTCCAGCGATTTTTCGGCTTCACCCGAAGAAAAATCCGCTCGCCGATCTCGACGCTCCGATTGATTCAGATGTTCCCATATCATACCCATTGACCCCCATTCCGGCGGGCGCTTTCTGAAAACGTTTCCAGCTTCACTGATGCCATAATACTCTATTACTCCCCGGATTACAAGGAGTTTTTCCGAATGGACCGACAATTTTGTGATTTTACTCAAAACGGGACGGAATATTTTGTGCAACTCATACAGTCGCCCTGTCCGTGGGAGCGGATCGCACGGGTACGCGGAGAGTAACCGCCCTTCTCAGTCAAAGAGCGACAGAAAGGAGTGGATAAGCTCCATGAAGCGAAATTTCACCGCAACACCGGGGCCTCCGGCGGTGATGAGCCGGGCCTCGCCCTCGGAAAGGCCGATGGCGTCGGCGGTGTCCGGGTCGATGACGCCGGCGTCACAGATGGGCGGGAAGACCACGCACCACCAGTTGTGGCCCGCCGCCGCGCCGATTTTCACCCGCAGGGACAGGTATTCCCCCGCCGGCAGGGAGAAGTTGTCGTACTCCGTGGTTGGAAAGTCCTCCCGGCAAAGGGTTGCGGCGACGGCATAGGGAGCTTCCTCCCCGTCTATGATCTCACGGGCGGCGGACTCGATAGCGGGCAGGCTGTCCGCGATGATCTCCCGGGCGGTCTCCGCGTCCTCCACGCCCTCAAGGCGGGGGCGCAGAAAGTCCAGCACCGCGTCGCGGACGCGCAGCTTCAGGGCCTGGTCGGCCTCGGAGTCGGAATTGGCCACCACGTGGAGCCGGACAAGCTTATCCGACAGCTCCACGGCCTCCCTCTGAACGGAGAATCCGCAGACAAACACGGCGATACAGGCAAAAATCAGGGCGATCTCCCAGCGCTTGAGCTTCATATAAGTAACCTCGCGGAAATAAAATCGGGCAAGCTATGCCGCGTGTGCATATCATTGCCCGATTTCTTCACGATTATACATGTATTACAGCTTTTTCATGGGAGATACGGCAAAGGTTTGGCCAAAACGGGTCAAATCAACATTTTTGGCGGCTTCAGGAGACGAAAAAACGCCGAATACGGCGGAGCCGGTGCCGGTCATGGAGGCGCCCAAAGCGCCGGAGGCCATGAGCGTTGACTTTATGTCAACCACGATATGCCTCTCCTCCTCCGGCAGGGCGTCCTCAAAGACGTTGACCATGTTGGCGCAGAGGGCCGTCAGATCGCCGCGCCGAAGCGCTTCAACAGCCCTCCCCGTGTCGGGCCGCGCCGTCACCGCGCAGCGGTCAAGGGCGGCGAAAAGCGCCGGGGTGGACACGGAGAAGCTCGGCTTGACGATCAGGATGCCGCAGTCGGGCATGGGCGGGAGGTCGGTGAGCAGCTCCCCCCGGCCCCGGGCCAGCGCCGTGCCTCCGAAAAGGCAGAAGGGCACGTCGGAGCCGACCGAGGCGCAAACGCCGTAAAGCTCTCTGTCGGACAGGCGCGTCTCAAGGAGCTTGTCAAGCCCCCGGATCACCGCCGCCGCGTCCGCGCTTCCCCCGGCCATTCCGGCTCTGTCGGGGATGTTCTTGGTTATGTAAACTTCAATGTGTGTCTCGGGCAGGTTGACATAATCTGAAAAAGCTTCCGCCGCTTTTTCAGCAAGATTATGTATACCTTTCGGTAAATCATCTCTATTTATGTCAACCTCTATGCCCTTTTTGCCCTCATTCGATATGGTTATGTCAACCGTATCGCGCAAATCCACGGTCTGCATGACCATGTCCATGTCGTGATATCCGTCAGGGCGCCTATCCAGCACCTCCAGGGTCAGGTTGAGCTTGGCATAAGCCGGTACGGTCAGCTTTCTCACCATGTCTCGCCCCGGAGCCTCCCCAGGAAACCGCCCAAACGGGAAATGGCGGTCTCGATATTCTCCACGGAGGAGGCGTAGCAGACGCGGGCGTACCCCTCCCCGCCCGGTCCGAAGGCGGTGCCGGGGATGATGGCCACCTTCTCCTCCCGCAGGAATTCGGTGCAGAACTCATCGGAGCTGAGGCCGAAGCCGCCGATTTTCGGGAACATGTAGAAGGCGCCCCTGGGCTCGAAGCACTCCAGGCCCAGGCCCCGAAGGCCCTTGAGCATCAGCCTGCGGCGCTTGTCGTAGCTTGATCGCATCGTCTCGATGTCCCCGTCGCCGCAGCGCAGCGCCTCGATAGCGGCGTACTGGCTTGTGGTGGGGGCGGACATGATGCCGTACTGGTGGATCTTCAGCATCTGCTTCATGATGGGCTCGGGACCGCAGACGTATCCAAGGCGCCAGCCGGTCATGGCGTAGGCCTTGGAGAAGCCGTTCACAAGCAGGGTGCGCTCGTATAGCTCCGGAATATTGCAGGGGGACACATGATGCTGCCCATAGGTCAGCTCGGCGTAGATCTCATCGGACAGGACCATGATATCCGTATCCCGCAGGACCTCCGCGATGGCCTCCAGGTCTCCCCTCTCCAGGATCGCTCCGGTGGGATTGTTGGGGTACGGCAGGACCAGGAGCTTCGTGCGGGGCGTGATGGCGGAGCGCAGCTCGTCGGCGGTGAGCCGGAACTCGTTTTCCGCCCTGGTCTCCACATAGACGGGCACGCCGCCCGCCATAGTCACCAGCGGCCCGTAGCATACGAAGCTGGGCACGGGGATAACGACCTCGTCGCCGGGATCCAGCATGGCCCGGACGCACAGGTCGATGGCCTCAGAGCCGCCCACGGTGATGAATACCCGGTCCGGGGCGTAGTCTATGTCGAACCGGCGTCTCAGGTAGTCGGAGACAGCCGCGCGGAGGCGCGACAGTCCGGCGTTGGAGGTGTATTTGGTGAAGCCCTGCTCCAGGGAATAGACGCCCGCCTCCCGGATGTGCCAGGGGGTCACAAAGTCGGGCTCGCCGATGCCAAGGGAGATCGCGTCCTTCATGGTGTCCAGAATGTCGAAAAACCTCCGTATGCCCGAGGGCTGGAGGCTCCGGACGTTCCGAGACATGAGCTTATCATAGTCCATCATACAAACAGCGTCCGCTCCTCCTGCTCAGGCTCCACCAGAAACGCTCTGTGCTTATCCTTGTAGCGCTTCATGATGAAGTGGGTGGCGGTGCCGGTGACGCCCTCGATGGGGGCCAGCTTCTCGGAGACGAAGCGGGAGACCTCCCGGAGGGACTTGCCCGTGACGATGACCGAGAAGTCAAAGCTGCCGGACATGAGATAGAGGCTCTCCACCTCGTCGTACTGGTAGATCCTGCGGGCGATACGGTCATAGCCGTCGTCCCGCTGGGGGGTGATCTTCACCTCGATAAAGGCGGTCACCGCCTCCTCGCTGGTCCTGTCCCAATCCACCAGCGCGGTGTAGCCGTTGATGATATGCTCCTCCTCGCACCTCCTGACCGTGTCCCGGACGTACTTCTCATCCTTGCCGGTCATGGCCGCGATCTGGGCCGGGGTGTACCGGCTGTCCTCCTCAAGGAGCTTCAAGATCTCGTTCATATCAAATCCTCCATTGTTTGGTCAATTAACGGTTAGTATAGCACAAACCTCCCTGTTTGGGAATAGGCTTTTCAAAGTTTTTCCCACGCGGCGGTTTTCTAAAAAAATTTCCTTTTACCCCTTGACACATTATATTATGCGTTGTATAGTATTCTGTGAAAGGAGGTATGCCGATGGACGCACAGCTAAGGCGCGGAATACTGGAGGTCTGCGTACTCAAGGCGCTCAGCGAGGGCGAGTCCTACGGGTATCAGATCATCAAGGACATCTCGCCCTTCATTGCCATGAGCGAATCGACGCTGTACCCCATTCTGAAGCGTCTGGAGGGGGCCGGGGCCCTGACGGTGACGAGCCGGGAACACAACGGCAGGCTCCGAAAATACTACGCCATCACCTCCGTGGGCCGCCGGAGGATAACGGCGTTTCTCACGGAGTGGGAGGACGTCACGCGGGCATACGACTACATCAGATCCGCGTCTCATACCGTATCAGGAGGAGGAACAAGCCATGAATAAAGCAGAATTTCTGGATAAGCTCTGCCAGGGCCTCCGTTTTCAGGCGGACCCCGACGAGATCCGCCGGGTGGTGGCCTTTTACGACCAGGCCATTGACGACCGCGTGGAGGACGGCATGACCGAGGAGGACGCCGTAGCCGCCCTGGGGGATCTGGACGATATCATCCGGGGAGTCCGGGACGCCTGGGACCAGGACCCCAAGAGCCGCACGGGGGAAGCTTCGCCCCGGGGGGACACCGTCCGGTACGACTTTGATCCGGCGGTCTCCAAAAGATTTGAGATCTTCGACTCCTCCCTGGACGTACATCTGCTCCCCTCGCCCGACGGGATGGTCCATCTGGAATACAGCTCCAGCGACCGGTGGGTCTGCGAGATCACCGGGGAGAGCGTGGTCACCGTCCGCCGCAGCCGGAAAAACGCGGCGTCGGAGCAATACAATTTTGACATTTTCGGCATGAAATTTTCCTTTAACAAGCCGGATCTCAGGTTCTTCACGGAGAATGTGTGCCTGAAGCTCCTGCTCCCGGCCTCCTCCCCCGTGGCGGTCTGCGTCAACACCGCCTCCGGGGACCTGAAGGCGGAGGGCGTCAGGCTGTCCTCCCTGTCCGTAAAGCTCGCCAGCGGCGATGTGGACCTCAGGGATGTTGAGGCGGAGGGAAGGCTCGGCGCTGCCACGGCCAGCGGCGATGTGGACGCCTCCCGGATCAGCGCAGCGGATATCTCCCTCACCTCCGCCAGTGGCGACGTGGACATATCCTGTATCCGCTGCGGCACGCTTACCGCTAAATCGGCCAGCGGCGATGTGGACATCGGCGGCGCGTCACCGGCGGAAAAGCTCGTCGTCGGCACCGCCAGCGGAGATGTGGCCGCCTCCCTGAAGATCCCCTGCCCCAACATCAGCCTGGAGACGGTCAGCGGCGACGTGGATCTTACCCTCCCCGGCCCGGAATCCCTCTACACCGTGGTGGCCAGGAGCAGCAGCGGCTCCATCCACATTGACGGAGACGCCATCACCGGTCCCAACCAGGTGCGCGTCAAGGCCCTCTCCGGGGATATCGACGTGAGCTTCGGGGGTAATGAGCGTGACGACCAATGAATTTCTTTCCGCTCTCACCCACCGGTTGGGATATCTGCCCTACGCCGAGGTGAAGAAGACCGTGGACTTTTACCGGGAGGCCATCGCCGACCGGATGGAGGACGGGATGACCGAGGCGGAAGCGGTGGCGGCCCTGGGCTCCGTCGACGATATCGCGCGGGAGATCGAGATGAATCTGCCCCTCTCCACCGTGGTCAAAACGCGGGTGGACGACGCCAGGGAGCGGGCGAAGGAGCAAAAGGAGGCGGAGGGCGGCGGAGCATACGCTTTTAAACTCCTTTTTCTCGTCCTCACCTGCCCTGTCTGGGGCTCCCTGCTCATCGCCGGGGCGGCCGTCGTGCTGGGGCTTCTGGTCGCGGTCTTTTCCGTCGTCTTTACCCTCGGCGTCACCGCCATGGCCCTCATCGTCGGCGGCCTTGCCGCCGCGGTCGTCGCCTTCGCTGTCCCCTATCCGGGCCTCGCCCCACGGCTGATGCTGTCGGGGATCGGGCTGGTGACGGCGGCGCTCGGGTTTGTTTTCGTGCTTGTGACGATGATCTCCGAAAGGGCCGTGAAGGGTTCCCTCCGGCTTACCGCGAAAACCGTCAAAAGAGCCATACTCCGTGGGAAGGGGGCGAGCGCGTGAAAAAGGTCCTGATGATCGCCTCGGCCCTGTTCGCCGTGGGCGCGCTGCTGTTCGCCGGCGGGGCCGTCATGGCAAAGGGGGACATGAGCGTTTTGAACATCGAAACGGGGCTCGTGAAAATCGATATTTCGGGCCGTCACACGTCCGACGCGTTCCGGTACACCTGCCCCGCCGAGGGTGTGGATCTGATAAAAATCGACGCCGTCAGCGCCGACACGTCCGTCACGTACTGGGACGGGAGCGGGATTTGCGTCCTCAGCGATTCCGCCGAGGGCGTGGTTGTCACGCCGGGGACCGACGGGACGCTGACTGTGACCCAAAAGGAGCGAACGGGCTTCAAGCTCTTTATGATCGATTTTGGCCGGAACGCCGGGGATATCACGGTGATGCTTCCCTCCGGCCTCAAACCGGACCTGGCGGTATCCACTGTAAGCGGAGATGTGGAGATCGGCGTGACAAAGCTCGGCGGCGTCCGCGCCGGCACCGCCAGCGGCGATATCCGCGCCGATTCCCTGAACTGCGGCCCGTTTTCCGCGGAGACCGTCTCCGGCGACATTGATCTGGGCGCGGTGACGGCAGACACATTATCCGTGTCCACCACCTCCGGGGATGTGGAGCTTGACTACGCGGACGCCCCCGGCGGACTGCTGCTCTCCTCCGTCTCCGGCGGCATCGTCGGCACTCTGTCCGGCGCGCGGGAGGACTACACGGTGAGCGTGTCAACCGTCTCCGGCGAAAGCGGGCTGATCGGCGGCGGGACCGGCCCCGTGAAGCTCTCCGCAAGCACGGTATCCGGGGATATCGATATCCGATTTAAAACGCGATGATACTACCGGAGCCACTGAACGGATGGGCAGGACCGCGAGACGGCGGCGGCGCATTTGTTCAGAGGCTCCTTACGGAGGTTTTCTGTTATGTTTTCAATAGGCGCCTGCACATTTTTGGCCATTGTCCCGGCTCCATGCAAGGTACGGGGATACTGCGTGGAGCGATAACGCCTGATACGGCAAATATCCCCGGGCCTTGTATTTTGATTGTCATAAAAATCAAAGGAGCAAGGTCAAAATGAAAAAAATAATAAACGAACTCAAGCCGTTTCTCATTCTCTGGTCGACGCAGTCCCTGTCCCAGCTCGGAAGCTCCATGACGGGCTTCGCGCTGACGCTGTGGCTCTATGAGACGACGGGCTCGGCGCTGAAAATGGCGCTGGCCTCCGTTTGCTCCTACGGGCCATATGTTCTCACGAGCATTTTCGCCGGAGCGCTCTCCGACAGGTGGGACAAGCGGAAAACCATGCTGTTCTCGGATGCCTTTGCCGCCCTGTGTACAGTGGCGGTGCTGATATTGCTGAAAGCCGGCTCCCTGCGCCCCTGGCATCTCTACGTTCTCAATGCCCTGAACGGCCTTATGAACACGGTACAAAGCCCCGCCGGCGATGTGGCAATGACGCTGCTCACGCCAAAGGAACACTACCAGCGCGTCAGCGGCCTCAAGTCCTTTACCAATTCTCTCAACACCATCCTGCACCCGATCCTCGCCACGGCGCTCTTTTCAACTGTTGGCCTCTCAGGGGTCATCTATGTGGATCTTGGCACGTTCCTGGCGGCGTTTGTGTCGCTCCTCCTTTTCGTGCGTATCCCCTCCCCCGCCGCGAACAGCGAAAGGGGCGGGAATGAACGGCTCCTTACAAGCGCGCGGGCCGGGCTTTCCTATCTTCGGGAAAACGGCCTGATCCTCCGGCTCATCCTCTTCCTCGCCGGAGTGAACCTGATCGCCTCGGCCTTTGACGCGGTCCTGCCGCCCTATGTCCTCTCCCGGGAAAACGGCGGGGAGTCGGTGCTTGGGTCGGTGACGGCCTGCGCTGGTCTCGCCACCCTTGCCGGGAGCGTCCTTGTCACGTTCCTTCCCCCGCCGAAAAACCGCGTCCGGGTGATCGTGGCCTCCATTCTCTTTTCGCTGGGCGTGGAGAATCTCATCCTGGCTTTCGCGCGGACGCCCGTGTGGTGGTGTGTCGCGCAGATCGCCGGGTGGTCCGTGATCCCGCTCATGAACGCCAATATGGACGTTATCCTGCGCTCCACGGTCCCCCCTGATATGCAGGGGCGCGTTTTCTCCTGCCGGAACACCATGCAGTTTTTCACCATTCCCATCGGCGCCTTTCTCGGCGGCTTTCTGGTGGACAGCGTCTGCGAGCCGCTGATGGCAGGCGCGGCGGGACTTCCGGCACTCCTCTTCGGGACCGGCAGGGGCTCCGGCGCGGCCCTCATGATGTTCCTGCTGGGCGTCTCCGGCATTATTCTCTGTCTCGTGTTCGGGCGGGTGCTGAGAAGGTATCATTATACCAATGACAATTAAGGAGCTTCCCCCGAGTGCCGAGAATTTCCCGTGTCAGCCTTGCGGAAAAATCACTCCTCATCCGGCCGCTGGCCGCTGTGGGCGGGCCATTGACAGTCTGTCAGGGCCATGTCCGTGAACGTCGCTTTGAAGGAGGAGTCCTCCGGACTGCAGGCGTAGATGCCGAAGCGCACCTCGCCCACGGCCTTGCGCATGTGGCAGATCCGCATCTGTGAAAAGCTTACGCCGTCCTCGGAACACTCGACGCAAAAATCGTCCTCCCGGCGGCTGAGGCGGTACCACATGGAGCTTACCGAGGCGTCGATGGCCGTGGTGGCCCAGTCGGAATAGCCGTCGTTGGTCACGACGCTCCCCAGGTGCCCGAACCGCTCGTTTTCGTATTCGACGGACGCCTTCAGCCAGTTCTCGCTGTCCAGATACATGACGACCCCGCACTGGTCAAAGCGGCGCTTGCTCTGAAACTCCGTCCTGACCGTAAAAGAGAAGTACCTCTCCCCTGTCTTCATCTGAAAGACAGGGGCGTTGTCGTTTCGGAAGTGGTAATAGGTCCTCTGCCACAGGTCCGTGCGGGGCTTTGTGACGATCTCAACCGCTCCGTTTTTTATTTCAAACCCGGCGGGCAGTCTTGTCCACTCAAATTTGCCGATATCAAGCATGGTCATATCCTCCTCGTATAATAAGATTTGACAGGAATTTTGTAAGTGTTATCTGTCATTCACTCCGGAAAAACCAGCAGGC
>CANQSU010000074.1 GCA_947626585.1 uncultured Oscillospiraceae bacterium
ATCCGGCAATGTGTGGAAAAAATTCTTTCTTTGCCATCCTTGTTTACAGTCGCACCCTGTATATCTCTTTTTTAAAGCTATGAGCATGTATTTTTCATATACTGGATTGAAAACAAATATACAAGAGGATAAGTGACCCAATCTATTCAAAAGAAGAATTCCTTAAAATCAAATCTTCTCAAAATGAGGAAAGCTATGATAAGAAGCGAAAAGCAAAGGCTTTTCCCTTGACATCTCTTTAAAAAAGAGATGCACCTCCCATCAGGTAAGAGCATAGACGAGCGCTCGGGATAGAAAAGCGCCGATCGAGACGCTGGAGTTTACCAGCGGGAGACACCATTTCGCGAAGATGATAGAGGAGAAGGAGGTGGAGGCGTATGCGAGGCTGATGGAGACTGGGCGCGTATGGCACTGGCAGGGTGCGAAGAGCAAGGAAGCGAAGGCGAGGCAGGATATTATCGAGGCGTTTTCAACGCTGGCGCAGAGTCATTTTCTGCTGAATCACGGGCGGTACAATATGCCGCAGGAGGCGCATGACAGTATCGAGTATGTGCAGAAGAAGCTGGCGGATGCGCAGCATTTGGTGGCGATATCGAAGGCGTGGGATGCGTTTTCGAAGAGTAAGGAGGGGCGCGCGTTTACCAAGAATGAGGGGGCGACGTTGGAGAAGCTGATGGAGGAGAGCGGGGCGAGCGTGGCGGGGCATTACGCGGCGGCGAAGTTGGATGCGACGGTTTTCGAGGCGGTGCGTGAGGCGTATGAGGAGGGGAGTAGTATCACGCGGGCGGCGGAGGTGCTGGAGGAGTATGCGAAGGAGCAAGAAGATTTACGATTTACGAATTACGATTTACGATTTGAGAGGAGGAGTTGGGCTTGGCGGGCGAGGTATCGAGCGCGGGCGGCGCGGTACTTACGACGACGGCGAAGGAGAGCGAGGACGCAGGGGCGCCGATAAGGGGACTCATGCCATGCAGCGACGGAGGAGGAGCGCGCCTTGGTAACGAGGTAGTACTCACGGAAAGAGTCGTAAGCGCGGGCGCGGTAGAACATGCGAGTGAGCGGGACGCGGATGGGGTGGTTGCGTGGGATATGGCGGGTTTCTTTCATGGACGGTTAAGGGGAGCGGGTTGGGGGCAATCGGGATAGAAGCCGGAGTGAGGGTAGGAAGGGAAAGGCCCATCCGGTGACTCATTCAAGCAGAAGAGAATGACGCCGTAGAAAATAAAGGTAAGGACGACGGCAAGGAATTCGTATATGTTCAGGGGAGCATTCATAGGTTATTTGCAAAAGAGAGAGTTGATATCGTCCGGCGTGGCGGCAACGAGGATGCCGGCCTGGGAGTTCTCATAGATAATGAAGGCGGGCTGATCGTCGATAACGGTTTCACGCGCGGGGCAGACGCGGGAGAAGGTACCATGCGCGCGAAGGGTGAGATTTCTCTCTTCCTTCCATGCGCGGAGGTGGCAATAAAAGGCGCGGACAATGAGGGGAGCTTCCATGGTTATGATTTACGGTTGGTGAGAGGCGGGAGGGCGGCTTCGAGGATGGAGCGGACAATGAATGAAATTGAGCGTTGTTCATCATGAGCGCAGGCGTGCAGGCGGTCGCGGATGTCACGCGTGACCGAGACGCCGAGGTGAAGCCAGCGGGAGGGTTTAGGTTTACGAGGTTTCTTTTTCATGGGTTGGAACGATATAGAAGAGAGTGTGGGGCGGGCGCGGTGAGACATGAGGGAGAACCGCACCCGCCCCGGGGTGCCGATATGAGAGAGGGGTTATTTCGCGGCGGGTGACACGTCACCTCTTAACAAAAAAAATACGTAGTCTGACACGGATATTTTTTTCTTCTTGGCAGCCAGTTTGATTTTTTCGTAGGAGTAGTTATTGAGGTTAATTTTTACGCATACGCTTGATGATACGGTCGCAGATTTGCTGCTCCTCTTCGGGTGAGAGGACAATTTCTGCGGCGATGTGCTCGATGTATGCCGTGAGGATAGTGACCATCGGGATCCCGATTTTAGCGGCGTACTTTTTGAATTTTTCATAAGTGAATTCATCGATGTAGAGTTGGAGTGAACGTTTGTATGGGTTGCGCTTATTGGGCATTGCAAGGCTATTTTACGGGTGACACGTCACCACGTCAAGACAAAAAATGAAAAAAATTGAAAAAAGTTTTGGATGGAGAAGGAAGCCTTTAATTTTTAGGCTTTTTCTCAAGCGGGACGAGAGTGGCGGTCATATCGTCGTAGTACCACGCGGAGCCGGTGGAGAAGTCAACGATATCACCGACCCAGAACCAGGCGACGAATCCGAAATTGCCGAGGCTCCAGGCGGAAAGGCGAGATGGCCAGAGGACGTCGAGAGGATGGTAGCCGGGGGCTTCGAGGCGGAAGTGGTGAGCTTTTTTGGAGCGCGAGACCGTGACGGCGGTAGGGCAGGTAAATTGCTGGAGATTGCCGTCGATGTAGATCTTTGTATCAGGCGCGTTGGAAACAACGCGCATTTGCTGGCTACGACCGTTAACGAGCGTGCAGCATGAGGAGAGAGCGAGCGCGGCGATGATGGAGAGAGAGAGTCGCATAGAAAGAGGATAGCACAGGCGGATGGAAAAGCAAGAAAGAAAAATGGAGGTACGGAGGGAAAGTTGGCAGGGACGGAGGGGACGGGGTAGAATGGAGGCGTATGGACAAGGGGACAGTGATACAGCGCGCGTTGGAAAAATTGGGCGAGCGGGAGTACATGGAAAACACCGCCACGGATGACCCGATTAAGCGGGCGTATGATATAGTGGTGAGGAGGTGCAACGGGAGATTTAAGTGGAGCTTTGCGCGGGTGACGGGGCGGAAGCTGGAAGTCAAGGAGAGAGACGATGAAGGATGGGAGCGAGGCTTTTACGTGGAGTTACCGGACGATTGCCTTATCGTTGAGAGTATCATGGACGCAAGGCGGCGGAAAGTGAGACACAGCGAGTTTGCCATCGACCCGGAGACAAGGAAGAGAATCGTCTTTATCGAGGGAGTGAACAAAGAGAGCGAGTTGTACTTGGCGTACACGGCGGACATTATCACCTTGGGCGGGGAGTTGCCGGAGAGCGCGCCGTATTTTTGCGAGGGCGTGGTATGCGAGCTAGCGGCGGAGATCGCCATATCGATTATCAGCAATGCAGACTTGGCGGCGGCGTGCAAGGCGGAGGCGGCGCAGAACCTGCAAAGAGCGATAGACATCGACGCGCGGCAGTGGAAGAGCAACGACCAGCACCCCTTGCGGGACATCATGAAGAGCAACATATTTTGGCATTAAAGGACTATGCTAGCACTACTCGGAAGCTTGATGGGCGGACTAGGGAGGGCGAGGCAGTACAGCGCGCAAAGCAGCATGTACAGCCAGCAGGCGGCATTGACGCGGTTACGCGGGCAAGCCACGCGGGAAGCGGCGTACGCCGAGGCGGACACCTACGAAGAGACCGACCGGGCGAACCGGTACCTACGAGGGATGCAGCAGAGGCAGGCGCGGGAGCAGCAGAGGCAGGCTGTGAGCAACGCGCGCAACTCGCACAGTGCGACCAATACCAACGTCGAGGCGGGAGCGCAGATGGAGGACATCGTGCGGGAGGCATGGGACGCGCAGGTGGAGAACATGGCAACGAGCAGCAGCGTACAGACCGTGAATGCTATGCAGAGGGCGTTGGACACGCGGCGGAAGGGGGACTTAGAGGCGAAGTGGGCGGAAGTAGAAGCCATGGGGTACGACGCGCAGGCGAAGCAGTACAGCATGCTGGCGAAGGCGACGCGGAAGAGCGCGCAACGGGGATTTATCGGCGGACTTTTAGGAGCCGTTGGCGGAGCGATAAGCGGGTATGCAACCGGGAAGGAGAACTTGGAGAGCGTGAGGCAAGGCATAGCCGCCGGAGACTATGGAACATTGACCATCGACCAGCAGGACGCACTTATTGAGCGCGCGGAAAATAACGTCGTACTCAGCACCTTGAGCGGGGCGGGAGACTATGGAAGCATGACGTGGGATCTTTTTGCCGCGACGAACCCGTACCTTGCGGGCATGCAGATTGACACGAAGAAGAGCAGCGGGACGCTGTACGGGTTACTGGCGCGCGGGTTAAGCAGCGCGAACAGGAGCAGGAGCAGCAACAGCGGCAAGACAAAGACAACGACGGGGTACCAGCCGCTGGCGGACGCCGAACTACCGCCGGGATGGGCGTACGACTGGTACGACCCGGGACTATTTCCACCAGATGACTATTAAAAAGAGCCATGCCAGAAGGAGTATACTCAGGAGCGATGTATGAACCGGGGCGGGTGCAGACCGGGGGAGCGCCGCAGTTGCAGGCGATACGCCCGGTAGCGCAGGACGCGGCCGCGCGCGGGGCGGAATGGAACGGGGCGGAGCTTGCGATGATAGGGCGAGCGTTGCGGGATCGGTTTGACTATTGCCGGAAGAGCGAAGCGGACACGAGACTACGCATGGCCGAGGCGCAGTTTGACGCTGACATGAAAGAGGGAATGGCAGCGCCGTACGGGACGGCAAAGAGCCTGTACGACGCGAACGGGATGCTCAGAGAAGGAAGATACGAGACGATACTTGGGCGGGCCATGAGAGCAGGAGAGCGCGCGGGAAAAGGAATCGTGAACCCGATGGACGGGGAAGAGTGGGCGGTCAAGACACTCAACTGGCAGACGACACTTGGACAGAAAGGGAGAAGCTTGCTGGCGGTGGATGCGCGGAACAAGGCGAGGACGGCGTACGAGAACCGGAGGAAGGCGGCCTTGGCAGGGATGGACTTTGCCGGGGCAGAGCAGATATCGCAGGAAGCGTACAACAATCAGGTTATAAGCGCGGATGAGCTGGCGGTGGACACCATCGAATCGCGCCGTGGGTTTGTGAGCAATCAGGTTGAACAGATGCTGGTGAATGGAGACGTGGAAGGCATACGCGGCATGATTGACCGGGGCGAGCTGAACAAATACATGCCGCCGGCGCAGCAGAACGCTTACCTACGGAGAGCGCAAGAAATGCGCAAGGAGCAGAGCATTGACGCGCTGAACAGGATATGGAGCCTACCGGCGGCGGAAGTGGCGAAGGCAGCGCAGGAGCAGAAAAAGAGACCTTGGGAAGTGACGGGAGCCTTCACGCAGGCGCAGGCGAGGTTGATTGACCGGATGATGAGCGGGGAGGACGTGAGCGCGCAGTTGAGGGCGGAAGCGATCAATGAGGCGCGGGCGTACCCGGCAAGCGGGGATTATGAGAAATGGGCGGCGGGATATACTCAGAGATGGAAGGCATTGGGGTTGAGCGATGGTGAAATCAGTAAAGCGTTGGCAGATGCGCAGTTGAGGAAGAAACGCATGGAAGGAATGCGAGTTATTGAGGCAAAGACTTTTGAGAACAGCATGCGCAACTTAAGCGGCGCGCTATCACCGGCGAGAGAAGAAGCCTTGCGGCGCACCATCTACGACGCGAAAGGCAATATCAACGCGAACTTTAAGCAGAAGAGCGAGTGGAGGAAACAGAACGAAGGGCGTTGGGGGATTAGTCCGGACGATGACGAAGACGAAGCAGCGGGGAAGTACTACCGGAAGAAGTACGACGCCATTATGGACGAGCAGCTGGCGTTGGTAAACAACAAGTACAACGAATGGCTGGACACGCAGGAAGGACAAAAGAGTACACCGGTTCAGCAGAGAAGACAATACCAGGCGATCTACAAAGAAATCTGCGAGAGAGACATCGAGTTGCGATCCGTGGCGGGCTACGAGAACGCGTATCAGGCGGTTAAGGTGGAGCAGGACAAGCAGTACGGGCAGTACATGAAAGGAGGGTACGTGGCAATCGATAACTCACAGTACCCCGACCGAGTCATGAGGCAGGGGCAGATCGGCATCCTCGACAACGCCGAGAAGAAAGAAGTAGGAGTGTACCTACCGGAGAGCTTAAAAAACAAAGTGACGCCGGGAAAGGACGGCGTGCTGTGCATTGGCGAGCATGGAGGGTACCGGGAGTTACCGGTGCTAGGGTTTGTGAAGGGGGAGAATATGCAGATCAGCCGGGAGGCAGCGACAGCCATGGCAGTCAATACCAACGAGCCGCCGACGTGGCAATGGCAAATCGTGCGAGCGAAAGAACACCAGCGACTCATGAGGGCGCAGGAGAACAACGCGCAACTGGAGAGCATTAAGCAGGGCTATGTACCGGCGAACACGACCGCGGCGCGCGTCATGCCGCAGCCGGGGTATAATGAACCGGTGAGCGCGGAGCGCGTGAAGAACTACATGGGGAGCGCGCTGGCAGCGCACTACGACACCTTCATGAGCGCGGCAAAGGCAAACAACCTTGACCCGAAACTCCTCATAGCAATCGCAATGAACGAGAGCGCGCGCGGGACAAGCTACGCCGCGCGCACGCGCAATAACCTATTCGGAGCGTTTGACCCGAACGCGATTAACCCGCGTACGGGAGCGCGAGGTTACCACAAGTACTACCGGAACGAAGACGAAAGCATACGGGACATAGCGAGACGCTTGCGGACAGAGTACCTAGACAAGGGGTACACGAGCATCGAGACCATAGCGAGGAAATACGCGCCGGTCGGAGCCGAGAACGACCCGACGGGACTAAACGGCGGATGGCCGGAGGCGGTCGGAAAATTTTACCAACAACTATCCAACCTGTAAACAGACATGGCAGACGAGCAAGTAGTGCAGAACACCTTGGAAAGTCAAGCGACAATCGCGCAGCAAGGAGGATTTGAGGCGGAAGGGACACAGCAACTCAACTGGACACAGCCGGAGCATATTCTATTGACGCCGCCGACACCGGCAGAGGCAGACCCATACGCAAATATACGCGAGTTTGGACACATTGACGCACCAACGCCGGAAGAAGAGAGACGGCAGGAGTTTATCGATAACGCCGTGGAGGAGGTGAAATCGTGGACGCAGCCGCTCATGAAGCAGACCGTGCCCATGGTGCAGAGACAGAACGCCATAGCTGAGAGGCGCGCGCAGCTGGAACAGCTTGGGAATAGAATGCCGGGGTATAAGGCGTTTGTGCTGGGAGACTTTGAGGCGCACCCGGAGAGACGGCAGGCAGCCGTGAAGGCATTTGGCGAACAATTTGTGAAAGAGTGGGAGGAGGCGGACGAATGGGCGAAAGACAAGATGCTTGGGCGGGCATGGTGCAATGACGTTAAGCAGGCCGGGGAATCCGAGGACGATTATCTTGTGAGGAGGAGCCGTGTAGAAAATTGCCCGGTCATGGACGGCTACAACAATTTGCAGATCTTATGGCAGCGCGACAGGGACAAGATGAAGCCATTGGTGGAGAAAGAGGAGCGGGAGCAGAAGGAGAACGAGGACGCAAGCCTGCACTACATGATGGGCGACGAGCTGAACGACACCATGCAGGCGCACGCGAGCCGCGCGCTGGCGGAGTTTGGGAAGGCGCGCGCGGAGAAGGTGCAGGCCATGCGGGCGTGGAGCGAGAAGTATTTGGTACCGCTCAGCAAGCTTGATGACGGGGAAGCTATCCTGCGTAAGCTGGACGGCTTGCGGACGGAGGTTTACGACTTTATCGACAACGACCCGGACAGAGCGGAGCTGATTAAAGGGGCCTTGCTTGAGTTTGGAAAGAGAGTAAGCGAGAGCGATGTGGTGAGCGGGGCTGATGAATTTGTGGTAGCGTTAGGCAAGACCTTGAGCAACTGGTACGACTTTGCGAATAAGGAAGGTGTGCGGGAAATGGGAGCGCGTGCGAGCATGGAGACGGGAATGGGGTATATGCCGGGTACCATGCCGATACAACTGGTGAGGAGACCGGAGGGGATGTACAGGGACGAGAAGGAAGCCTTGGCAGAGCAACGCAGGGCGGCGGCGGAGTACGAGAAGTACAATGTGAGCGCGGGGTACTTGCGGGACGCGGTGAACCGGAGTGTAGAGTTGAGCGACAACGTGGGCTTTTGGAACGGGGCGTATCGGACGGGGGCGCAGGCATTCGGGCAGACATTGCCATGGATAATCAGCTCGCCGCTGGGCGTATATAGTACACTTGTCGGGGCATCGACCGAGAGCTACAACTCGCTCATGGCGGGAGGACTGACGAACACGGCGGCGGGAGTGGAAGCGACAACGCAGGGCATCATTGAGGCAGGCGTGGAAATGATACCGTTCGGCGGCGTGGCGGGCAAGCCGGTTATGAAGATCCTTGGGAACGCAGCGAGAAAAGGAAACAAGCTGGCAGCGAAAGTTGCCAACTGGGCGGGCAAAGCCACATGGCGGGGCTTTTTGGTGGAGGCGACCGGCGGAACGCTGGAAGAAGGAGTGATGGAGCCGGTGACGAGCGGGCTTGCCACGTGGGGGACGGGATGGGCGTTTGACCTCTTCAACGTACCGCACGCGAAAACGAAGGAGTTTAAGGAATGCTTTGACGAGTTGAGCCAGGTATGGACAGACCCGCGGCAGCTGGCGGGAACAGTGTTATTCTGTTCGCTATTGAGCGGGCGGCAGGCATTGCCGGGCGGGGCGATATGGGCGGAGGTGAACTGGAATAAAGTTGACCGGCGACTCTTGGCGGCGCAGGGCTATACGGAAGACCAGATCGAGCGCGTCATGGCGCAGCCGGGGGACAACCGGGAAGGACTGGCGAAAGAGCTTTACGACAAAAACTGGAAAGAAGACGCCGCGGGGACGGCAAAGCGCGTCCTTGAGACCAACCGGATGATTGCCGCGAGCGGTGAGGCATTGAGCTACACCGGGGCTATCAGCGTGACGGACAGTGGGAAGCAGATCGGAAACATCTTGCAGGGAGCCTTCCGAAAAGAATGGAACGCCATGGCGGCGAAAGGGCAGCTACCGACCGTAACGCGGAACGAGGACGGGACATTCCACATCAAAAAGATAGACGGTTTAACGAAAGAGACCGTATTTGAGGCGGACATGGCCGAGAGCGAGGCGGACACGTACCTACGGATGGAGATAGGGAAGCAAGAGGACAAGCAGCGGCAGGAGAACCGGAAAAAGTACGGGAAAATGCAGCCGTACGACTTGCGTTGGGAGATTATCCATAACATCGAGCTTGCAGGCGGGAAGGCAGCGACGGAAGCCGTGAAGGCTACGGAAGGCAAGACCGGCATACAGATCGTGGACGTGACGAAGCAGTTGCCCGAATGGATCGCGAAACGTATCGAGAAGCGAGGAGCGATTGACCGGCAGGCAGCGGAGGATATCACCGCATGGGCGATTGGGCTTATCAACGAACTCATGGGCAAGGGCATGACGCGTGAGCAGGCGCGCGCACAACGATGGGACGGAGCGGAGGCGAGCGGACATGTGCGGACATTGGGCGATTGGGCGAGCTTTGCACAGAGCTTTAATCAGAGAACCGACCTAGCGGAAAACAACGAGGGCGTCATACCGGTTTTTCGTTCGAGCCGCGGCGAGCAGCAGCGCGTGGACGGAACGTGGTTTTTGGGACAGACCTTATTTACAGCGGGAGGCGCGAGCGAGAAAGGAATCCTCGAAGATGTGACCGAGGCGGTACTCTCACAGATGCTATACGAGCGCGCCCGGGCAATCTTTGAGAACAGCGACGGGCAAGTCAACGGACGGGATGCCAATCAGCAGGCAATCAATGAGCTAGCGGAGAAGCTGGAGCAGGCGCGCGAGTTTATTTTGACCAAAGACCCGAACGCGAAGATCGAGAAGATCAAGCGGGACAAGAGCGGAAACGCCGAGCGCATGAGCGTTATCGAGGCGATGAGTACGCTGGCGGTGAGTAAGTACATGGATAACAGCAGCTCAGTTGTGCCGGAGTGGATGAGGCAGTTGCAAGACTTCACCGACGGGCTTATTGAGGCGAGTACAGCGGTCGGGACGGTGCAGCGCGCTTACGCGGCGGCATTGCAGGCAGAGGGCAATGAGGCAGTAAAATACATCAACGACCTCCTTAACAATATGGGCGTGAGCGTGCAGGACGTCTTTTCGCAGGCGCACTTGGAAGCGGTCGAGAGCGTGGCGCAAAGCACGAGCGAGGCGAAAGCGCAAGCGGACGCGAAGGCGGCGGGCAACCCGATGCCGGGCGTGGGACAAGCGCAGCGGACGGCGGATGAGAACGAGCGCGCCATTGAAGAACATGAGAAAGAAAAGGCGAGCGCGCAGCCGGTAGAAGGGAGTCGAGCGACGGACGAGGAGGCGACGCGGCAGGCGCAGAATCACTTGGCGAGCGCGCAGCCGGAAGCGGTGAAAGCGCCGGCGGCCGTCAAGGGAATCTTCGTGGGAGATGCGTGTGTGTATAATGCGGGAGGCGGGTATTATGCGGGGATGGTGAAAAAGACCGATATTAAGTTGGGATTGAAGCAGGTAAAGCAGGGCGAGAAGGGTAAGTACGGAGAAATAGCGGGGCGGGAGTTAACAGGGGACTTCGAGCAGAGCGCGGCGCCGCTTTACTTGTGGTTAAGGAAGGACGGGACGTTGGAGCTAATCAGCGGGCGGCACAGGTTTGCGAAGATGATGGAGGACGACAAGGTGGAGGCGCACATGTGTTATGTGTTTATTGAGGACGAGACGCATGACTTGAAGTGGGCGACGATGCTTGACTACGAGAATAATATGCGGGACGACCAGGCGGATGAAAAAACCGCGGCGGTGTATATCCGCACGATACCGCAGAGCGACGGGGAGCTGTACCGGAAGGGGTTGCTACGCAACGCGACGAAGAGCAAGCGGGGGATATTTATCGGACGCCATGCGCGGCAGAATTTGTTTGACCTATTCATGGATGACAAGGTGAGTCCGAAGGATGCGGAGATTATTTGCCAGTTGACGCAGAACTTGACGGATGAGGCGAGAATCGAGGAGATCCAGAGTCGGGCGGCGAGTCTTTTGAAGGAGGGGAAGAGTTGGGAGTACATCGGAGGGATGACGCAACTCTTGGCGAACAAGGAAAAGGTGACGTTAAAGCAAGGCTTGCTGGACTTGGGGGCGGACTTTCAGGCTGACTTGGATAAAATGGCGCGCTGCATCGAGCAGAACATGAAGGCGCTTCAAAACGCCATCAAGCTTCTCAAGATGGGCAAGAAGTTAAGCAAGGACAACCGGGCGGAGGCGGAAAGGCTTGGCGTTATTGCCACGACGAGCGAGGATAATGCGGGCAAGATGGAGGCGCTGACAAGGGAGTTGAAGAGGTGGGAATACATCGGGAGTTATCCCGATTTGATAGCGACGGTGCAGATGTGGGACGGGGAGACGAAGCAGGATCCGGTGGGGAAGGTGATGGAGCAGTACGAGCGGGAGAAGGCAGAAGCCGGGGAGCAGGCGCGCGCGGAGGAGATTATACCGGAGGAGCAAGGCGGGTTTGATTTTTCGGCGAGTATGGTTGAGATGGATGAGGCGCGGGAGAGGTATGCGGGGACGGAGGCGGCGAAGGCTGTGGAGAAGGTGGTGACGAGTTTGCGCGGGAAGGTGAAGGATGCGGTGACGCGCGCGGAGCTGGAGGAGAGGGTGCCGGTGGAGGAGAGGAAGGGGTTAATTTCGCAGGAGGAGGAGCTGATTATGCCTGCTAATGAGGGTGTGATTGACGCTGTGAAGGCGGCGACGGGGAGGGATGTGACGGGGTATTATCACGCGGTGTCGGAAGATAGGTTGTGGCATGCCATTTTACATCATGGGCAGGATTCAACGAGTACGCAGCATGTGGGGCAGCTTGATTTGACGTGGGATGATTTTGCGCTGTTGCCGGATATTCTCGATACGGGAACGCCGGAGGTGAAGAGTTACCCGAAGAGCGATACGATTATAGAGTACACGAAGGATTATAACGGGGTGGTGTACAAGGTACGCCAGAGGGTTGGACGCAAACGCCGCTTTCACGAGAGCAAGCTGAGTTTCGTGACGGAGTGGATAGAAAAACGGCGGGGGAGTCAGGGAGTTTCACCCGACCACGTACAAGGTCATAGCCTTGGCTTCCCCCGCGACGCTATTCAATCACAGGGGAGCGGGGATGTCAAGGGGGATTTTTCTGCGAGTGTGAGGAATCTTGCGGCGGTGCATACGCTGAGTGTGGAGAAGTTTTTGGCGGCGGGGAAGATGGGAGGGATGCCGATGCCGAGTGTGGCGGTGACGAGGCTGGATAGACCGTATAAGTGGGGTGAGAAGGATGATAGTATTGCGCTGGTGGGGAGGCCGGAGATGGTGAATCCTGAGCTGGGGGCGCTGGTGTATGGGAGGGATGCGTGGACGAGTATTTTCCCGCATATTGATTATTTGTATGATGTAAAGAGGGATGCGGCGGAGAGGCTTTTGGCAGAGGTGCGGGAGGTTGAGGGGCTGTATGAGGGGAAGGATAAGTGGGCGGCTGGGAGGTTTGAGCTTGATGGGCTTGTGAAGGGGTTGGAGGGGCTTTTGGCGGAGGGACGCGGGAAGGGATATAATGATGGAGGCGGGACGGCGGATTATTTTTTGAGTGCAGGGAATTTGACTGTGCTTGATGCGTACCGGCAGGGGGCGCGGAGTGCGGAGGAGATAGGTGAGTTTGTGAAGAGGAATAAGTACGGGAAGGCGGCGCGGGAGTTTGCGCGTGAGGTGAATGAGCAGATTATTGGGGAGAGGAAGGAGTATTTTAATGAGAGGGGGACGTATGTGCCAGCGACGCTGGAGAATGTGACGGAGTATATGCGGGGGAGGAAGATGAGGGCGGCTCAACTGGGGCGCACGCCGTATATTGCTTTTTTGACGCAGAGGTTTGATACGATGGAGGAGGTGCGTGGGCAGCGGGAGAGGATAGGAGGGAAGGATGAGACGGAGAGGATTGAGGGGGAGGTGGAGGAGTGGCTTGAGGAGAGTTGTAAGAGGTATGGGTTGAAGGGGTATAATAAGAAGGAGTGGTCGTTTATTTTGATCCGGATGGCGGATGTAAAGGAGGTAACGGAGGAGGCGATTGTTGCGGCGTTGCAGGATGTGAGCCGTGAGCATGCGTGGGGTGTTTCGGGTGTGGTTGATTTGCGTGATTTTGGGAGGAGTGGTGCGCTGGATGAGGGGTCGTATTTCTTGGAGAGAGGGGTGGCGATTTTGAAGGAGTTGCGGGCGGCGCAGACGGATTATTTGGAGGCGGTGCCGAGGCGGGCGGTGAGGATGGATGAGTGGGCGTATGCGATTTATACGTCGAGGCTGAGGAATAAGGAGGAGGTGAGGCGTGTGTGCCGGGAGAATGGGATTGTGCCGATTGAGTATAAGGCTTCACAGGATACGCGGGATTTTGAGGCGATGATGGGGATGTTTTTCGGTATGCAGCCGGAGGTGCAGAGGAAGGAGGAGGCGGCGAATGAGGAGGGTTTGCCGGAGAGCCGTGAGGTGGTGCTGCGTGATTTGATTGATGATGGGGAGGTGTCGTTTAGTGTAAGTGAGGCGCGGGAGCGGGGGTTGATGAAGGATGGTGTGATGGAGGCGGAGAATGGGTTTATTGTGGATGGGGGGGCGGATTTTAGTGCGTCGGTGGATTTTTCGCATGTGAGTCCGGCGTTGTATCGGAAGCCGGATAGGGAGCATGTGGGGACTG
Organism: uncultured Oscillospiraceae bacterium; assembly: GCA_947626585.1. Classification (GTDB taxonomy): domain Bacteria; phylum Bacillota; class Clostridia; order Oscillospirales; family Oscillospiraceae; genus RUG626. The sequence goes on from CANQSU010000074.1 coordinate 13,560, forward strand.
GGGAGGGGGAGGC
>CANQSU010000075.1 GCA_947626585.1 uncultured Oscillospiraceae bacterium
GAGCAAGGCCGCGTAATCCTTCAATATTCTACGATAGGTGGTTTATTTTTGCGTCTGTGGGCGTGGGTGCGGTCCACGAAAGCCTGTCCGGGTGCTTTTTTGCGGATATTACGGCCTCCCCGTCACGGCCTGGTCTCCGGGTAGAGCCTGCGGATGACCTTCTCCATCCGTCCGCTCATGGGCTCGTCCCTGGCGGTGAGGGCGTAGAGGACCAGCCAATCGGTGGGATTTCTCGGATCCAGAGCCGGCATCCCGCAATCGGCCATGATGGCGTTAAGCGTCCACCAGTGGTCCTCAAAGCGTTCCCTGGGGCCGATATACGTCTCGTCCACCTCCCGGTAGCCGCCGTTGAACACATTTTCCGTCACCACGTACAGCAGGAGCAGGACCTTTCGCGGGACGTCCGCCTGCCCCGTGCGTATGTTGCGCAGGACCGTGGCGTTGGGCCAGTTTTGCTTGATGAGCTTCTGCGCGACGGAAAAGCCCGCGCGGCTGCGCCCAGAGGGCATATGCATCGTAAGATACCGCTCCATGACAGTCTCCACGGAGTAGTCGGGCTCTTCATCGCCATCCCAGTCCGGCTCCGGGTGGGTCAGCTGATCGAAGTAGTTTTCGAAATAGGCGTATGCCCGCAGGTGAAGCGCGCCGAACCGGGGGAGATTGGCGAGATAGGCCGCCCGCAACTCCTCCTCGTTGGCCACCCGCAGAAAGGCGTCGTACAGCTCATGGGTCACATGGATCCCGCTTCCCGTCGGAAGGGGCTCGGAGGGACGGATCGGCGGCGGCAGGGACGCGAAGAAATCCCTCGCCTGCCGGTAGCCTCGGCCGGTCCGCAGGAACCAAGCGTAGACCATATCGCGGCCGCTCCGGTAGTGAATGCCGTAGTCGCTGCACAGCCCCAGGAGAAAGTTGGCTTGGCTCTCCGAAAGCCCCAGCGCAAAGGCAATGTGGAAGACATCCTCCCGGGTGGACGGATGGCTCTGGCCGTCCAGCCAGTTCCAAATCTTCCTCCTGACAGCGGGTCCCCCGTTCCCGTCCGCCTCAAAGGCGGCGGTCAGCCGCTCCCGGAGGTCGGAGCGCGGATACATCTCCCGCAGGACGTCGCCGAAATCCTGCAGTACGATCCGGTCATCCCGCAGGTACGCCGCCGCCTCCGCCGGCGTCATGCGGCTGAAAAAGGAGTAGTTAAATTTACTTCCGGACTTGCCATACAGCTTGGACCCCAAGCTGATCACCTCCTCCCTGACGGCAAACGAGATCGATTGCATTGTAGCACATCCTGTAAAAAAAGGAAAGATATATTTTGGACTCCGGCGCTCCAATAATCTCCGATAACAACAAAGATTGCGTTTTTTGACGCAAAACTGCGGTTTCTGCCATGGGCCTATAGTCGAGCGGGCAATCCCAAATGATAAAGATAAAAATGTTCTGATGCAATTACCGCAAGGGCGGAAACAAGGGATTTGACACGGTCATCACCCGGTTGCAGATGCAAACCTACGTCACCATCGCGGATTTCGTCTATATGCAGGACAGGCACGGAAAAACCTACGGCTGGGGCGTTACAAAGTATTCTACGCCGGAAGCACAGCTTGGGGTTGACTTTACAACCTTGGCGTACTGCAGGGAACCGGAGGAGTCAAAGGAGCGTATCCTTGCCCACCTGAAAACCGTTCTACCGGAGGCGGGCCCGGAACAGCTGTCCAAATTGATCAAGTGAGGGAAACCAATATGACAGAAGAAGAAAAATTGGACGCGGGCCTATACTACGATTTTTGGGATGCCGGCGTCAACGGAAGAAAGCTGAACGCGATCAAATTCTGCCGGGAGCTGCGGAAAATGCAGGACGCGGACGCCACGGAGGACGAGCAGGCCGTACTGATTCAGAAATACTTTGGCTCCGTGGGTCGAGATGTGTGTCTGTGCCCCGGATTCATGTGTGACAGCGGAAAGAACATCCATGTGGGAGATCAGTTTTTTGCCAACTACAACGTGACGATTCTTGACATCATGCCGGTGCACATCGGCGACTATGTGATGATCGGACCGAACACGCTGATTACCACGGTCAACCACCCCATCACCCCCCAGGGCCGCCGTGACCACTTAGGGATAGGCAAGCCCGTCACCATTGGAAACGATGTGTGGATCGGCGGCAACGTCACGATCCTGCCCGGCGTGAGCATAGGGAACAATGTGGTGATTGCCGCCGGAGCCGTGGTAACAAAGGATGTGCCGGACAACTGTGTCGTAGGCGGCGTCCCCGCGAAAAAATAAAAGATATCGAAAACGATGTAGTGCTTATCTAAATCAAAGAAGCTCCACCAAAAACCTTCATAAGTACATAACCCGCCCATAGCCGCGAGGCTTTGGGCGGGTTGATTTTATATACCCGAACTATCCGCCGCGCGATTCACTCTCCAATCTTCCCCAGCCACTCCAAGAACTCTGCCTCCGAGATCTCCCCCGCCTCGCAGGCGTCCTTCTTCCTCCTGGCCTCCTCGCCCCAGGTGTAGAAGGCGGATGGCTCTATCCTTCCGGACTTGATCCACGCGAAGCGTTTCTTGTACTCCCGGCGGTAGGCTTTGAAAATGTCATCCTCCCCGCGCCGCTTTGTCCACGCCATGATCGCGCCCACCTCCCGGCAGGTCCGGCCTTTCTGGTCGCAGACCCGGTCGCAATACTCCACGCCGCCGTGTCCCGTCACCGCAAAATACCGTCCGCAGTTCTTGCAGACCCGCATCCGCACTTCACGCTTGACACACTCCCGGACGTGGTAGTCGATGATGTCGTACACCGTCTCCGGCACCAGCACTTCCGCGAAGTCCCCGGAGGGCAGAAGCTCAAAACCAAGCGGGTACGCTCGAAACCTGAACGCCTGCTCTCCCTCACGCAGATAGTAGTCCGCCATCTTCCGCATGACCGGTCGCTGGTCCCGGTCCATGTCAAGGACGTTGGCGAACAGCTCCCGGATCTGTTTCTGCATCTGCTTCAGATTCTCCGACATCCGCAACAGGACACTTCGATGTAAAAGGTTCTCACTGAAATTCCCCAGCGCCAGCGATTGGCTGATCCGCCACGTCCAGTCTAAGCGAAGGTGCGAAAAATAGATGTGCCGCTCCCCCAGCTCCGCCAGTTCAGACAGAGCCTCCTGCGCGAACTGCTTGTCCTGGGTCAAGGTCAGCGACCAGAGGTCGTCGGAAATCTTCTTAAACAAAGGTGCAAGGGACTCCGTATCCAAATCCAAAAAGTTAAGCAGGCTGCTGGGAAACGACGCAGTCTTCTCGTGGTACTCCAGGGCATCCAAATTTTTTATCGACATACCGTAGAACTCAGTTCCCTCGGCGATGTAAGTTCTGAAATCGTAGTTGAGCATGGACTACTCCTCCAAAGAAAATAGACTAACAAGAAAAATAAAAATAGTAAGTCTTGACAAGATGTAACACTGGTGTTATACTCACGACACAAAGACCAATAGACTAATTAGTTTACATCAGCCTATACCCGGATCAGAATAAAGTCAAGAACTTTTTTGAGTCGAGGGAAAATTTCAGAAAGAAGGGTACACACATGGTGCTTGGAGAACGCTTCTACCAGATGAGCAACGCCATCTTCTACTACGACCTGACGCCGACGGAGTTCATGGTCTACAGCTACCTGGTCAGCTGTGCCGGTCAGAAAGGTGTCTGCTGGCCGAGCATAGGTAAGATCGCGGTCAATTGCAACTGCTCAGAGAACACGGCAAGGAAGGCGGTCACGGCTCTCGTCAAGAAGAGGTTCATCCGCAGGGTGGCGACCTATGAGGATTGGCAGGACGGCCGGAGCCGACAGACGAACAACACCTACTACATCCTCGACCTCCCACAGATACAAAGCTCTGTCGTATCTGCACCGCCGAAGAAGTACAGGCAGGTCGAAAACGTAGCATCCTCACCACCTCCGCCGTGAGGCCGTGTGTTACGGCGTGTGCGGTTCTTGGGCTCTACATGGGGCGCTTACACGTCAGACAAGTCCCGCCCACCGTGGACCGCTTTTCGAGGCTTTTCCAACCCTAGAGGGGTGGGAAAACGAGAAGCAGGATAAACGCCTGACATCTAATCCGGTGCTGTTTCTCGCACATCTGCCCGCAGTGCGGGCAGTTTCGGGGAAACGGAAATGACATCATTTCGGGAGAAAAAGCGGCCTCGTGACATCTTGAAGCTGAAACACTTACGGGGACAAGGAAAAATGCAATATCAAAGGAGAAAAAAGGAGGATTTATGAGCAAGGACAAGGAACAAATCGCGTTTCGGGTGACCCCTCAGATGAAGCGGGAAATCGACCTGATCATGGACAGCGACGGCAGCCGGACGCGGAACGAATTTCTGGAACACGCGGTAAAATTCTACATCGACCACCTACTGGCGCGGGACATGACTACGCTGCCAGTGTCAGTGACCGGCGCAATTGACGGACGGCTCGGTATGCTGGAGGACCGGCTGTCAGCTCTGCAGTTCAACAACTCGGTGGAGTTGGACATGCTGGTACAGATCATCGCTCGCGCATACAAATTCAACGACACCGCTCTCCGCAAGCTCCGCTCGGAGAGCGTGAAGAACGTGAAGCAGACAAGCGGCCGCGTGTCGCTGGCGAGCGCGGTGAAAGAGAGTGACGAAGCAGAATGGCAGGGCTGATCTTGAAGTCGCCATACATCAAAGCCGGAGGCGCGGGGAAGTACATGAGGTACATCGCGACGCGAGAAAATGTTGAGAGACTACCTGATGGTCGTCCGCCCACGAAGAAGCAGACGGAACTCATCGGCAAACTCACAAAGGACTTCCCGGTGTCGATGAAGCTGGATGACTACTCCGAGTACAAGAAGTCACCGACGAGAGCGAAAGCCTCCGCCTATATCTCGTCAACGCTCGAAGCAAACTGGGACACCGCTCAACGCTCCGACGTCTACATGAAGTACATCGCCACCCGTCCACGCGTTGAGAAGCTGGGCACTCACGGTCTCTTCGGCGACGAAGACAACGTGGACCTCGACACAGCCGTCGCCGAGATGGAGAACGTCACCGGGAACGTGTGGACCCACATCATCTCTCTGACCCGCAACGACGCGGAGCGGCTGGGCTACGACAACGCGAGCTCCTGGCGCAACCTCCTCCGCGCGCACCGCAACGACATCGCCGAGGCCATGCGGATTGTTCCCAACGACTTCCGCTGGTACGCCGCCTTCCACAACGAGGGCAACCACCCCCACGTCCACATGATGGCGTGGTCAGCAAGCGGCGAGGGCTACCTGAGCCGCGACGGCATCAGGAAAATCAAGTCAGGGTTAGTCAACGACATCTTCAAGCAGGAGTTGTTTCACACCTACGAGCAGAAGTCTGAAATGCGGGATGAGTTGGTCAACGAGGCGCGGCAATCGCTACAAGAGTTGGTCGGCCAAATCCGCGACGGCCTGTGCGCCTGCCCTCAGATAGCGCCGATGATGATGGAACTGTCCATGGACCTGGGCACGGTCAAGGGGAAGATGTCCTATGGCTACCTCAAGAAGAATCTCAAGGACAAGGTGGACAAGATCGTGGACGAGATAGAGACAGTCCCTGCGGTGCATGAGTGCTACACGAAGTGGCTCAATCTGCAGGCAGAGGTGGACAGTTACTACAAGGACGAGCGCCGGAAGCGTCTGCGTCTCTCTGAGCAGAAAGAATTCCGCTCCGTGAAGAACGCGGTCATTCAGGAGGCCGAGCGCCTGCGGATGGGTGAGGTGACCGTCGAGGAGGTGCCTCCCGGTCCGGTAGACGAGTGCGATTGGCGGGAGCAAAGTTACATCAGCACATACTTCCTAGACGAGACAGTGCCCCTCGACGAGCGCGACGAGGCGGTGGAGCAGGAGAAGAAGTACGCGGAGGATGGCGAGCCATCGTCGCAGTATGTGCTGGGCGTCCTCTACCGTGACGGCGGCTTGCTCATGCCCGACGCGGTGAAGGCCAGAGATTGGTTCACCAAATCCGCTAAGCAGGGTTACGTCCCGGCGCAGTACGCTCTCGGCAAGCTCCTCCTCTCCGATGATCCGGAGATACACGACCGGGATGCCGGCATCCACTGGCTCCAAACAGCCGCCAAGAACGGAAGCCCCTATGCCGCCTATGAATTGGGCAAAGCCTATCTGAAAATCGGTGACCGTCAACAGGCCGAGTCATACTTCACCCAGGCCGCCGAAGCCGAGAACTCCAATGCCATGTACATGCTGGGCAAGCTCCTCTACGACCGCGACCCAGAGCGTGCAAATCACTGGCTTCGCTTCTCTGCCTTCTACGACAATCCCTACGCTCAACGCGCCCTCGACCAGCAAACCTCACCAACCATCGCCGCCTGCGTCATCCGTCTGCTCTACCACCTGAGCCGCGTCATTCGCGACAGCACAGAGCAGACGTCGCAAGGCCCAGGCTTCGGCATCGACCGCAAGCGCCGCCGTGAGCTCATGGAAAAGCGCATCGCCATGGGGCACAAGCCGGACGACCATGAGGATATGCAGATGCAGGGGTTCAGTATGTGAGGTATACCCCCCTGCAAAATCTGCGGGGGAAATATACAATAATACGAATAGCAACAAATATAAAGCCCTTCGGAAAGAGGTGAAATCATGGAGAAACAATTTAAGACCTACGACGATCTCCCCCTGATGCTGTCGGTGCAGGACGTAGCAAAGGCGCTTGGAATCTCCCGCGCCGGAGCCTACGAGTTGGTCAAGAGCGACGGCTTCCCGGCGATGAACATCGGCAGCCGGATCATCGTACCGAAGGAGGAATTTATCCTCTGGGTAAAGAAAAAAGTTTCTGAGAAAAAACAGTAGCTATTTCCCGAAAAGTGTGGTATGTGTTGTGGTTACCAAAAAGCGAAGGAGGCATGGATATGGCAAAACGGAGAGCCAATGGCGAGGGAAATATTCGCAAAAGGCCAGATGGGCGTTGGGAAGGTCGGTACATTGCGGGGCATGACGAAAACGGGAAAGCTATCCGCAAGAACGTGCTTGGTCGGACCCAGGCGGAGGTCAAGGAGAAGCTGAAACGGGCCATTGGGGAGTGTGCGGAGGTAGACGTTGAACAGGCCGATGAATACACGGTTGGAGCCTGGGTCAGGACGTGGTACGAAACCTACTCGAAGCCGCACGTTCGGGAGAGCACGCAGAGGTTCTACGAGGACTACATTGAACACCATGTTGTGCCGAGGATTGGGAGCATCAAGCTCGCCAAGCTCACCGGGCGTGACATACAAAAGATGTACAACGAAGTCAAGGCGAAGGGGCGAATCCGAAAGAAAGCGGACGGGGATACCGGCATGAGCGCCAGCTACGTCCGAGGACTGCACATGATGCTCCACAACTGCCTCGACCGGGCGGTGAGGGAGAGGCTGATTCTTCGGAATCCCACAGAGGACTGCATCGTGCCGAAGCTGGAGAAGAAAGAGATGCACATCCTGCGTCCCGAAGACATCAGCGCCTACCTCAAAGAGGCGGACCGTCGTGGCGTACTGGCAATGTTCTTCCTGGAGCTCACCACAGGGCTCAGAAAAGGCGAACTCGTCGCCCTCCTCTGGTCTGACCTCGATGAAAAGACCATGACCCTGAACGTCTGCAAGCAAGCCGCCGGGGTCAAAGGCGGAGGGGTGAAGGTCACGAGACCGAAGACGGAGACGTCGATTAGGAGAATCTCGCTGTCCCAAGAAACCGTCGACGTCCTCAAAGCCGAACACGCCAAGCACTCGGAGCTTGAGATCATGTTCCCCTCCCCAAAGACGATGGGAATGTACTACCCCGATTCCGTCACCGCCATCCACAACAAGATTCTCAAATCCGCCGGTCTCCCGCATATCCGTCTGCATGATCTCCGGCATACCTTCGCAACCCTGGCGCTACAGAACGGCGTGGACGTCAAGACCGTCTCCAGCATCCTGGGCCACTTCGACGCCGGCTTCACGCTCCGTACCTACACCCACGTCACCACGAAGATGCAGGAGGAAGCCGCTGCAACCATGGGCAAGCTAATTGGGGCGAATGTGTGAGCAAAATTTACGTAGCCTTATCTAAAAAAGGCCGTGGAACAGCGCATTCCACGGCCTTGTGCTATCCCGTCCTTTTCGCTCCGAAATCCCGTTGGGGTCAGAAGTGGGTCAGAACGGGGAAACGGCGAAAATGGAGTATGGACGATTCGGATAGCTGATTTCTCCATCCGCCTATTTCCAAAAATAACAAAAGCCTCGATTTTGTTCTCAAAATCGAGGCTTTTGTGGAATAAGTGGTTAAAACTCCTATCTGCAAAACAAAGCGCGAGTCCAGCGCGGCGAGTCGCATTTGGAGAAAGGAGGCGCAGCGGAATATGCTCACTCTGACTTTTGCGCCGAGGGCAAAAAAGTCAGCGCATGAGATGCGGAGCTTGCGCCAACGTGTGTTTCGTTGAAAAAAGATGTACCAAGCTAATCTAGCGCCGCAATGGATTTACCCCTGAAACAGCTTTCTTATATCTGTCAAATCCATAACATTTGTTCAGAAAATGAATGGACTTTAATCTGTCTCTTCCGTTGAAAGATAGATAAATGATTGTGGAGGTAAATTTACATTAAACTCACTTAACTCTTTTGGTTGGTAATACCGTATAACTTGTCCTAATTGATAGGCATGCGCGACTTTGCACCCTTTGAAGTATTTCCGATACTTCTCACGGGATATACCTGCAAATCTCTTAGTACATTCCCATAGAGCGGTGGGCGAAGCTGATATTGTTTCTACAACTTCAACCTCCCCTACAACTTTCATTATCGGTGCTGTCGAGTATATTAGAATTCTATCAACAGTTCTGGCGGCTAATCGTTTTCGGTATTCAAATTTTTTTGATCCGGCAAAGATTTTATCCACATATTCCGGATTTATTGATAACAATATCGACTTCACATATTTACCCTCCAGTAACGGCTCAAATCCGTTTGGGCCTCTCTTAGTATCATTTCAAACTGTTCGTCTGTTATGCGTGTAAACGGCCTCGGTCCATTTGGGAACGAAATTATATCTTTATCCCATAAAAATTTTAATATTGGGCGCTTTACAAAGCTTTTTACAAAAATAAACTTTAGAACGATCTGATTGCCTTGGTGTTTCCGCCAAAAGCCCTCTAATTCATCATTTGTAAAAACACTCCGATTCTGAACGTGGCCCATATATTCTTCTTTTGATGAAAAGCCGCTTATTGCTTCTTCAACGATGGCAACGGAGGTCAATACCGCAGTGTATCCAGCGTTGCCGGGCACTCCATTCCTGTAAAAAATGACGATGTCACCGGGATGGATATTTCTTTCTGGCGCAAATGATATATATACCTTTTGTAAGGCATAGCGATATGGAGTCTTCGCTAAAAAATCACTTTCGTTCTCATTCTGCAAAATCGAATCTGGCAACAGGGACGTGTGGTATTGGGGGAGGATTGGCAAAATAAACTTCTGTACTCCATAAATAAGATTTGGGAAGTTCTGCCGCGGAGAAAGTTCAGGAGTGTATTTCCTCATCTGCTTGGTTAAAACCGTCTCACCTGTGCTTGTCTTTTTCCCATAATATTCAAATCCCCAACGAGAAAGCAAAGTAACAAGTGTCTCAAGTTCTGGACTTTTTTCAAACAGAGTTACATACACTTCGTCTACATTCTGTTCAAGTGCATTGTCTAATATAATCTTTATAAATCGCTCACCAAGGCGAAATCCGGTTGCTACAACTTTAAATGTTCCAATCTTCAGCCGCTTCTTTGGCTGAAACCGTGGGGAAATATCTGAATAGTTCTCCTCTGCATTTTCCACCTTCAAATAAAGGAATCCAAGTAATCTGCCAGTATCATCCCGGCATATGTACGCATCTTCATCACATTTTCTGCTAAACCAGGCATCAAAGCCGGCATATGTGTTTCTCAAGCTATCAAAAAAATCATTATGTACATCAAGCGATCCAATCGGCACTTTCTGCACCGCAAGAGCCTTATACTCAATTAGGTTCGGATTTTCACTGGTTACGATTGTAAGAAATGCATTTATAGAGAGGACTTTATGCCCAAGTCCTAATAACTCAGCTTTTTTTCGGAGCCGTTTGTCTTCCGTAATAAGAAGGTCAACACGCCCCTGATAAACTTCGTTGAGTAAGGATGTGTCAACTTTATCGTTTTCAGTTTTATCTGTTGTCGCAGCAAGAGCTGCCACCTGCTCGGCCATTGGGGCCTGTGTTTTTAGTTCCTGGTACGCATCGAGTTTGAGAGTCATCGCTTCAGCTGGATCCTCATACCGATACTGGGCAATCTCCTTTTTCGTCAGTGGATGTATGAGCTTGTCATATTTCAGTTTGTCAAGCCAACGAAATAAATGGCCAATACTATAGTTGGTCATTTTCTTATTCTCTCGGTAGATAATAATGTTGGTATCCAGAAGAACCCTCATAGCTTATTCTCCTCCGCAAAGAAATGAAACAACAGAGTCTAAATCTCTATCAGTAAATGTCATTTTGCAAATATAAAGTGGACATTTTAACTGTTTGGAAATACGCTCGCTCTGCTCCCGTTCTTTTTCCATCAAGGCAGTGACACTCTTCTCAGAATAATCCTTCCCATCACGGCGGCGCAAATTCGAAATAATATCTTGAACATCAGCTTCTAATAAAACAATATGTGTAACATTTAGAGCGGAATAGACCGATTCAGGAAGAATCTCAACGCAATCTTGTGCGTTAAAAATACAAAAATGCCCTGCAAGGATAATTTGCTTATTTTTGCTATTAAGTTCCTGCACGCGTTCAGCCAGTAAAACCTGGTTGATGTCCTTGTCGACAACTGATTTGTTTGCACCGTACTGCTCACCATTTACCGCACTAATCAGATCACCGGCAGAAAATGCTGGAATGTTCAGCCTTTTGGACAAGGCTGAACATATCGTGCTCTTGCCTGTTCCATAAACTCCAGCGACAAAAATTGTTGAACCGCTCATTAATTCATGCCTCCATTGATAGCCAATTATTATTCTAGACGTAATAGAAGGGCAATGGAATATTATAAAAATCATTCAAAGTACTCCATGACCTCATAATCTATATGTCATGACAGTCGTGTTTTGTTACACCCTATTTCTCATGTTGGTACATCCTATAAAACCTAACCAACTCCATCATAAACTCCGGGAACAGCCACGCCCTGAACATCATAGCAATCTCCGGGTGAGCTTTTGTCCCTCCACCTTTGCCGCGGGATGTCTTTATGCCTATGGCGTTGGTGCTGGTTATCCATAGCGTCGGCGTCAATGTCAGGCTTGTTGAGTGGACTTTCTTTATCAACTCGTCACATTCGTCTTCCCAGAACTTCAAATTATTCTTCTTTTCCCAACATCTCAGGTAATCCGTCGTATTGCTGCTCCGCAGCCAGCTCTAAATCAGATAACCAGGAGCGGCTGTACCTTTTTCCTTCGCTATATCCGTCAATGAAACATATGGATTCATGCAAGGGTCGGGGCTTCGCATTTTTTCGCCTAACGGGGTGATTCGGGCTCCTGGGATCTTGTCCAAATCAATGTCATCATACATCAGGTTCAAAAAGTACTCAGCATTGCCCTGGCTGACAATGCCCTTGTCCACCAAACGCCGAAATATTCGTTCCCTCGATATCATGTATGTCCAGATAGCCTCTGTCCGCTTTTCGTCTGCCGTCATAATATCCCTCGCAAATCTACATATAGGGATATTATAACAGGGTATTCAAGGAAATGGAATACCTCCTATCAAAAAGTTTGTACCATTATCTGAGGCTTCATTTCAATGCTCAGTATGCCGCCCTCTCCGACCATTATCCTCTCGATTTGATTTCTCACCGCTTTCTCATCATACTGGGCCATTTTCAATGCTTTGCAAATGGTGGATAGAATTTCTATTTCAGAAATGGTCGGTGATTTCTTACAGAACCGCTTCCCATGCTCCACGCGGCTGGCGCACCGCCAGACCACCTCACCGGAGGGGCGAGTGATTCGACGGTAGTTACATCCACATTCTTCACAAGCCAAAAGACCACTCAGTACACTCTGGGAACTGTACCGGGTGGTCTTCCTCTTGCCCGTATATTCGTCGTTGAGACTTCGCTTGCCTTTCTCAAACTGCACGGCAAAGTATTCGTCAAAAGGTATGACAGCATCAATGTACTTCGGGTTTGACAGGATACCGCTGATCACAGCTTGTGTCCAGCGTTCTTTTCCCGTGGGTGATGGAATGCGTTCCGAATAAAGCAAATCGGCAATACCTCCCAAACTCATGTCAGAGAGATACTGCCGATAGATTAACCGAACTGTATTTGCCTTTTCTTCATTGATAGACACAGCGCCATCGGAATTTAAATAGAATCCATACGGAAGTTTCAATTTAATGCCCCTTTCTGATAAGGTTTTATTTCACTTATAAGTGTGTTTTAATTTACATGGTTCTACTAAATATACTTATATGTGGATTATAACCGTACAAACGGCTATATTAACAATTGTGAGGGTAGTTAATGTTGCCATTTTGCTTAAATTAGGCGATGAGAATTAGTGAAAATAACAAAGCAACCTGTTTTTCAGGTCTTGAAAAACAGGTTGCTATTGTCTGGTGGAGGAGGGTGGATTCGAACCACCGAAGGCATCGCCAGCAGATTTACAGTCTGTCCCCTTTGGCCACTCGGGAACTCCTCCGTATGCAATTTTGGAGCTGGTGGACGGATTCGAACCCCCGACCTGCTGATTACAAATCGCTTTCGCTTCATAAATCCGGGCATTTCTAAGGCTTTCTGCCCCTTTTCCCTCCGAAATCAGCAGCTCGTTCATGCTGTTCGCTCCACTGCTTCCACCCGCAAATTTCGTCCAGTGGGTCAACTTGTGGGTCAGACCGCCTTCCGGACGGAAAGCGGCATGGACGATTCGGATAGGCTCCAAAAAGGAAGTGAAAACCAGCGACTTGAGAGATTTATAGTAACTCTGAACGGCGGAAAAGTCAAGGCGTTAATAATTGGACGGCTATAAGCAAAAAGAGTTTTTCCCTCTCTGCACGCTATCGACCGAAACAGAGTTCCAACCACGGGCCCTCAAATTCTGCGGGGGACCCCCTGCAATTTTGGGGAGGGGAATAGTATTAACAAGACGTAGAGCAACAAATATAAAGCCCCTCCAAAAGTCTTCGGCGCATGCGGTTTCTCCGTTTTGCCAATAAGGTTTCACTCGACTTTTCCGCCCCTATGCGGTATTGTGTGTTGCCAAGTCTAATGGTGTGAAGTCAAGAATGCAATAAGAGAAAATTTGCGAAAGAAGTACCC
>CANQSU010000076.1 GCA_947626585.1 uncultured Oscillospiraceae bacterium
TCAGCTTTGGGGCTATTGGGTGAAGTGTCCACTCAAGGCCCAACAATGGGCACAAATTGGCCAATTCTTTCGCGGCGTAAAACTCTTTACAAATCTTCTCCAAAGTGTTATAATGAAGTAATAAAGGAGGTGCTGACATGGCAAATCTACGCCCAGAGTTTGACAGCGACGCCCAGATTCAGCTCTATCGCTCCGACATGAGGGAGCTCATCGAGTACATAGGGCAAAGAGTCCACGAAATCGACCCGACTGTCGACCCTGTCAGAATATACGATATACGCGACAAGTACCCAGACGCCGAATATTACGCCCTAATTTCAGGACGCGGACGCGGTAAGTCAGATATGGCGCTCTGTTACTGCTTGGCTGATGTAATGCCGGAGGGCGGTGAGGTCGCTGTGATTCGTCGCCGGATGGAGTCCTTCAAGGTCGCCGGCTCTGACCTAATGGCTGACCTGATGAATCCCGCCGTCACACCGGACGGGAGAACGTTCATCGAACACCTGACACTCAACAAGGCGAACGAGATACGTTACCGGGTGCGTTGCTGGTGGTTGGTGTATAATGACCCACAGACCGGAAAAATCACATGGGACGACGCTCCTATCGCCAGAGCGGCGGCTGTGAGTATGGGAGACGACACGTTCAAAGGAATCCAATGGCCAAAAGTGAGGCATATCATACACGACGAGATAATCGCCAGAGTACAGATTCCGGGGCTGTCCCCGTATATATACAACGAGGGCGTTATCTCGCTGAATCTGTACAAGTCCATCATCCGCGGACGGAATAACGTCACGATATGGCTTCTCGGGAATACCGTAAATAAAGACTGTCCCTTACTTCAGGAGATGGGACTCAGACATTACGGCGATACCCAACCCGGGGACATTCAGGAATATATCCAAAGGACAGCCCGCGGAGAGACTCATATTATTTTCTGGAACTTACCGCCGGCGGAAATCCCGGAGGATTTGTCGGAGAAGACGGCTGACCGGTATTTTTGCTTCGACAGTCCGGAGCTCGCTCAAATCACAGAGGGACTCTGGGAGACTGCGGACTATCCGCTGACGCCGGACGGTCACCACGTTGACAACTACGTCGCCGAGTTCTTCGTCCAGTACCGCGACAAAGTCCTCGACTGTCATATCTGCGTCGCTCCGGGGTCGTCCCCTTATTTGTACATCCACAAGAAGACAAAGGGCGGAAAAGACGCCGGGATTGACGAGAAGCAAGCCGCGAGCGCGATAATCTTCAGCGATAAAATGGACATCCGCCCGAATTGGATACGTAACCCGTATCGTTGTCCGATTAAGGGAGTTCAGAAGATTGTCGAGATTATGCGTCAGTCCCGCGTCTACTATGCCTCGAACGAGTGCGGCGAGTTGCTCCGCAATTATCTCGCGTGGGCGAATCAGAACGCTTGAAAAAATTTTCAAAAAAGGCTTGACAAATCTCCTCGCGGGCTGTATAATAGAGCCATAATATAAAGGAGGTGGAACTCATGCGTCAATATTTTCAGGTGTTCAGGGATGAGGATATCGTCCTCGTCTACTGCGAGCGAGTCGAGGACTATACCCGACTCGGAGAAGAGAAGAGCTATCAAAAGCTCTCACGGTCTGAGGCTATCAAGCAAGCGCGCGCGATGAAAGAGGTCATCTTCCCGGCTCAGTACATCGGCGAGCCTATCCCCCGCCCCGGTTATGACGGTTGGACGGTGGATTCTCGGATTCTGTCGAGGGTCTAATGGCTCGCTATTTTGTCATAATCCCCGGCATTCATGACGGGAAGATGAAGAGCTACAATATCGCCGGGGATGATTATGACGTCTTGGGCGTCGCGTACGGAGCTCTCGGGGCGGGATATGAGCGACATATGGGTGTATATATTCGCCCTTCGTCCTCTATCCTCCCGCCCGATTTAATCGCCGAAGCTGATTTCAGGGGCTGGGCTAAGACGGCGGACGCCGCCGCCGACGTCGCCGCGAAATATGTCGCATATAGGCGCGCGGTCGATAACATTGAGGCTCTCGACAAAGAGCCGGACAGCCCCGAGAAGTATTATCGGAAAATCTACAGCCTATAAAGGAGGATTATATCATGTTTTCGAGTTTGTGCGTTAAGTCGGGTGCATTCAGCCCGAACCATTCCGGGAAGAGGACTGAGCCGGTCTCTCGTTTGTCCCCTCACTGTGTCGTCGGTCAGGCGGCGGCGTCCCGCTTCGAGGAGATGTTCGCATCTCCGTCCCGTCAGGCGTCGTCTAACTACGGCATCTCTTACGACGGAAAAATCGTCGGCATCGTCGACGAGGACTTTCGCTCGTGGTGTACGTCGAGCGAATACAACGACCAGAGAGCCATCACTGTCGAAATCGCGAGCGAGAACGTCGACCCCTATCGCATGAACGACGCCGCAATCGAGGCATTCATCGACCTCGCGGTTGACATCTGCCGCCGGTATAAGAAAGACCGGGTCGTCTGGATTCCGGACAAGGACACAGCCCTCGCGTACAAGACCCCCTCGAACGAACTGCTCATCACTGTACATCGCTGGTATGCGAATAAGTCCTGTCCGGGTGATTACATGTTCGACCGCCTCACGGAAATCGCGGGTCGTATCAACACCCGCCTCGCCGGAATCGCCGAACCGAAAGAGCCCGAAATCGTCGGAAAATGCCCCTATTTGTGGGCGACCGCCGGGACTCCTATCGTCGACGCTCCTCCCATTCTCCCGAAAGTGTTGCGCCAGTGCCCGAAAGGCACTTACACCATAATCGAAGAGAAAGACGGCTACGGACGCCTCAAGTCGGGCGCGGGCTGGGTGCTCTTAGCCGGCGGGAAGGAGGTTTAACCGTGGACATTCAGGCAATTGTGACGGCGATATCAACCGTCGGGTTTCCGGTCGTGATGTGCGGGGCTCTGTTCTGGTACATGACGGAGCAGAACAAGAGCCACAAAGAGGAGACGAACGCCCTCAAGGACGCAATCACAGACCTCAGGGTCGCCATTACCGAGCTCATCTCCAAAATCTCCAAAGACTAAAACGAACCCCGGGGAATTTCTCCCCGGGGTCTCTTTATGCCCTCAAACGCTCGCGGTCTGACAACCGATAAGGGTGAACACCAAATCGGCCCGCCCCTCCCCGCCGGCATAGTGCGGGAATTTTTGCGGGAACGATTTCGTCTCCGTCCAAGACTCGGACGATATAGGGAAGAGCGGGTCGGATAGCGCTTTCTGTGCCAACCCGTCACTTTCTACGCGGGCAAAAATACAATCACAGGCGGCGGCCTGTTCCCAGTATGTAGAGAGGACGTCGCAAGACAGCGACACTCTCCAGAGTCCGCTCGTTTCGTCTGCCGCGATGTCCGTGACGAAGTAGTAACGACCAAACGCCGGAATGTAGGCGTAATTTGCGCGGACAATGTCGGCGGAGGCGGCGACCCGCTCGATTACGGGGTCGACGACCGAAGAGCCTGCCTTCAGTGTGCCGCTCACGGTCGCGACTTCGGAGACGGTTTTCTTCGTGCTTCTCTCCGCGTCCGAGGTAGTATAAAGTCCGATTCCGAACCCAGTACCCGCCGGAGGGTCTGAGATTTGATTCGCGCCGGTGTTCCAGTATCCGCTCCGGAGTATCGCGTCGAGGCGGGCGATTTCCCCGTCCGTCGCCGGGACGTCAGGCGTCCACGTCGCGAGCTGTGTGTATCCCTCGGAGTCCCCCACATGTCCGGACACTTGGGAGACATAGCCGTATTGTTTGTTGTACCCGGCCGGATATGCGGACAGCGGGCGCGTAATTGCGACGACCGCCTGAGAGAGTCCGAGATATCCGGACACCCCGGACACAGAGCCTCCGCCGCTTACCGGCTGAGTGCCGCTTGTCGCCGCCCCGTATACACTCTCTAAGACATTTCCACCGCTTACTTTCGCCGGAACAGCCGCGCGTCCGGGAATCGTTTCCGTCGTCTCGACGCGTCCCACTTCCTGCCCTTTCGAGCCGTACATGGTCTTGACGGTGGACGATACCGTGTCGGGGATTGCCGGAGAGCCGCCGACGGGCAAAAACCCGCCGAGCATGGAGAGCATTTTCGACGTGTCCACGGATGCGGATTTCAGCGGGATATCGAGACCCATTTCGCCGCTCCACTGATAGAGCGGGGCTTGGGTTTTGAATTTTTTATCCAATGTCTCCCCGGATATCTCCAGCATCGCCGCGAACGCGCCGCTCGCGAGGTCGACGTTATAAACGAGATGTAAGTCGCGACCGACGACGTCGTGGGGGTCGAGAGTCTGCCATCCGACATAAGGGACATATATCCGGTACGAACACCGATAATCGAGGAACGTGCCATATGTCGCGTCGATGTGAACGACCCCGAGGTCGATAGTGATGAATTGGGACGGAAGCGATATCCCGCCCATAAGTGCCGTTCCGCCACACGAGACCGTCACGGTCGAACCTTCCGCGACCGTGAAGGGAAATTGTTTCGCGCTGATGACGACATCGAGCGGAGACTGGAACATGTTATTGAGTCGGTCGAGGAGAGCGTCGATAGGTTCTTGTCCGAATATTCTATCGAACAACTGCCCACAGAGCGACCAGTTAGACGCTATCATGAGATAACCGCCCGCCTGATTCAGACCGACGAGACCCTGTCCGAACGTATCCCCGTCGCCCTTATTGATGACGCCGCCGCTGTGCCCGGTCGTGACGCTGTCGATGAGGTCGCCTTGGACGATTCCGTTGTCGTCATCCGTGAGCGTACCGCCGCCCCAGGTCATATCTTTTCCGCCCTCGCCGGACGCGCCCTGGTTGAAGTCGCTGACGGTCTGGGTGGAAATTGGGCCCATGTCTGCGGGTCTCGGGGAGGTCATCATAGACGACCCATCGAGGAACGTACAGAAAGCCAAATTTTCCGTCAGTCGGGGCCCGTTTGCGTTCGGTGTGTACATGGTATAATATGGAGTTCCGACAAGTCCCTCTTTAATCCACGTGACGCCGTGCTGAAAGCAGATTATCGTCCGGTCGAGGAAATATTTCTCGTTGTCGTTCCCGTAGCTATGCTCGCCTTCGTACTTCGTCACGTAACCGAACGAGAGGAAGAGAGAATCGAGCTGTTGGTAGATAGTCACGTTTGAATTTAGACCCTGACGCCGGAGGCTTACAGTCGAGAAGTTGGACATGGAAATCATCGAGTTCGACGTGTATCCCTGATTTTTCACCTTGAAGTCGAACGTCCAGCCGACGAATTCCTGACCCCACTCGTTAAATTCGACGTACTCTTTCGGGACGGAGAAGTTTGCGCCGTCGACTTTTATCGTCTGGTCATTCCATCCGTTGCCGTCTGTGTCGAAGTTGGACGGTTTGCTCGGCTGGAGGTATTTCTTCGCCTGAACCGTGAGCACGCGGTTCGGGTCGGGCGTGTTGTCCGCGAGCATGACCGCGCAATCGTACGAATACGTCCGCCCCGCGTTGAGGTCGGTTTGTGCGAGCGGTGAGAGCTCCGCGACGATTTGCTCGAAGAGGTTCGCTCGCCCTGTGATGTCGACCGGGATATATTTATTCGTATAATTGGCGAAAACCGAACCGTTCGACAGCGAGCCGTTATACGAGACGATGGGCTGATTTGAGGCGTTGTTGTTGATTCCCATGAGGGACACGCCCACGATACGGCTCGGTGTCTGAACCCTGATTATTTGAAACGATGCCATATTATAATCTCCTTTCCTAATAATTAGACGCCCCGGCGGGAGCGAATCAGCCGCCGGGGCGTCTGCCCGTCGTTGATATGATAGCGAGATATCCGTTAATCGTCAGCCGCGACGAAGACGACACAGTTCTCGCCGGTGTCGATGCGGTATCCGGCGAAATGTTCGAGCCAGTAGTTCACGAAATCGCCGGGGGCGTTGTACTGCGCGCGGGTCTCGTTCGAGAGGTTCGTCACGCCGGCGGCGTCGTGGTCGAGGATTGCGCCGAGGACGCCGTCCTGACTGACGGACTGACCGCTCGGAGAGGTGACCTCGATTTTCGCCTGAGACGCCCAGTCGTAGCCCGTGCCCGTGCCCTGCCAGTAGTTAATACTCTTGGCGTCCGGGAGGCGAGTGAATTGGTCGTGAAAGACGCCGCTCTGGAGGTATGCGTTCGCATAGTTGCGGGCGTCGCTCAGGAGGACGACGTTCTGACGGCTCTTCGGGCTGAACCTCTGGGACTTGGCGGCGTTGAAGAGCGTCGAGTAATCCTCCAGATGGTCGGACACCGTCATCACGGTCGCGGCGAAAAAGCGCCAAAACTCGGGGGAATAGCGATAGTTCGCGGCGGTGAGGGTCGCCTCGGGGAAAGCGGTATTATACAGGCTCAGGACGTTGACGACCTGCGCCCCGCCGGCGTGGATGGCCTCCGCCATTGCACCGACGAGCGTCGCGCGGGCGAGTCCCTCCATCTTCAGCTCGGACGCGTTGCGGACTTTAACTTCGAGCATGTTAAAGAACGCAAGGAACGCGCCGGAGTTGGTGAAAGCGCTCCGAACCTGCTTCCGGGCGATGGAATAGGGAATCGTGAAGGTCTGGAATTTGTTCCAGAATTTGACGGATACGTCCGGCTGTCTGAAGACGTTCGGGTCATAGCTCTGACCGTCACGGAGCGCCCACGCCTCGGAATCCTCCGCCTCGGGGAGTGTTGCGTCGATTTTCTCGGTCAGCGCGCCCCACTCATTGCCATCGCGGAACAGTCCGAACGTGCGGGCTTCGTAAATGCGGTCGACAAAGATTACGCGACCGATAGCGTCAGGGAGAGCCCTGACGAAATTATCATAATTTGCGCCGTTGAGCACCTGCTGACCGATATCGACGAGATTGCTCAGGTCTTCGGACAGCACCGCGGACTCGCCGAGAATCTGGGACGTGATGCTGTTGACGGCTTCGGCGGCTTGATTGATAGTCATATCTCTATCTCCTTTCTTTAACTTATTTCTGTGAGTAACAGAGTGTCGGTTAAATATCCTGTAGCAACGACATGATAACCGGGGGCGATTCCGGTTAGGAAATTGCCTCCGTTGGCGCCCTCAAATACGATAGGGATGGGCGAGCCGGGTGTCCAAGTTTGTCCCGCCGGGTACTCGAAACCAATGAGCCCAGTGATGAAAACCGGTAATCCGCTCTCTCTCGCTTTTTTAACCTCGCTCATGTACCTAATGATGCTCGTTGACGGCTTATTTAGATACAGAGCCACTGGTTCCCCCAGCGAGTTCTTCGAGGTTGATGATATACGCCCCGCCGCTCATCCCTTCGTAAAAGTTACCTGACTTTCCTCCGTCACGGTTGCCGTATAACCATTCATCAGAATCAGTTTTTCGCCGTCATACGTTGCAGGGATTGGCGTCTGATAGCTCTGACCATCGAGGTTCAGATTCGCACAGATGAGGAGCTTCCCGTTCGCGTTCATGATTCCCGAATAGATACCGGGGACAACCTCGCCGCTCGACGCGGTCATGGCGATGCCCTTGAAGTCGAGAATCTGATAACCATAGGGCTTATTCATATAGTAACCCTCCTTTCTTGGGTTAATTGTATCATATTCGGACAGTTCTGTCAAGAGTTCGCCGGGGAAATCTTAAAAAGATTTCCCGGCGTAGCTCTTAATCGTGAGGATGGAGTCGATATCGTCGAAGACCTGACGGAAAAAGATATATGCGGCGTTGAGGTCATATTCCGCGGTGAGCAACTGCTGGGTCATCGTGACCCCGATGTTCCCTCCGCGTTCGAGCTCTCTGACGGTCTTCTCGTCGCCCGTCTCGGTCTCCTTGCGTGTCCCGGCGGCGTCGGTGGTGTTCTTCTCGGTCTCGGACTCGTTGCCGTTGTATGTGCGGACGGAGCTCTTGGAGCCCTCGATAGTCCGAGATTCGCCGCCGTCCCGCTCCGTGATGGTCACGTTCGCGCCGACCTCGGCGTCGGGGTTTGCGTTCTGGAACTCGTGGAGGCTGTCGTTCTCGTCTGTCTGTTTTGTCAGCATCGGCGTCCGGGTGTCCGTGTAGCCGCCCGTCTGCTTCGTGGTCTCGGTGAGGTCAGGCGTCCGGGTGTCCGTGTAGCCGCCCGTCTCGGTCTCCGTCTCCGTCAGGTTAGGCGTCCGGGTGTCCGTGTAGCCGCCCGTCTGGGTCTCCGTCTCTGTCAGGTTAGGCGTCCGGGTGTCGGTGTCTCCGCCTGTCGTCTTGGTCTGCTTGCTTGGCGTAAAGCTCGACGCGTTGAACCCTTGGACGCTCTCGGTCTCGGTGAGGCCGTTGTTATTGTGCTCGGTCGTTTCCGTCCCGGTGGTCTTCGTCTCCCGCGTGAGGTCGTCGTTCGTCCTCTGGGTGGAGTCTGTGCCGCTGGTCGTCTTTTCACGCTTGAGGTCGTCGTTCGTCCTCTGGGTGGACTCTGTGCCGCTGGTCGTCTTTTCACGCTTGAGGTCGTCGTTCGTCCTCTTGGTTGACTCCGTGCCGGTGGTGGTCTTTGTGTCCGTCCCGTCATTGACTCGCTTCGTCTCTTCCGTACCGGTCTCCGTCTCGGTGGTGGACTTATCGACCGCGACGTTCGGGATTTCGCGGACTTTCTCGGTCGCACCCTCGGCGACGGTCTGCTCCTTATATCCGTCGTACGTCTCCGCGTCGGTGTAGCCGGCGGGCGTTCTGTCGGTCTTCCGCGTAGTCTCCGCCGGGGACTCAGTGACGTCCCGGGTGAGGTTCGGTGTGCGGGTGGTGGTCTCTTTCTCCGTGCCGTCGACGTTCCATATCGGATTATATTCCGCATTGTGCGCCGCCCAGTCCTTCGCCCATTTCTCGCCGAACATGGTCATCAGCATCGGCGCGAGGATGGTCTGGACGGAGGCGTCCGGGAGTTCGTCGTCGACTGTCAGGTCGAGGAGCAGAGGGGAGACCAATTTCCGCGCTGAATGCGCATAATAAAGGCGGTTAAGAGTCGCCGTGTCAGTGACCTTTTCACTCCACGGAGCTGTCTTCAGCGTCTCCATTAGACCCGTCCCCTTCGTCAGGAGATTCGGCATCAGGTCGCGGATTGTCGTCCTGAATCTGTACATCCTCGTCGCCTCCTTTCTTCTCTTGTTCGAGTTCTGCGTCTGCGAGTTCATGCCGACGTTTCCACGCACCCGCGAGCTCTACAGACATCGGAGCGTCTGGGTGGAGTTTGTTCCACGCGTCACACCCCTCGCGGCGACACGCGAGCATGTCATCCACCAACGGGAGAAGTCCGTCGATACCCATACCCGCCTCCGCCTCGTTGGTGGCCTCTCTCTTTGCGTTCCAGTTCGCTTCAAGACCATATTCGCCCTTCCATGTGCTCGCGAGGTACTGCTCGCGCTCCGTGAGTGCTTTCACAAGCTCCCACGGATTGTTCGCCGTCGGGACTATCTGAAGCCTCTCCCAGAAGCTGGAGGAGTGAATGGCGTGCATGTCTCCGGATTCGAGAGCCTCGATGAATGCGTCAGCGGCAGCGGCGTCGTTGTCATCAGCCGCAACCATGGCATAAAGTGCCCGGGACAGGATGGAGACATTATAGAGCGTCAGCTCGTTCTCCATGAGCTCGCGCGCATATCTGGAATGCATGGGGATGAGTCCCTGTTGGAGCGTGTCGTTTCGGAATATCGTCACGTCTTCGCCGATTTCGTATTCTTTATACAGATTGAGAGCCGGGTTCGCGACGATAGCCTGAGACGGTCTGTAATAGACGTCGGGCTCGCCGCCTTCGGACGCCCAAAAGACGAACTCAGACCCTTCCCCGCTGTTCGGACGGAACGCCGCGCCGGCGGTCTGTAGAATCAGCTCGAAGACGTTCTCCGGGATGGATTCCGGGAGTCCTGTCCAGTGGAACATCCGGGACGTCTGAGCGAGAGCGTACGCGATTTTCGACTGTACGGACGCGTCCTTGTTCTTCGGATTCCAATATCCGCCATATGACGCGAACGTGTCGCGAAGAGCTTTATTGACCCATTTCGCTTTCGACATAGTAAAACCCCCTTTCTCGGTTTTCTATATTATAACCGAAAAAGGGGGTCGATGTCAAGAGATTCACCAAGTTTTTCGCTGAATCGTCGCGGCAAAAGAGAGAAGTTCGCCGATGGGGCTCATGTCGTAGTCCGTCTCTTCGAGGTGGATAGATGAGAGCTCTGAATAGTGCCCGGGTATTCCCAAATAGTCGACGATGTCGCCTTCCGTGGGTTCGTCGATGTAGGTGTGGGTCAGCTTCCCGGAGTAGGACGCGGGGACGACCATCTCGTCCGTGAACTTATCAAACGGGCGCATATCCTCGGGGTCGACGACTGCGTACTCGTCGACGATTACGTCGTAGTCGTCACGGGTGACGACGATTTTGTCTGGGGCTAAATACTGGGGGAGTCCTGACTTACTGACGCCGGCGACTGTGGAGTGTAGGACACACTCGCCGAGCTTGTTGTACTCCGTCGCGAGGTAGCGTTTCGCGCCGAGGGTTTTGAATGTCACATATTCCCCGTCTTTGTCGAAGATTCCGAGCTGTTTCTGTACTCCTTTCGGGGTCTTCGGTCTGGAGAGCTCCGGGTCGATTCCGTGGTATTTACAGGCTCGGTCGCATTTCTCGGCGATGTTCTTATTGTATCGCTCATAAAATGCCGCGTGTTCCTCAGGGTGTAGTATTTTGTCGCTGTCTGTGTCAGCATATACATGGTCGAAGCCGGCTTCCATAATGGAGAGAAAGAGATTTCGGCGGGCGTAAGATGTGACGAACACACCCCACACATAGCAGAGAAATCGCGTCCGGTTGTTGTTATAGCGTTTAATCTTTGTCGATAGGTCATAGAAGAAGTCTTCATCGTTTGGTTGGTTGCTCTCGAAGACTTCCTCCGGGTTGAGTTCGTCGTTCCAGTAACCGTCATCGTCAACCCCAAACTCGCCTCGGACGATGTCCATGACCATCATCCCATAAAGAGAGTTCAGGTTCTCCTTTGCCCAGAGATACTCGGCCTCTTTGCCCTTGACGTCCTTATATTCCGTTTTGAGCTTGTAGTAGTAGAGCATCCGCTCGACAAACTGACGGGGTAAATATCCGCGCTGATAAACCCAACAGTTCCCGACTGCCATCGAGTCCCAGGTGTAAAACGCCTCGATATAGCTGAAGTCGATATTCGTAATGCTGGTATATAAATCGTCGGCTTCAGCGACGCGCCCGTTATAAGTCACGACGCGCCCTTGTGTTCCTTTTATGACGTTCCCGTCCTCGACATGCCAACACTTGCTCGACGATATGGGATAGTCATAGTCTACTTTCGCCTTTAGTCCTTTGAAGTGGACATCGAAGACCATATGGTATCGGGTCAGAAGCTCTTCAAACTGCTCGCGGCTGTTGACCTCTACTTTCCAACCGGTCGACATTGGGAACGTCTCGGTCAAAATCGTCGTCGGATAGGATGAGGAGATATCCCGGCTCGCGACGTTGTGGAGCGTTTGATTCACCGAGAACGGGGCGGCGTGGGTGAACCCTCCGGCGAATGCCCGGCGGAGTAGGAGATACTCTTCCGGGGTCATAGTCATTCGCCTGATTCGATTCCTATATGACGCCTCACCGGGTCTCTGGTTCTTCTCGTCGAAGCAATATTCTCGCATGTCTTGGCGGACGTATGCGGTCTTTGTGAGGAGAACTTGGTCGAGTCCTCCGAGTTGCTTTATTTTTCCTTTGATGTACCGGCTGAGGACTATGACATCGGCGACCCCATATTCGAGCTCTTTTTGGGTGAGAGGCGTCTCGGAATGACGAACAAGACGATAATCGAGGTCGCCGACCCTCTTCCGAATCTCGGGGTCGTCGAGGTCGAGCCCTATTTTGCGGAGAGAATAACCCGACTCTTTATAAGAGCATCGAAATTGAACCCGACCGACCCATCCATAAACAGGCTCTCGCGAACCTATCGCGAAGACTTTGTCAAAGTGGAGCAGGTGACGAATCCATTGGAACTCATAGCCCAAATTGTGAACCCAAACAATCGCGGTCGTCTGGAGCTCTTCGAGGGTGTTGTTTAGTGCGCTTATTAGTTGCACGAACTGCGCCCACGTCCTGCCGACCGTCACGTTCTCATCTGCGGCAAATTGCCACATATACATCGTCGCCCTCTTGAGCCCCGACGAGTCCCGAAAAGACGACGCCTCGATATCGAACGCGAGGGGTAAATTTAGGAGGGATTTCTTCCCGACAGTCGCGGCATTATACAGAGGCTCGAAGAGTCCCGCATAATCGTCGGGTTCGAGAATCTCATGTCCTAAAATTACCATCAAAACTCGCCCCCAAATGTGACGCGTCCGGAGAACTCGCGCTCGTATTGGATAAGCAGATAGGCCGCTCTATCTGTGAGCCACGCCATCCAATCATCGAAAGAATAATCCGGATGGTGGCGGTATTCGTTGACGTACTCGCGCATAAGCTGGATATAGATTTTGCTCGGTAGGGAGCGGAATTGAGGCTCTTCGCGGAGCGAGCGCATGACGCGCGAGAAGTTCGTAACGAACTCTTTCGGGACGTTCGCCGCAAACCGTCCGGGCAAATCCCGCCGGGATATCTTTCCGACATCCTTTACGCCCTTGTCGCGGAGGTATTCCCTCATAATCTTCTCGGCCTCCTGCTCGTTGACGACTATCCCTTTCGACAGGTCGATATACGCACCGAGCAAATGCTGAGAATACTTAATCCAGCGGTCGCGGAGCTGTGCCTGTGTTCTGTCCTCTCCCCTGAAATACTGGCTGATTGCAGAGAGTTCGCTCACAAGCTCGCCGCGTGTCATGTTCTTATTGTATGCCGCCCGGCTGTATCTTTGAGAGAACTCCGTCAGACTCTTCGATTCGAGACCCCAGGTCGCCTCTGCTTTTCTGCTTTGGTTGAGTGACCGGTTCACAAGACGGACGGACGACTGAAGAATCTCGCGGAGGTCAGACGTCGGCATTCTGCTATAATCTGAGCCGTTAAGACCAGCGAGTTGGCCTATTGTCTTCGTTATCATGTCGTGACTCCTTTCCAAGGGCGACGCCCTTTTGATTCCCTTATAGTATAGCAAATCGGCGGGGAGTTGTCAAGAGATTCGCAAAAAGTTTTTCAAAAACTCCGCCGCGAAAGAATTGGCCAATTTGTGCCCATTGTTGGGCCTTGAGTGGACACTTCACCCAATAGCCCCAAAGCTGA
>CANQSU010000077.1 GCA_947626585.1 uncultured Oscillospiraceae bacterium
CACTCCTGGCCAAGGCCGTGGCCGGCGAGGCCAACGTCCAGTTTTTGTCCATCTCCGGCTCCGATTTCGTGGAGCTTTATGTGGGCGTGGGCGCCTCCCGTGTGCGCGACCTCTTCGACCAGGCCAAGAAGCTCTCCCCCGCCATCGTTTTCATCGACGAGATCGACGCCGTGGGCCGTCAGCGCGGCTCCGGCCTGGGCGGCGGACACGACGAGCGTGAGCAGACGTTGAACCAGCTCCTGGTGGAGATGGACGGCTTCAACACCAACGAGGGCGTCATCGTCATGGCGGCCACCAACCGGGCCGATATCCTGGACTCCGCCCTTCTGCGGCCCGGACGGTTTGACAGGCAGATCTTCGTGGGCGTCCCCGATATCAAGGGCCGCGAGGCCATTCTGAGGATCCACTCCCGGGGCAAGTCCCTGGGGGACGACGTGGATCTTGCCAGCATCGCCCGCGGCACCCCCGGCTTCACCGGCGCGGATCTGGAGAACGTGATGAACGAGGCCGCCCTTCTGGCCGCCCGCAACTGCCGTCCCTTCATCACCATGGCCGACGTGGACGAGGCCATCCTGAAGGTCCAGATGGGCCCCGAGAAGAAGTCCCGGAAAATGTCGGACAAGGCCCGGAGGCTCACCGCCTACCACGAGTCCGGCCACGCCGTCACGGGCATGTTCCTGAAGCACACCGACCCCGTACACTATATCACCATCGTCCCCCGGGGCCAGGCCGGCGGCTATACGCTGTTCAGGCCCGAGGAGGATCTGGAAAACTACAAGTCAAGGTCCGAGATGTTCGAGGAGATCGTCATGAGCCTTGGCGGGCGTATCGCCGAGAAGCTGTTCCTGGACGATATATCCACCGGCGCCTCGGGGGATATCCAGTCCGCCTCCAATCTGGCCCGCGCCATGGTCACCCGCTACGGCATGAGCGAGCGGCTGGGTCCCATCAGCTTCGACAGCTCCGACCACTCCATCTTCATCGGCCGCGACTTCGGCACCACCAAGTCCTACTCCGAGGAGACCGCCGCCATGATCGACGAGGAGGTCAAGCACATCTTTGACGAGGCGTCCAAAAAGTGCGAGGAGATCCTGACCGAACACCGGGACATCGTCGTCACCTCCGCCGAGTACCTTCTGGAGCATGAGTCCATGACCGGCGAGCAGTTTAAATACCTCATCCAACACGGTACCGTCCCCTCCCCCGAGGAGGTGGAGAATAAGGACGGCCAGGCCGGGGACCAGCCGGACGACCCCCCCATCATGCGGGAGCTTCGCGCCCAGGCCCTGGAGGACGCCCGCCGGACCGAGCTTCAGGAGAAGGCTCAGCAGGCCGGCCAGTGGCAGGATCCCTTCGCGGAGGATAAGGACAGCGGAGAGGATAAATGACCCTGTCGGTTAATACCGATCACCAATCAAAATCTTTCATTCGCGCCGGTCTTTTTCGTCGCCGCATGAGCCGCTTTCCTCGCCGGAATGGTGATCAGTATAAAATGTTTCTGTAAAAAGCATCGCCGCCCGAAAGGGCGGCGATAGCTTTTTCAGAATATCATCGTTGCGAAGTAGTCGTCCGGGGTCTCGGCACGGCGGATCAGCTCGGTGGAGCCGTCCTCCTTTAAGAGGACCTCGGCGGACCGCAGCTTGCCGTTATAGTTGTAGCCCATGGCGTGGCCGTGGGCGCCGGTGTCGTGGATGACCAGCAGGTCGCCGGTGTCAATCTCGGGAAGCTCCCGGTCAATGGCGAACTTGTCGTTATTTTCGCACAGGCTCCCCACCACGTCGTACAGGTGGTCGTGGGGGGCGTCCTCCTTGCCCAGGACGGTGATGTGGTGGTAGGCGCCGTACATGGCCGGGCGCATCAGGTTGCAGGCGCAGGCGTCCACGCCTATGTACTCCTTGTAGATGTGCTTCTCGTGGATGGCGCGGGTGAGAAGGCACCCGTAGGGACCCAGCATGTAACGGCCCAGCTCGGTGAAGATCCTCACATCCCCCATCCCGGCGGGGACCAGGACCTCGTTGTAGGCCTCCCGGACGCCGGCGGCGATGATATCGATATTGGGCGAGAGCTGGTCGGGATAGTAAGGGATGCCGATGCCCCCGGACAGGTTCACAAACTCAATATGAGCGCCGGTGGCCCGGTGAAGCTCCACGGCCAGCTCAAAAAGCTGTCTGGCCATCATGGGGTAATACTCGTTGAAGATGGCGTTGGAGACCAGAAAGGCGTGGATACCGAAGCTTTTGGCGCCCAGGGCCAGAAGGTCCCGGTAGGCGCTCTTCATCTGCCCTCTCGTCATGCCGTACTTGGCGTCCCGGGGATTGTCCATGATCTGGTTGGCCACGGAGAACACGCCGCCGGGGTTGAAGCGGCAGCAGACGGTCTCGGGGATGCCGCACAGGTCATTGAGGAACTTCACGTGCGTGTAGTCGTCCAGATTTATGTACGCGCCCAGCTCCCTGGCCTTCTTCATGTCGGCCTCGGGGGTCTCGTTGGAGGAGAACATGATCTCATTGCCCGAAAAGCCGCAGCGCTCGCTCATCATAAGCTCCGTGAGGCTGGAGCAGTCCACGCCGCAGCCCTCCTCTTTGAGTATCTTCAGGATCTTCGGTGTGGGGGTGGCCTTGACGGCAAAATACTCCTTATAGCCGGGGTTCCAGGAGAACGCGCGGTTCAACCGACGGGCGTTTTCCCGGATGCCGCGCTCGTCGTATACGTATATGGGAGTGCCGTACCGGGCGGCGATCTCCTCAAATTTCTCCCTGCTCGCGAACGGGGTCTTCATCGAATTATCCCTCCAAAGTGAAAATACGTTATTATTTTAAACCATTTTCCGCCGCATTTCAACCGTTTCGTGAAAATAATATTACACCTATTTTCGCCGCCGGGTCCGGGCTTTTTTATCCTTTTCGACAAAAATCAACGTGTTGTGTGGAATTGCTTGACAGGGGGACAGATATGGTGATATATTTTCCTCAGCGTGATTCCATATCTCAATATAAACATATGTATTTGGGGAGGAAAAACAGCATGAATCTTACTTACAACATCAAGGACAAGCCCGGCTTCGCCAAGACCCTGGTCTTCGCGCTGCAGCAGCTGCTGGCCATCATGGCGGCCACCATCGCGGTGCCGGGTATCGTGGGAAACGGCATGAGCCAGACCGCCGCCCTGTTCGGCGCGGGCGTCGGAACCCTCGTATACCTGTGCTTCACCAGGTTTAAAAGCCCCGTGTTCCTGGGAAGCTCCTTCGCCTTCATCGGCTCCATGAACGCCGCCTTCGCCGGCGCCGTCTCCGTTGAGATCGGCTACGCGGGCCTCATCATCGGCGCTCTGATGGCGGGCCTTGTGTACGTGGTCATCGCTCTCGTCATCAAGGCCGTGGGCGTCCGGTGGATCGACAAGCTGATGCCCCCTGTCATCATTGGGCCCACCGTAGCCATCATCGGACTGAGCCTGGCCGGCAACGCCGTGGGCGACCTTCTGGGCACCACCGGGGCCGTGCAGGCCGGCGCCTCCACCTACGTGTGTGTCGTCTGCGGCCTTGTGACCCTGGCCGTCACCATGGTCTGCTCCGTCTACGGCAAGAAGATGGTCAAGATGATCCCCTTCATCATCGGCATCCTGGCCGGATATCTGGCAGCCCTCTGCTTCACCCTCATTGGCCGCGCCACCGACAGTCTTGCCCTGCAGATCATCGATTTCAGCAAATTTGACACCATGACCTGGATCCCCGACTTCACCTTCCTCAAGGCCGCCAAGGGCCTGTCCGGCGTCGACGGGACGTACCTGGCCACCCTGGCCGTAGCTTACGCGCCCGTGGCCTTCGTGGTCTTTGCCGAGCATATCGCCGACCACAAGAACCTCTCCTCCATCATCGGCTCGGACCTTCTCAAGGACCCCGGCCTTGCCAACACGCTCCTGGGCGACGGCGTGGGCTCCATCGCCGGTGCCATTTTCGGCGGCTGCCCCAACACCACCTACGGTGAGAGCGTGGGTTGCGTCGCCATCTCCGGCAACGCCTCCGTGGTCACCATCCTCTACACCGCCGTTCTGGCCATCGTTATCAGCTTCTTCGGCCCCTTCGCCACCTTCCTGGCCACCATCCCCAGCTGCGTCATGGGCGGCGTCTGCATCGCCCTCTACGGCTTCATCGCCGTCTCCGGACTCAAGATGATCCAGAACGTGGACCTCAATGACAACCACAACCTCTTTGTGGTCTCCGTGATCCTCATCGCCGGCGTGGGCGGCATGTCCGTCTCCTTCGGCGAGGTCACCATCACCGAGGTCGCCTGCGCCCTGATCCTTGGCATCCTGGCCAACGTTTTGCTCTCCGGAAACAAGGCGAAGAAATAAGCTCCTAAAAAATTAAATGACCCCCGCCGGAAATCCGGCGGGCTGATAAGGAAGCAATTTCAAATGGAACGGGAAGGTGCAGTTTTAAGGACTGCGCCTTTCCACTTTTTATGCTTGCCTCCGCTTTTCTGCGAATAACGGTAGAAAAAGTCATATTTTCAGACTATAATGAAGTTGAAAAAAAGCGAAAGACTAAATAAAGCACAAAAGTGAGATCCTGTATTTGCCATCCTGTACGCCGCGGTAAAACACGCCCGATAAAACTCCGCACAGGATATCGGGAAAGTAAAACCGCCTTTTGGTAAAATATGAGCAGACAAGGAGGGAGAGCATGGACTGGATTACCGGGCTGCAAAAAGCGATCGACTATATCGAAGAACATCTGACAGAAACAATCGATTACGAGAAGGTCGCTGCGCAGAGCTTTTCATCGAGCTGGCACTTTCAGCGCGTGTTCAGTATTCTTTGCGGTTTTACTGTAGGCGAGTATATCCGCAGTCGCAGATTATCGCTTGCGGGCGCAGAACTCGTTGCAAGCGATGCCAAAGTGCTTGACGTCGCGCTCAAGTATGGCTATGAAAGTCCGGACAGCTTTGCAAAAGCATTTCGGAATTTCCACGGTATTTTGCCGTCGCAGGCTCGCGGCAACGGCAGTATGCTGAAATCCTATTCCCGACTTGTACTGAAATTTTCTTTGGAAGGCGGTAAACTTATGGATTACAGAATTGAAAAGAAGCCGGAAATGATTTTGACGGGATACAAAGCGCATTTTACCGGCGTACCCTACGGCAAGGAAAGAGAGCGGCAGGAGGAACAACTTTTTGTAACGACAAGGGGAAAACAGTGGTTCCTTCGCGGCGCATCCGGCAAGCATCCGGACGCCCATTGCGTGATCACCAATATCACGGATGAAGGTTATGACTATTATTACTGCCATCTGTTGGATGATTATGAAAGAGAGAATCTTTACAACAGAGAGGTCACCGGCGTCGATTTTGTTGAGGACTTAGGGCTTCAAAACATTATTATCCCCGAAACCACTTATGCTGTTTTTGAAACAAAGGACGTCAAAAGCACTATTTGTCATTATTTTGACCTGCTGAATTTGAGAATACAGATCTTGACGGAGTGGATGCCGGAAATGGGCTTTCAGCTCAAAAATGCTCCCGAACTTGCCGTCTATCATTGGCTGCCAAAGGCAGAGCGCAACGTTCAGATTTGGATGCCGATTGAGAAAGTAAGATAACTCTTTATGCCGCCTGCATTTGCGGGCGGCATTTTTGGGGGCAGAGTTTCCAACCGAAAGTTAGATAAAGCATAGGCTTGTCAAACCAAGGCTCGGAAAGCGGGTTCCGATTTGAAGATAAGAAAAGGCGGTACAGAAAGCTTTTTTTGCTCTCTGAACCGTCTTTTGTCTTTGGTCATGTTGATCCAGTTAAGTTATATTTAATTGATGCTTTCGAATCCTTCCTTATGCGTCTGCGGTAAATCCGGCGGGGATATTCTCTGATCAAAACAGCTCGTCCAGCAGCGCGTAATATCGCAGCTTCTCCCGGTCCGGGGATATGCCCAGAATGTCAAAAAGCACATCCGCGTCAAAGCCGGGACAGGAGTGACCATGATGGCCGTCCAGGTTGTCGTGAAGGCTCCGGCGGGCGATGGCGTAGTCCCGGTACGGGTCGCCGACTCCCGCGCCGCCCAGGTCGAGCAAGCCGGAGATTTTGCCGTTTTCGGTGAAGATGTTGGGCAGACACATGTCCCCGTGGGTGAAGGCGGGCGATTCCGAGGGGCGGTTTTCCTCAAGCCAACGGAGCAGATGCTCCGGGTCCCGGAACCCCCCGGGGCCGAAGGTGGCGGGGTCGGTGTTCTCCACGTCCACCTCTCCCCTCTCCACATGCTCCCGGGCAATGGCAAGCTCGGTGTCCAGGCCCGCCCCGCCGGGGCACCCGGCAATGTCTACTGATCCGACCGTTTCCAGAGCCTCGGCCAGAAGTCCGGTCACATGAAGCGGATCCGCAAGGACGCTTCCCTCACAAAGCATCACGCCGGGCAGGCGGGTCATCAGTAAGAATTGGTGTCCGTTTTCCCTCTCACAGGCCAGGATCTCCGGCACGGGAAGCTTCCCGCGAAGCCACTCCATGATCCCGGCCTCCCGGCGGGCGCTGCCGTCGTCGCGGGATATTTTCAGGACCGCATCCGGGTAGAGCCGGACCCCCGCGCCGGACATGCCGATCCTGTCGGCCTCAAAGGGCAAATCACCGACGATCTTCCGTATCCTTTCGGGCAGCGTCAATTCAGTGTCCCCCTGTTCTTCATCAGCATTCGGGTAACGCTCTGCCGGAGGACGGCGTTTTCAGGCCTTGAAAGCTCCGGGTCGTCCTCCAGAAGCTCCTTCGCCGCCTGCTGGGCGGTTTTCAGCATGTCGAGATCCGTGGCAAAGCTGGCGATGTTCATGTCGGGAAGGCCGCTCTGGCGTGAGCCGAAGAAATCACCGGGTCCCCGTATGCGCAGGTCCTCCTCGGCGATCTTAAAGCCGTCGGTGGTTTTGCAGAAGGCCCGCAGCCGCTGGGCGGCGGCCTCTCCCCCGCCCTGGCGGATGAGTACGCAGGTGGATTTATACTGCCCGCGCCCCACACGTCCCCGGAGCTGGTGGAGCTGGGAAAGGCCAAACCTGTCGGCGTTCTCCACCACCATCAGCGTGGCGTTGGGCACGTCCACCCCCACCTCAATGACCGTGGTGGCCACGAGGATGTCGATCTTTCCGGCGGCAAATGCCTCCATCACCCCATTTTTCTCCTTCGGCTTCAGCTTCCCGTGGACCAGGGCCACCCGCAGATCCGGGAACACCTTCTCCGAAAGCTCTCCGGCGTACTCCTTTACGGATTTAAGTCCGTCCGGGTTCTCCTCCGACTCCTCCACCGCGGGGCAAACGATGAACACCTGCCGGCCCTCGGATACGTGCTTCCGGATGAAGCCATAGAGCCGCTGTCGCTTGTCCTCCCCCACAAGGAAGGTGTCGACGGTCTGCCGGCCGGGGGGAAGCTCGTCAATGACGGAAACGTCCAGGTCCCCATAGACGATCAGCGCCAGGGTGCGCGGGATGGGGGTGGCGGACATGACCAGCACGTGGGGCGCGTCGCCCTTGTCCGAAAGGGCCGCCCTCTGCTGGACGCCGAAGCGGTGCTGCTCGTCGGCGATGATGAGGCCAAGATCCGCAAATTCCACGCTGTCGGATATGAGGGCGTGGGTGCCGATAACCAGTTGAGTCTCCCCCGACTTGAGCCGCCCCTGGGCCTCCCGCTTCTGCTTGGCCGTGAGCCCACCGGTGAGCAGGTCCACGCAAACGCCGAGAGGCGCAAGAAGCTTAGAGAGAGTTGCAAAGTGCTGTTCGGCCAAAATCTCCGTGGGGGCCATGAAAGCCGTCTGACGGCCGTCCCTGATGACGGCGTAGGCCGCCGCCGCGGCCACCGCCGTCTTGCCGGAGCCCACGTCGCCTTGGACGAGCCGCGACATGGGGCGGTCGCCGGAGAGATCGCGCAGAATGTCGTCCACCGCCCGTCTTTGGGCCCCGGTGAGGGCGAAGGGCAGGGCCTCGAAAAAGGGCGTCATGTCGGGGACGCGGATCCGCTTGCCGGACTTCTCCTGCTGGCGGGAGCGCATAAAGGCCAGGGTACAGCTGAGAATGAAAAATTCCTCGAATATGAGCCGGCGCCGCGCAAGCTCCAGGCTCTCCTTATCCCGGGGAAAGTGGATATTTTCATAGGCGAACCTGGTCTGGGCCAGCCGGTAGCGCTCTCGGATGTAGGCCGGGAGCTGTTCGGGAAGCTCCTCCCCACATTTTTCCAGTCCCTGGCGGACGGCGTTGGCGACGACCCGCTGGGACAGCCCCGCCGTCATGCGATAGACCGGCACGATGCGCCGGGTAAAGGCCGGCGGAAGGGACTCCCTCTCCATCACCGGGTTTTGCATCTCCGGCGCGCCGATGCGCCCCGTCACCCGGCCGTAGAAGATGTAGCTCTCACCGGGGATCAGGTTCTTCCCCACGTAGCTCTGGTTGAAAAAGGTCACGGTCATCCGGGCCGTCTCGTCCACCACCGCGCATCTGGTGATGTCAAGGCCCCGCCGCACTCTGGAGAGCTTCGCCGGCGCGGCCACGGTGGCGCTGACACAGCACGCGTCGCCAAATTGGAGCTGGGAGATGGTCTTGACCTCCGTCCTGTCGTCGTAAGCGCGCGGGAAAGCCATGACCAGGTCCCTGAGGGTCTCCACGCCCAGCTTGGCGAAGGCCTTTGCCCTCTGCTCACCGACGCCCTTGATATATTGGACCGGCGTTTCAAGCATATCCATGCCGCGCCTCCTTCCTCGTCGTCCCGGAACACGCGACAGTTTCCCGTTCCCCAGCGGCCCGGGAACCCCGCCATGTTCGCTCCTCCTCTCCCCACGCGGCGACAGCCGCACGGGGTCCACAATCTAACAGTATTGTATCACATCTTCCGGCAAAAGAAAAGTTTCCCTTGCCAATTTGACAAAATAATGATAAAATTATTTGTTGCAACAATTTGTTTGGAGGCATTTCATGCTTGAGGTTTTGTCGGACGCGGCTTTGGACACATTGAAGCTGCTTCCCTTTCTGTTTTTCACCTATCTGGTGCTGGAGTTCATCGAGGAGAAGGCCGAAAAGGGCTCGCTGAAGCTGGTCCGCCAGTCGGGGGTGTTGGGCCCGGTCATTGGGTCGGTGGTGGGCATCGTTCCCCAGTGCGGCTTTTCCGCCTCGGCGTCCAACCTCTTTGCCCAGCGGCTCATTTCCGCCGGGACGCTGATCGCGGTGTTTCTGTCCACCTCGGACGAGATGCTGCCCATCCTGATCTCCTCCGCCGTCCCTCCCCTGACCATTTTGAAGCTCCTGGGCTTCAAGGTCCTGGCCGGGATCCTGTTCGGACTTGCGGCGGACAAGCTCTTTCGTCTCTGCCGGCACGAGGGCGAGCGGGTGGACCTGCACGAGCTTTGCGAGGAGGAAAACTGCGGCTGTGAGGAGCGGGGCGTCTTTCTCTCCGCCCTTCTGCACACCCTGCAGATCGCGGGCTTCGTCCTGGCCATCAACCTGGCGCTGGGACTCCTCCTCCATTTCGTGGGCGAGGAGACGCTTTCGGGCCTCATTTTGAATAGGCCCGTCCTCGGCCCCATCCTCTCGGGCCTCGTGGGTCTTATCCCCAACTGCGCTGCCAGCATCATCATCACGGAGCTTTACCTCTCCGGCGCCATGACCGCCGGCAGCATGATGGCGGGCCTCCTCACCGCCTCCGGCGTGGGCCTCCTGGTCCTGTTTCGCATAAACCGCCGGGCCATGAGGGACAATGTGAAGATCCTGGCCTTCACCCTCGTCTCAGCCATACTCACAGGCATAGCCCTGGATCTGGCGGGGGTCACATTCTGATACTAATATCTATTTAAAAGGAGACACCGAGCGGCAAGGATTTTTCGTGTCAGACAAGAAAGACACCGCAGGGAATACTGCATGTATTCCCAAGGCGGCTGACGCAGCATGGCGCGAAAAAGACCGGCGCGAATGGCTTGTTTTAATTAGATATTAGTATGGGGTTTTCGGATGAATTGAGCAAAGGAAAACGCCCCCCGGCTCCGCCGGGGGGCGTATGGCGCTTAGTTGAACCGCTCTCTGGCGGCGTAGGTGGTGTGGAGAAGCTCGTGGGCGCGGTGTCCGCAGGGCTCGCCCAGGTAGTCGGCGTAGAGCTTCTGGATCTGGGTGTTGTTGTGGGACTGGCGGACGGTCTGGCGCTCGTCCTCGCTATAGAGGGCGGCGGCGCGCTTTTGCTTGTAGGTGTCCAGGATGTCGATGTCCTCATTGGGCAGGAAGCAGGGCTTCACATAGGGCTGGCCGCCGCCGGCGATGCACCCGCCGGGGCACCCCATGATCTCGATGAAGGTGTACTTGCTGGTACCGGCACGGACCTCATCCATCAGGACCTTGGCGTTCTTCATGCCGTGGGCCACGGCCACGTTGATGATCTGGCCGTCGATATCGATGCTGGCCTCCTTGATGCCGTCAAAGCCGCGGACCTGCTCGAACCTGATGAGGTCATGCTCCCGGCCCGTGAGGGCGTGGTACGCGGTCCTGAGGGCCGCCTCCATGACGCCGCCGGTGACGCCGAAGATAACGCCGGCGCCGGAATACTCGCCCAGGAGGTCCTGGTCAAACTCCTCGTCGGGGAGCTTTGCAAAGTTGATACCCGAGCGGCGGATGAGATCGCCCAGCTCACGGGTGGTGAGAACGCAGTCCACATCGGGCAGGCCGTCCGCGTTCTTGAGCTGGTCCCGCTCCTTCTCAAACTTCTTGGCGGTGCAGGGCATGACGGAGACCACAAAGATGTTTTTGGGGTCAAGGCCGTTCTTCTCGGCAAAGTAGCTCTTCACGATGGCGCCGAACATCTCGTGGGGGGACTTGCAGGAGCTGAGATGGTCCAGCTGGTCCCCGTAGTAATACTCGGCGTAGTTGACCCAGCCGGGGGAGCAGGAGGTGATCATGGGCAGGACGCCGCCGTTTTTGATACGGTTTATCAGCTCGTTGGCCTCCTCCATGATGGTCAGGTCCGCGCCGAAGTTGGTGTCATAGACCTTGTCAAAGCCGAGACGCCGGAGGGCGGCCACCATCTTGCCGGTGACGGGGGTGCCGATCTTCATGCCGAACTCCTCGCCGAGGGCGGCGCGGACGGCGGGAGCGGTCTGGACAACGATGTATTTGCCGGCCTTTTTAGCCTCGTCAAGCTTGCCGATCTCGCTTTTCTCCATGAGGGCGCCGGTGGGGCAGACGCTGACGCACTGGCCGCACAGGATGCAGGGGGAATCCGTGAAGCTTCTGTTTTCGGCTGGGCCGACGATCGTCTTGAAGCCGCGGTTCTCAAAGCCCAGAACGCCGAGACCGTGGGCGTTCTGGCACCTGGCGATGCAACGGCCGCAGAGGATGCACTTGGAGGTGTCGCGCACGATGCTGGGGCTCAGCTCGTCCACAGTGGAGGGCGTCCTGGCGCCGCTCTGCTCCACGTTCCGGGCGCCGGTGATCCGGGCCGCGTAGTAAAGCTCGCACTTGCCGTTCTTGGGGCACTGCTGGCACTCGACGGAGTGGTTGGAGAGCAGGAGCTCCACGCTGGTACGGCGGGCCTTCACGGCCTTGGGCGAGGAGATGGTGATCTCCATGCCCTCGCTGACGGGATACACACAGGAAGCGACCAGACCTCTCGCGCCGGTGGCCTCCACAAGGCAGACACGGCAGGAGCCCTGGTTACACTCGCCGTGGTTGAAGGTACAGAGGGACGGGATTTCATAACCGCAGCGCCTGGCGGCCTCAAGGATGGTGAGGCCGGCCTCGACCTGATAGGGATGTCCCTCGATTTTTATATTCACTAAAGACATGATACTGGTCCTCCCCTATTTATTCCTTGACGATGGCCTTGAACTTGCAGGTGGACATGCAGGCGCCGCACTTCACGCACTTGGCGGGGTCGATCTCCATGGCGGCCAGCTTCTTGCCGGGAGCCACGTAGTCGGTACGGGAGATGGCGGAGGCCGGGCACTGCCTGGCACACATGCCGCAGCCGAAGCAGGAGTCCTTCACGATCTTGTACTGCATCAGGTTCTTGCACACGTGAGCCGGGCACTTCCTGTCACGGATGTGGGCCTCATACTCGTCCATGAAGTGGGTCATGGTGGAGCTTATGGGGTTGGCCGCCGTCTGGCCGAGAGCGCACAGGGAGCCGTTTCTGGTGACCTCCACCAGCTCCTTCAACGCGTCGATGTCCTCGGGCTCGCCCTTGCCCTCGGTGATCCTGGTGAGGATCTCCAGCATGCGCTTGGTGCCGATGCGGCAGGGGGTACATTTTCCGCAGGACTCGTCGCAGATGAACTCCATGTAGAACTTGGCCACGTCCACCATGCAGTTGTCCTCGTCCATGACGATGGCGCCGCCGGAGCCCATCATGGACCCCTTGGCCACCAGGTTGTCAAAGTCGATGGGCTCGTCCAGATATTCCTTAGTCAGGCATCCGCCGGAGGGTCCGCCGGTCTGGATGGCCTTGAACTCCTTACCGCCGGGGATACCGCCGCCGATATCGTATATCAGCTCCCGGAGGGTGGTGCCCATGGGGACCTCCACCAAGCCCACGTTGTTGATCTTGCCGCCCAGGGCAAAGACCTTGGTGCCCTTGCTTCTCTCGGTGCCGTATTTGGCGAATTCATCCGCGCCCTCGCGCAGGATGAAGGGCACACAGGCCAGGGTCTCCACGTTGTTGACGATGGTGGGGCACTGCCACAGGCCCTTCACCGCCGGGAAGGGCGGACGGGGACGGGGCATGCCGCGCTTGCCCTCGATGGA
The DNA here is from genome assembly GCA_947626585.1 of uncultured Oscillospiraceae bacterium. Lineage (GTDB taxonomy): Bacteria > Bacillota > Clostridia > Oscillospirales > Oscillospiraceae > RUG626. The sequence continues at coordinate 12,734 of CANQSU010000077.1, forward strand.
GTTGAGGAGCGCCGTCTCCTCGCCGCAGACGAAGGCCCCGGCGCCCAGACGGATATGTACGTTGAAGCTGAAATCCGTCCCCAGGATATGCTCGCCCAGAAGCCCCAGCTCCTGGGCCTCCCGGATGGCGATGCGCAGACGGCGCACCGCGACGGGGTACTCGGCGCGGACGTAGAAGTAGCCGTCCTGGGCGCCGATGGCGTAGCCGGCGATGACCATGCCCTCGATGACGGCAAGGGGGTTGCCCTCCAGGATGGAGCGGTCCATGAACGCGCCGGGGTCGCCCTCGTCGCCGTTGCAGACCACGTACTT
>CANQSU010000078.1 GCA_947626585.1 uncultured Oscillospiraceae bacterium
GCCTGCTGGTTTTTCCGGAGTGAATGACAGATAACACTTACAAAATTCCTGTCAAATCTTATTATACGAGGAGGAAGGCATATGCCAACACGTCTGATGGCGATTTTCATGCTGGTTGTCCGCGTGGCCGCCGGTGGGATCCCCCAGGCCGGGCTTGACGGCGCGTCCGCCGCTGTTTTCGTAGACGGACAGTATGTAGACGCGGACGGGCTTATCACCGTGGAGGACGGACGGGTATGGGGCCCGCTGAGAGCCGTGGCCGAGGCCCTGGGCGCGGATGAGGTCACCTGGGACGAGCGGGAGGGCGCCGCCTCGGTCCGGCGCGGGAAGCAGACGCTCACGGCCCGGGTGGGAGAGGAATATGTCTCCGCGGCGGGCCGGTACTTCTACGCCCCCGGCGGGGTGCGGATGGAGGAGGGGCGGGTCCTGGTACCCCTGTCCGCCCTGGCGGCATTTTTTGGCGCGGAGCTTACATACGACGAAAGGCTGCGGCTGGCGGAGTTTACCGCCCCCGGCAAAGCCATGACGAAGGGCAGCCGCTTCTACGACGCGGACGACCTGTGCTGGCTGTCCCGCATCATCGAGGCCGAGGCCAGGGGCGAGACACTGGCGGGAAAGATCGCCGTAGGGAACGTGGTCCTGGAGCGTGTGGCCGATCCGGCCTTCCCCTCCACCGTGGAGTCCGTCATTTTCGACACCACCGGCGGCGTCCAGTTCTCCCCCACCAGATCCGGCAACATATACAACGAGCCCGGTGATGAGTCCGTCATCGCCGCGAAAATAGCCCTGGAGGGCGAGGTGGTGGTCCGGGCGCTCTACTTCTCCATGGCCAAAAACGCCGAGACCTGCTGGGCGGCAAAGCATTGCGAATTCGTCACCGAGCTGGGGGGACATGTGTTTTTCATATGAAAGCGATATTAACGAGTCCACTGGGCGGCGTGCTTAAATGAACCGGTTGAACCGGTACGCGGATCCCGTCGGCTCCGCCCGGGGCAAACGGATCTATTGAGACAATGTAATAGTATAAAAAAACATCTTTGGAAATTCCCGTCTAATTTTTCGACACACCGAGCGCCGAAGCGTTGATTCTTCGGCGCTTTTTTCTGTCACTTTATTACCTTCAGCAGCTCCCTCTCGCCGGCGTCGGGGAGGACGGTGTGGAGGTGGGACAGGATCCGGGCAAACGATTCCTTCGGGTCGCGGGGATAGGCGCTTCTGACGTGGTCCTCTCCCAGGAGGGCCTCGGGGGTGGAGTATTTGGCCACGCCCCAGCCGTACTGTCTGCCGTGTTTATCCCGCATGTAGACAAAGTCCGCCACGGACACGTAGCACTGCATCTGAAGGCGCGTGATGACCGTGTCAAAGCCCTTTGTGACGCCGCACAGCTGGCGCAGCTCCTTTGAGAGGATCTCCCCTCGTTCGGCCACCGTGTCAAAGACGTCCCTGTCCTTCAGGGAGGCCAACCCGTCGTCGAAGCGCGCGTCAAAGTCGTAGCCGTCCCGGCGTGTATTGGCAAGGTCCGGGAACCACTCACGGCTGACAAAGCCCGCCTTATTCGCGAAAAGCTTGCCGTAAACGCACGTCCTTGTCCGGGCCACCGGGCCCTTCCACTCCCAGGGGCCGTCCAGCGTATCCGAAAACCAAAGCTCCGGCGGACAGCACTCCTCTATGGAAAAGCCGGGGATGACGTTTCTGAAAAACGGAAGAAAACCCACCTCCGACACAAGCCGGGTCAGCTCCTCCGGGGAGCGCACAGGCGGAAAACGCGCGGGCACGGACGTCGCCTCTCTTTCTCGTGTTTTTTTAACTTTCAGCTCAGCAGGAAATCCCGGACCCTTGTGAGATCCATGGTCTCAAGGGCCAGGTCCGCCTCCGGGGTGGGTTCCCGGGGGGAGATGTTGGAGCGGATATACACCGTGGAGAGGCCCAGGGCCCGGGCGGGGGCGATATCGCACGCGCCGTCGTTGCCCACCATGACGGCGGTTTCCACATCGATGCTCCGCTCGGTCAAAAGCCGCTCAAAAAAGCGCCTGTCCGGCTTCTTGACGCCATAATCCGAGGATAAATAAACGCCGTCAAAGAGCCTGTCGATCCCCACGCGTCTCAGCTCAAGCCTGGTGAAAATGGCCTGGGCGTTGGACAGGAGCCAGACCCCTCCGCCCCTCTCCCGAAGCTCCGTGAGCAGCTCCTTCGCGTGGGGATAGAGGTGTATATACTCCATGGACGCGTCCCGGAAAAGCTGCCCGGTGGCGATGGAAAGCTCCGGATCCGCCTCCACTCCCCTGTCCCGGTAGAGCCGCTGAAAGACGTACCGCAGTTCGATTTCCGGGTGAGCCTCGTGGGCGTCGTTTCGCGGCTGGGGCAAGCCGCGCTCAAGCTCGGCCACCGTGGCAAAATACCGCTCCTTCAGCTCATCTGGCTCATACTCCGCGCCGTTCTCGGCGTAGATCCGGGCCATCTCCGCCCAGAGGCCGGGGCTTTGCTCGTCGGTGCGGATATCCACGAGGGTGCCGTAGAGGTCGAAGATCACGTTCCGAAAGCTCATGTTCTCCCTCCGACGTACAGTATCCTGGCCTCCCAGGGGCGCAGGACCCCGACCGCGCCGGGGTAGTTGGCGATCAGCGTTGCGGCGCTCTCAAACCCCGCCGGAAGGTCAAATTCCCGCTCCTCACCGGACATATTGCAGACGACCAGAAGGCGCTCCGCGTCCGTTTCCCTTGTGTAGACGAAAAGCGCCTCGTCCTCCGGCAGCAGCAGGGTGAACTCCCCGTCACGGAACACCGGGCAGGTCTTGCGCAGGGCGATAAGCCTTTGATAGAAATAAAAGACGGAGTCCGGGTCCTCCATGGCGGCCTTCACGTTGACCTCCCGGAAGTTCTCATTGACCTTGAACCAGGGCGTGCCGGCGGTGAAGCCGGCGTTGGGGGAATCGTCCCACTGCATGGGTGTCCTGGCGTTGTCGCGGCTCCGGGCGCGGGCGGAGGCCAGGATATCGCCGTCTGGATACCCCCTCTCCCGCCGCTCGGCGATCATGTTGACCGTCTCCAAATCCTCGTATTCGTCAAGTCCCAGCGGCGCGTTGGTCATGCCGATCTCCTCGCCCTGGTAGACATACGGCGTGCCCTCCATCCCGTGGAGCATGGCGGCCAGGCATTTGGCCGACTCCACCCGGTAACGCCCGTCGTCGCCCCAGCGAGAGACGACGCGGGGCAGATCGTGGTTGTCCAGGAAAAGGCTGTTCCAGCCCCTCCCGTGCAGCTCCCTCTGCCAGCGCTCAAAGCACCTTTTGAGCCTCGGAAGGGACAGGGGCACGGTATCCCACTTCTCTCCCCCCTGGTCAAGGCAGATGTGTTCGAACTGGAACACCATGGAAAGCTCCGAGCCGTCCGGGGCGCTCCACCTTGTCGCCTCCTCCGTGTCCGCGCTCCACGCCTCGCCCACGGTGACCAGTCCCGGCTCCGGGAAGGCGCTGGCGGACAGCTCCCGGATGTATTCATGGAGCTTCGGCCCGCGGGCGGTGATCTTTTTGTCCGGCTCCTTGGCCACGGAGTCGATAACGTCGAGCCTGAAGCCCTCCACGCCTCTGTCCACCCAGAAGCGGATCATATGGTAAAGCTCCCGGCGGACTTCGGGGTTGTCCCAGTTCAGGTCCGGCTGTTTGACGGCGTACTGGTGGAAGTAATATTGATGGAGCTCCGGCACATACTCCCAGGCGGAGCCGCCGAAGCAGGCGCGCATGTCGTTGGGCGGGCAGCCGGGCTTCCCGTCCCGCCAGACGTAGTAGTCGTGGTACGGGTTGTCCCGGCCCTTGAGGGCCTCGCGGAACCAGGGATGCTCGTCGGAGGTGTGGTTGAGGACCAGATCCATAATGACGGATATGCCGCGCTTTTTGGCCTCCGCGATGAGCCGGTCCATGTCCTCCATGGTGCCGTATGGCGGCCAGATTTCCCGGTAATCGGATATGTCGTACCCGTTGTCCGCCTGGGGCGAGGCGAAAACAGGCGAAAGCCAGACGCCGTCCACACCCAGCTTTGAGAGGTAGTCCAGGCGGCTCAGGATACCGGGGATGTCCCCAATCCCGTCGCCGTCCGAATCCAGAAAGCTCTTGGGGTATATCTGATAGAAAACGGCGGACTTCCACCAGCCGTAAACGGTCTTGTCAAGCATCGTGTTCTCCCTCCCGCTCGATCTCCTCGAGCTTCTCATAGACCCTCAGCAGCTCTCCCACGCTCCAAGCCTGGGCAAAGCACCCCTTGGACGGGCCTGGCGTGAGGCCGTCGTAGATCTCGGGCAGCTGTCCCACACAGCCCTCCCGGAGGATGTCGGGCATGCCCGCCAGGAGCCTTCGGACCTCCCGCGCGGCCTCTTTTGTATTGCCCTTCACCTTCAAAAGCGCCAGGTAGTACGCCCCCGCCGGGAAGGGCCAGACGGTGCCCTGGTGGTAGGCCATGTCCCGGTCCACCTGCGCTCCCCCGTAGAAGGGGTGGAACTCCGGGTCCTCGGGCGAGAGCGTCCGGAGACCGAAGGGGGTGTAAAGAAACCTCCCCACGGTTTCCACCACCCGCCGCTCTCTTTCGGGCGGGAGCATGGTGAAGGGCATGGACACCGCCCAGATCTGGTTGCACCGAAGCTGTGTATCGGCCCTTGTGCCGGAGAGGACGTCCCGGAGGTAACCCTTTTCCTCCATCCAGAACTTCTCGTTAAAGGAGCGCTTCACCCTCTCCGCCAGGGCGTCGAATCTCTCCCCGCTCTCCCCCGTGAGGGCGGCCATTTTCGCCATGGCGCGCAGGTCCGAGTACCAGTAGGCGTTGATCTCCACTGGCTTGCCGTGCCGGGGGGTGGGCAGGATATCGCCCACGCGCACGTCCATCCAGGTCACCTGGTCAAGGCCCTCCCCGGCGGAGATAAGGCCGTCCCCGTCCATGATTATAGCATACCGGGTGCCGTTTTTGTAGGCCTCCACGATCTTTTTCATGGTAGGCCAAGCCTCCCGGACGAAATCGCCGTCCCCGGTCTTTTCATAGGTGAGCCAGACGCCGTTGATGAACAGGAGCGGCGCGTCGGCGGAGTTGTACCGGGGCTCCTCCTGCCCCTCCGGGAAGTAGTTGGGCAGCAGGCCGTCCCTCTCATAGTGGATGAAGGTGCGCAGAATGCTTTTGGCGTCCTCAAAGCGGCCCGTGGCCAGGGCGCAGCCGGGCAGGGCGATCATGGTGTCCCGGCCCCAGTCCCCGAAGAAGGGATAGCCGGCAATGACGGTTTTCCCGCCGGTAGAGGCACGGTAAGCCATAAACGCGTCGGCGGCACGGGCAAGCTCCCGGGCCTCGGGGGAGGCGAAGCCGGAGCCTTCCAGAAGCTTCCGCTGTCTCTCCCGCGTCTCCGCCACGATCTCCGCGCCGGTCCTGTCTGTTTTCTCCGTGGAAAAGACGATCTCCAGCTCCCCCCTCTCCCCCGCCGGGACGGTGAGGGAGAAGGCGCGGCAGGAAAAGCCCAGGCCCGTGGGACGCCGGCCGTCCTTTTCGTCGTCGGGGTAACGCAAAGTCTCGAAATGCACAGGGAGCGCGGAGGCTTTTCCGTTTGAGCGGACATATACGTCAAGACCGTTGGCTGTCACGCGCCCGTTTTCAACCTCCACCTCGAGCTTCTCCTGGGGAGGCTCTCCCTTCCGGGCCATCTGAAAGACGGGGGTCAGGGTCAGCGTGCGGGGGGTATTTGAGTGATTTTCGATCTCGTAGGTCACCGCCGAGGTATTTTCTCCCCAGGTCATGCCGAACCGGCGGGTGAAGCGCGCGCCGCCAGCCTCGCAGACCCACTCCGGGCCATATTCCCAGGTGAAGGAGACGGGGGTCGGCGTCTCCCCGTCCAGCGTTTCCCTCACGCGGTGGACCAGGGTGTACCGGCGGCTGGGGGATTTGGCCGCAATGAGCAGGCCCTGGTCACAGCGGGTAACGGAGAATACCGGGGACGTGGAGGCGAAGCCGCCCAGGCCGTTTGTCAGGAGCCAGCAGTTTCTCTCCGCGCTCCCCTGTGTCGTAAGCTCATTTTTCTCAAAGGTAAATCTCAAGCTCTTTCCTCCCTCACGGGTCGTTTGGACAAAGGGCGGCTCCCTCACCGGGGGCCGCCCTTTGTCCGGGGTTGCTTATTAATCCTTTTTATGCTTTTTGCGGGTGCCGATCACAACGCCCATGACCGCGCCGGCGGCCACGACCGCGCCGCCGGCTATGGCGGCGATGAGGCCGGCGCCGGGCTTGCTGTCTTCGGGTTCGGTGTCGGGGGCGACGCCGCCCGCGGTGTCGGGTGTGGTGTCCGTTCCGGTATCGTCCGCCTCACCGCCGCGAACCATCACCAGAGCGGAGATGGGGGCCACGTCGGCGGTGCCGGAGAGGGTCTCAAGTACCTCCGTGCCGGCCTTCTCGCCGTTGATGTACACGTCCCACCGATTCCCCTCGGGCAGAGTGACGGTCTGGGTCTCCTCGGAGGCGTTAAAGATCACGTACATGCCCTGGGCGGTGTCGCCGTTGGCCCCGCCGGCGATCTCAAAGCCGATAACGCCCTTGGGAAGTCCGTTCAGCTGGATGACGGTGGCCCTGACCTCATCCGCGTCGGACTGCCTCAGCGCCGGGTGGGCCTTGCGAAAGGCGATGAGCCCCTTGTAATATTCAAACACGTTGGCGTACTCCGCCTCGTCCAGGGTGGACCATTTGAGGGAGTTGACCTCGTCGGTGGCGTTGTAGCTGTTCTCATTGTAGGAGCCGTCGGCGTTGACCTTGGATCGCAGCATCTCCTCGCCGGCCTGCATGAAGGGGATGCCCTGGCTTGTGAGGTAGATGGCGGCGGCCAGGTTGTTCATGCGGATCAGGTCCTCGCGGGAGGAGTTGGGTCTTGAGAGGGTGATGCGGTCAATGAGGGTATTGTTGTCGTGGCAGGAGGCGTAGTTCACCGTCTGAGTGGGGGAAACGCACCAGATGGCCTTGCCCATGAAGCTCTGGGCCACGGTGGCGCCCTTGTTGGAGTCGCCGGAGACGAAGCCGATCCCCTTGTCGAACACACTGCCCTTCAGGGCGTCGCGGATGTTGTCGCTGAAGTAGGCGAAGCCGGGGGTCTTGCGGGAGTTGGGCTGGGTGGCCAGCTTCACGCCCTCCTTGGTCACGGAGGTGCTCATGGTCCAGCCCTCGCCGTAGAAGATCACGTCGGGGCGCTCGGCGTGGACGGCCTCCACCAGCTCGTTGATGGTCTGGGTGTCGATCAGGCCCACCAGGTCAAAGCGGAAGCCGTCGATGTGGTACTCGTCGCACCAGTATTTGACGGAGTCCACGATGTATTTGCGGACCATGCTCCGCTCGGAGGCGGTGTCGTTGCCGCAGCCGGAGCCGCTGGAGTAGGCGCCGTTCTCGTTGATCCTGGAGAAGTAGCCGGGGACCAGCTTGTTGAAGCAGAAATCCGTGGCGCTCTGAACGTGGTTGTAGACCACGTCCATGATAACGGAGAGGCCCTCGTCGTGCATGGCCTTGACCATCCGCTTCATCTCGTTGACCCTCACCGCGCCGTTGTAGGGGTCGGTGGAGTAACTGCCCTCGGGGACGTTATAGTTCACCGGGTCGTAGCCCCAGTTGAATTGCGGCTCGTCAAGCTTCGTCTCGTCCACGGAGCCGAAGTCGTAGACGGGCAGAAGGTGGACGTGGGTGGCGCCCAGCTCCTTGATGTGGTCGATGCCCGTTGACATCCCGCCGGCGGTTTTGGTGCCGGTCTCGGTGAGGCCCAGGAATTTGCCCGCGTTCTTGATGCCGGAGCCGGGATCCGAGGACAGGTCGCGGACGTGAAGCTCGTATATGACGGCATCGTTGACGCCGAGAGAGGCGTTGGGGTTTTTATCCTCCGCCCAGCCGTCTGGGTCGGTGGAGTCCAGGTCAATGACCATGGCCCGTTTGCCGTTGACGCCGGTGGTGCGGGCGTAGGGGTCGCAGGCCTCCTGGGTCACGCCGCCCACCGTCACCGCAAAGGTGTAGTAGGTGCCGTTCAGATCCCCGGCCTTCTCCGCCACCCAGGTGCCGTTGACGTCCAGCGCCATGGGGACGGTCTCGATAAGGTCGTCGGCGCCCTCGGTGCCGCTCCCGTAGAGCTTCACCGACACGCTGTCCGCCGTGGGCGCCCAGACCCGGAAGGAGGTCTTATCCGCGCTCCACACGGCGCCCAGATCGTCGCCGGCGTAGGTATAATCCGCTTCAAAGCTGTCCGTGGAGTAGATGTTGGGCATGACGATCTTGTACTCCGTTCCGTCGTAAATCAGCTTGTAGCTCTGGTTCAAATCCATCTCCTCCACTGTCAGAGCGTAGGTATTGCTCCCGGTATCGGAAGCGCCGGTTATGGCGACCTTGCCGTCGGGGCCCTCAATGACGAACACCTCGGTAAGCTCGCCCTTGACGGGGCCTGTGGCGGTGACCTGCACCGTCCCGGTGTCGTAATCGTATTTGGCGGTGGAGACAAGCACGCCGGTCACCACATCGTCGCCGTCCTCCCTGGTGTAGCCCTCAACGCCGGACTCCACGTAGATGTGTACGGTGCCGCGCAAAACGTCGGGAAGCTCGATGAACTGGTCGGCGTTCACGTCCTTGGCGGACCAGTTGTTTCCGCCCTGGCGGACGATGAAGCCGAGCCTTGTGACGCCGGGGGCCACCGGGATCGTGGCGACCATCTCGCCGTCCACCTCGGCAAATTCGTACCCGGCCCCGTCCTGCCCATCGGCCCAGGCCCACACGTCCCAGCCGTCATAGGCCCCGTCGGGCCTCGAGTAGTGGAGCGCGACGGTGACCCCGCCGGCGGAGGCGGACACGGGGACCAGGCAGACGCCGAAAAGCGCCAGGATCAGGCAGAGCGCCAGAAGCCCGCTTCCGGCACGCCGTTTTACGCTGTGATCGGTTTTTTTCATTTCAATTCCTCCGTTTATTCATTTCTCCCCAAAGCTTGTCACTGTTCTCATGATCCGTGTCCTTCTCACCCCACGGACAGCACCACGCTGGTCTTCCCGCCAAGGGTGAGCGTGGTCCCCTCAAGGGTCGCCGTTCCGAGGCCAATGGAGGCGTTCAGGGAAGCGCTGTCGATCCCCACGCTCTTCAGGTCCACGGACTGCTCGCTGTCCGAGGTGTTGTGGATAACGGCCACGGTTTGGCCCTCATAGGCGGAGGTGAAGCCGCCCACCTTGGTGTCCGTAAAGCTGAGGGCGGTGTAGTCGCCACGGGCGATGGCGGGATTGGCCTTCCGGATCATGATGAGCTTTTTGTAGTAGCTCAGCAGGCTGTCCCCGTCGCCCATCTGCTCCGCGGCGGTGGCGCTCACTCTGTCGTGGTCGTAATCCGCGCCCACGGGATCGGCGACGGTGTCCCCATCGCCCCACTCCATCTTAAGACGCCTGTTGGCGTCGGTGTCCGCCCCGCCCCGTGAGCCTCTTGCCCCCAGCTCCTCGCCGTAGTATATGAAGGGTGAGCCGGAGGAGAGAATGTAGAGGTTGGCGGCCATCTTCATCATCCCGGAGGCTTCGGTGAGGTAGCCCGCCGCGCGGTCCGTGTCGTGGTTGGCGATGAAGGGGACGATCATGGCGTTCTCGTTCATGGACTCCACCCGCTCCAGATAGGAATCCACGTAGCCCGTGTACTTGTTGACGTCCCCGGCCCGGGCCGTCGTGGCAATGAGGCCGCTCGTCTGGGAGGTGGTGAAGTTGAAGCAATTGAGGGCCGGGAAGTAGATGTCCGTCACCCCGTCGCTGTCCCACACCTCGGCCACGGTGTAGATGTCGGGCTTGACGGCCCGAAGCTCGCCCATGAACCACTTCCAGAACTCCGCGCTCTTACCGTCGTCGCCGTAGTAGATATACTTGGCGGCGTCAAAGCGGAAGCCGTCCACGCCCAGATCCAGATAGTATTTGGCCACGTCCAGCACGGCCTTGCGGACCTCCTCGTTGTCGTAGTTCAGCTCCGGCATGGAGGGGGAGAAGTTGCACTCGTAGAGGTCGTCCGTGCCGGGCAGCCTGGCGAAGGTCCTGCCCGCGGGGGGCGTCTCGCCCGCCGGGACGAAGGTGTAGAAGTCGTAGTAGGGATCCTCTGTGTCGCCGTTGATGTGGGCGTCCCGGAAGGCGTTGAACCAGTCGTTGTTGGGGCCGGTGTGATTAATGACCATGTCCAGGATCACCTTTACATTGCGGTCGTGGCAGACGTCAACGAGCTGCCGGAGATCCTCCTCGGTGCCAAAGGCCGGGTCGATCTTGTAATAGTCGTCCACGTCGTACTTGTGGTAGCTCTGGGAGGCGAAGATGGGCGAGAGCCAGATGCCCTCCACACCCAGGGAGAGGCCGGAGTTGTCCACGCCGTCGTTCAGGTAGTCCATGCGGTTGATGATGCCCCGCAGGTCCCCGACGCCGTCCCCGTCGGAATCGGAGAAGGAACCGACAAAGATCTCATAGAACACCCGGTAGTTGTCCTCGGCGGCGACGGCGCCCGTAAGGCCCCCGTCATTGATGACGGCCTCGCCGTTGGCCGCCAGAAGATATTTCCCGGTCTTGTCCCGGCCCTCCTCGGCACCGGCGGTATCACCGTTCGTGCCGTCCGCGGAGTCGCCGCCCGGGCCGGTTTTCCCGGCACAGCCCGAAAGGAGCAGAAGCATGGTCAAAAGCATGGCAAAAACACGTTTTTTCATTTCATCCTCCCTGGTCAGTCAAAATCCCAAAAATCCAATACATTAATGTGGTAACGTTTCCATTCCCGCTTGAAAAAGGGGGCCGTGACCGTGAACGGTCACAGCCCCCGGCGTGTTGATTAAATTGATTTGCGAAAGGCCCCGGCCTGTCAGGTCAGCAGGTTCTTCTCGGTCTCGGGGTCGAAGAGGTGCATCGCCTTGCCCTCGAAGGTGATGTGGAGCTGAGCGCCGGCCACCAGACTCTTGCGCTGCTCCTTGTCCAGGTCAAGGGTGGGAACGCGGACGATGAGGCGGGTGCCGTCCTCGGTGTCCACGTGGAGATGAAGCTCGGAGCCCATCATCTCGTCCACCACCAGCTTGCAGGGGATGGCGTGGGGAGCGGCGGCCTTCACAAGCTCGATATGCTCGGGACGGACGCCCAGAAGCACGTCGCCGCCCTTGACCTTGCGGTCGGAAAGCTGCTTGCCCTTGTCGCCGTCCACCTCGATCTTGGCGCCGAAGGGGGTGACGTAGTATTTGCCGTTCTCCTGGAGGAGCTTGGTCTTGATGATGTTCATCTTGGGCGCGCCTATGAACTCGGCCACGAACAGGTTATCGGGCATGTCAAAGACCTCGTCCGGGGTGCCCACCTGCATGATGAAGCCGTCCTTCATGATAACGATCCGGTCGGCCAGGGTCATGGCCTCGGTCTGGTCATGGGTGACGTAGATAAAAGTGGTGTCCAGCTTCTGGCGGAGAAGGATGATCTCGGCGCGCATCTGGTTTCTGAGCTTGGCGTCCAGGTTGGAGAGCGGCTCGTCCATGAGGAACACCTTGGAGTCGCGGACCATGGCGCGGCCGATGGCCACGCGCTGGCGCTGGCCGCCGGACAGGGCGCGGGGCTTGCGCATCAGGTACTCGGTGATGCCCAGGATCTCCGCCGCGTTGGTAACTCTCTCATAGATCTGATCCTCCGGCACCTTCTTCAGGCGCAGGGAGAAGGCGATGTTGTCGTAGACGGACATGTGGGGATAGAGCGCGTAGTTCTGGAAGACCATGGCGATGCCCCGGTCCTTGGGCTGGAGGTCGTTGACCACCTCGCCGTCGATCTCCACGGTGCCGCCGCTGATCTCCTCCAGGCCGGCGATCATGCGCAGGGTGGTGGATTTGCCGCAGCCGGAGGGGCCGACGAAGACCACGAACTCCTTATCCTTGATCTCCAGGTTGAAGTCGTGGACGGCCACTACGTTGTTATCATATACTTTCTTGACATCAGTCAGTTTAACGCTTGCCATATCCTGTGTTCTCCTTTCAAATTAACCCTTGACGGCGCCGCCGGTAACGCCCTCGACGTAGTACTTCTGCAGGCAGAGGAAGAGGATGGTCACCGGTACCGCGACGATAACGCCGCCCGCGCAGAAGGTGGTGTACCAGTTGTTGATCTGGTCATTTGTCAGCCAGCTGTACATACCGACGGCCACGTTGTAACCGGCGGAGGTGCCGAAGGCCACGTATCTGGCGAAGACGTAGTCGCCCCAGGGGCCCATGAACGCGGTCAGTATCGTGTAGATAACGATGGGCTTTGCAAGGGGAAGAATGATCTTGTAGAGTACCTGGAGCCGGGTGGCGCCGTCCACACGGGCGGCCTCATCCAAAGACTTGGGTATCGTGTCAAAAAAGCCCTTTGACACGTAATACCCCATGCCGGAGGAGGCGAACCCCACGAGTATAAGGCCGGGGACCGCGTTGGCCTGAGTGAGTCCCAGGTCGGCCAGGACCCTGTAGAGGATGATCATGGTCAGCATCCCGGGGAACATGCCCAGGATCAGCATGAATCGCATCAGTGGCCCGCGCAGCTTGAAGCGGAAGCGGGACAGGGTGTAGCTCATGCACAGCTGGATGATCGTCACCAGTACCGCCGAGGCCAGGGAAATGATGAAGGTGTTCAGATACCAGCGTTTGAAATCGGAGGTCCAGAGGTTTTTGTAGTTCTGAAAGCCCCACTGGTGGGGAATGACGTATCCCACCTGGTTGGTACTCTCAACGCGGAAGGACTGCAGAAGGATGAATATAAAGGGTATGAGCCAGATGACGCTGATGATCACGAGCAGGGTATAAATCAATCCGTTGCTCAGGCGGTTGGCCGCCTTGATACCCATATGGCGCTTGGAGGTGTTTTCATTCTTACTCATCACTGGAAATCCTCCTCATTCTTGATAGAGGGCAGCACGTTGTAGACC
>CANQSU010000079.1 GCA_947626585.1 uncultured Oscillospiraceae bacterium
TTGGGCGACAAAAGGGATTTTTTCCGACGCACATGTCGCCGGAAAAAAGTTCGAATTTGAGTTTTTTGACAAACTGAAACACCGCCTGACGAAAGCCAGGCGGTGTTTTTGTCGTTGCTTACAAAAATTAGTTATTTTTATTATATTTTTACCTTACAACATGTTAGATACATGTTATAATACTTCACGTAAGGCCCGGGAGAGGATAAAACTCCGGGGTCTGGTGAACCGCCGCCGTTTTTTACCTTATCGGGCTTTTGCGCGGCGGCGTCGGGGCGGCGGTCATTTTGTGCCGAAGATGCGGTCGCCGGCGTCGCCGAGGCCGGGGACGATATAGGCGTGGTCGTTGAGACACTCGTCAACGGCGGCCACGTAGATGTCCACGTCGGGGTGGTTGCGGCGGATAACGGCGATGCCCTCGGGGGCGGCGATGATGTCCACCAGGGTGATGTCCCGGCAGCCGTACTCCTTGATGAAGTCGATGGCCGCGGAGGCGGAGCCGCCGGTGGCCAGCATGGGGTCCACGATGATAACGGAGCTTTCGGCGATGTCGTCGGGCATCTTGCAGTAGTATTTGATGGGCTCGTGGGTGTCGGGGTCCCGGAAAAGGCCGATGTGGCCCACGCGGGCGGAGGGCAGGAGCTTCAGCATGGGGTCCACCATGCCAAGGCCGGCCCTGAGAATGGGGACGATGGTGATCTTCTGGTCGCCCAGGGTGCGCACGTGCGCTATGCCCACGGGGGTCTCCACGGTCTTTTCGACGGTGGGGATGTTGCGGGTGGCCTCATAGCACATGAGGGTGGAGATCTCGCCCACGATCTCGCGGAATTCCTTGACACCGGTGTTCTTGTCGCGAAGCACGGACAGCTTGTGGTGGATGAGGGGGTGGTTGAGTACATGAAGCTCTGCCATGATCTTTTATCCTCCGTTTATAGTGTGATGATGGGGTACCGGGTTTTTCGGGGGGATCTCTGAATAAACCGCGAGGCGCCGTTAAGGCCCTTATTCAGGGATGCCCCAGCCTCTCCCGCTCTGCCTGGGAGAGACGGAGATAATTCGGCGTGAGGTCACATCCCGGCTCGGGCGTTTTGCCCTTTGCCGCCATTGCCACGCCCCAGGCCGTCTGCAGTAAAAGCGGTTCGGGGGCGAGACGGGCGGGAAGTCCCTCCGCCAAAAACCTATTATAGCACAGTTTCGCTCCGTCTCCAATAAAAAAATACGAAATTTCTTCTTTTTTTGCCTCGCCGGTCAGCTGGTCCAGGGATATGGCCCGGTCCTCGGCGAGTCTCCGGAGCGTTTCGCCGTCAAAACGGAACTTCGCGTTATAGATCTGCCCGCGTCGGGCGTCCATGGCGGGGCAGATGACGCAGTCGGCATGGCCCGCGCCCTGCCAGGCCATGGCCTCCAGGGTGGACACGCCGATACAGGGCAGGTCGGCGCCCCAGCAAAGGCCCTTGGCCGCCGCCACGCCGATGCGGAGCCCGGTGAAGGAGCCGGGGCCCCGTGCCACGGCCACGGCGTCCACGTCCGACAGGGTCAGCTCAAGATTTTTGAGCAGGTCCTCCGCCATCTTCAGGAGGGTCCTGGAATGGGTGAGGCCGCTGGCCTGAAAGTATTGGGATATGAGGTTCCCGTCCTCGCAAAGGGCGGCGCTGGCGGCCTTTGCCGAGGACTCGATGGCCAGTATTTTCAAAAACGGTCGCCTCCCGTGACAGTGATTTTCCGTGAATTTTCGCCGGTCTTTTCAATGACGACGGAGACGGCGTCCTCCGGCATGGCGTCCTCCACGTTCTCCGTCCACTCCACACAGCACACGCCCCCGCGGGCCAGGTAGTCCTCCCAGCCGATCTCAAAAAGCTCGTCGGAGGAGGCAAGGCGGTACATGTCGAAGTGAAAAAGCGGCACCGGGCCCGGGTACTCGTTGACGATGGTGAAGGTGGGGCTGGATACGCGGGAGGTTATGCCAAGGCCACGGGCGACGCCCCGTATAAAGGCGGTTTTGCCCGCGCCCAGATCCCCGTAGAAAGCCAGCACGTCGCCGGGCGTAAGCTCCCCACCCAGTGCCTCCCCGGCGCTGACGGTCTCCGCCTCGCTGTGAGTGTCAATGACCACCGTATCACCCCTTTCGCGCTTTGGGAGAATAAACTAATATTCTAATATTTAAAATCTTCAGTTCGCGCCGGTCTTTTTTCGCGCCATGCCTTGTCGGCCGGCACGAGAAATCCACGCCGCTCGGTTAAAGCTTTTAAACGGTTATTCGTATTATAGCAAAAAGGTGGGTGTGTGGCAAGGGGGAAAATGAGAAGGGAGGCATGAAGTCGGGGGGGCCGGGTGTCCCGTCCGGACAGGGGAGCGCGGCGGCTGGTATATTCCCCCGCTTGTCCGCATAAGCTTGACCATCACAAAGGAGGTCATGACATGACGGAGACGGACAGGCAGATCGACAGGTTTCATACGGCGGTGAGGCTGCTGCCGGACTCGCTGAGGCGCAGGGCCCTTTTGCTGGACGACCGGGGAAAGGCCTCCGCCGAGGAGATACGCCTTCGGGTGGGGCGGCCCCTTTCGGTGCTGCGGCCCGAGGGGGAGACGGAGCTTGAGGGCGAGGGCGTGACGGGCCGGGAGCTGGCGCTTTTGGTGGAGCTTGCCACCGGCGCCTCGGTGCAGTCGTCGCGGCGGGAGCTTTCCGGGGGTTACATATCCTGCCGGGGCGGCCACCGGGTGGGTCTTTGCGGAAGCGTATACCTGGACGGCGGACACATGGCCGGATTTAACGCCTATTCCTCGGCGAATCTGCGTATTGCCCGTGAAAAGCGGGGGATCGCCGACGGGCTTGCGGACAGGCTCTTTCGGGGCGGGAGTTTTCGCTCCACCCTGATCGTCGCTCCGCCCGGGGCGGGGAAAACCACGCTTCTGCGGGAGATCGTGCGGCTTCTGGCGACGGATTCCCGCCGCCGGCCCGCCCGCCGGGTCTCCCTGTGCGACGAGCGGGGGGAGATCGCCGCCATGTGGGAGGGCGCGCCCCAGCTGGACGTGGGGGAGAGGACGGACGTGCTGGACGCCTGCCCCAAAAGCGAGGCCGTGATGGCGGTGCTGCGGGCCATGAATCCGGAGGTCGTCGCCCTTGACGAGATCACCGACCCCGCCGACGTGGCGGCCATTGAGCGGGCGCGCAACTGCGGCGTGGCCCTCCTGGCCACGGCCCACGCCGCCGGCCTTGAGGATCTGAGATCCAGGCCCCTTTACCGGGACATGCTGACCGGCGGGGTGTTTGAAAATTTTATCCTCATCAGAAGATCCGGCGGACGCCGGGAGTATGAGATCGCGAAGGGGGACAGGTTGGTATGATACGGCTTTTTGGCGCGGCTCTCGTGGTCCTGGCCACCGGCTCCATGGGGCTTCACGGGATCCTGAGACTGCGGAGAAGGGTCAACACGCTGGAGGGACTGATCGTGTCGCTCCAACTGATGGAGAGCGAGATATGCTCGCGCATGGCCTCCACGCGGGACGTGCTGGAGCTTCTCTCCCGCGAGGCGCCGGGGCCGGTGCGTGGGCTCTACCGGCGGGCCTGGGGCGGGCTTGAGGCCCTGGGACGATGCTCCTTTTACGCCATCTGGAGGATGGCGGTGGAGAGAAGCGTGGAGCTTGACTTAAGGCCCGAGGAGACGGCGCTGATGACCTCCCTCGGCCTCTCCCTGGGGCGATACGACATCCGCGAGCAGGCCGAGGCCATCGGACGGACCCGCCGGAGGCTTGAGGCCGCCCTGAAGCGGGCCGAGGAGGAGCGGGACAGGGATTCCCGGCTCCACGCCTTCTTCGGCCTTGCCTCCGGCCTTTTCGCGGTGATCATCCTGCTGTAGGGACCGCAACGCGTCACGCCGCCCACTGCTTTTCGCCGGAGGGACCGCTGAGCGGACCGGCAAGCGCGGATCGCGTTTTTTCGTCACAGCAAGGCGCGCGGTTTTACGCCTACGCCGCGTTGGTTCGGAGGTCCCCTGATCTTTACATATTACGAAGGAATCAACCTATGAATGTTGACCTGATCTTTAAAATCGCCGCCGTGGGGATCCTGGTGGCGGTGCTGAATCTGCTTCTGGGCCGCTCGGGGCGGGACGAGCAGGCGCTGATGGTGACCATCGCGGGGCTTGTGGTGGTGCTGGTGGTGCTTCTCCGGGAGATCTCCTCCCTTTTTGACACCATCAAATCCCTCTTCGGCCTCGCGGGCTTCATCCGTTCGCGCTGATGGACCTGCTCATCAAGACCGCCGCCGTGTGCGTCCCGGCGGCGCTGATCGCGGGGCTCCTCAAAAAGGACAGCCCCGCCATGGCCCTTCTCATCGCCCTGGCGGCCGGGTGCCTGGTCATTTCCACCTGTGCCGGGGCCCTTGGGGAGCTTGTGGCCTTCGTCACGGAGGTGGCGGAAACGGCGGGGGTCTCCAACGCCGTGCTGGCGGTACTCTTAAAGACCGTGGGCATCGCCGTCATCTCGCGGCTGGCCGCCGACCTGTGCCGGGACGCCGGCCTTTCCACCGCCGGGTCCGCCGCCGAGCTGGCCGGAGCCGCGGCGGCGCTGTACGCGGCTCTTCCCCTGATGCGGGGCGTGTTCCGAATGATGAGGGAGCTTTTATGGACAAGCTGAAGATCGCCGCGATCTTCGCGGTGACGGTATTCCTCGCGCTTCTCACCGCGCCCCCGGCGAACGCGGCGGGGGATTACGGCTGGCTGGGCCTGGACGAGCTGTCCGATTCCCTCCCCGAGGAGGCCGGGAGCGTGCTGGACCCGGAAAACGCCGGCGCGGACAGCGTCCGCTCTTCTCTGGGCAGGGTGCTGTCGGATGTTGTGGACAACGTGCTGAAAGCCGCCTTCCGCTCGGGCCTGGCCGCGGCGGTGGCCGTTTTGGCCGCTTCGATCATCTGCGCCGTGGCGGGCGAGCTGGCGCAGGATCGGGGGAAGGGGATAGACTATGTAAACCTGGTGGGCGTGGCGGCCGTCGCGGCCTCCACGGCGGGGGGCTTTACAACGCTCATGGGCGAGGCCTCGGCGGCGGTGGGTGAGCTGTCGGACCTGGGGACCCTGCTTCTTCCCGTGATGGCCTCGGTTTCGGCGGCCTCGGGCGCGGCGGCCTCGGGGGCGGCCAAGTACGCCGCCTCGGCGCTTTTTCTGAATATCCTGGGTACGCTGTCAAGGCGTCTCATCGTCCCGCTCATCTATATGTTTCTGGCCGCGTCCCTGGGACAGGCCGCCTTCGGCGGCGGGGCCGGGGGTGTGGCGAAGCTGATCGCCAAGCTCATAAAGCATGCCCTGGTAGTCACCGCCCTGGCCTTCTCGGTATATCTGGGGGCCGTGAGCCTGATCGCGTCCTCGGCGGACGCGGCGGCGGTGAAGCTGACAAAAACGGCCATCTCCACGCTCCTGCCCGTGGTGGGCGGTATGGTGGCGGACGCGTCGGACACGCTCCTGTCCGGCATGGGCGTTATCCGGGGCGCACTTGGCGCGGCGGGGATCGTGGCGGTGGCGGCCGTGTGCCTGGGGCCGGTGGTGAAGCTCCTCCTGAACTCCGCCCTGCTGCGGGCCGCGGCGATGCTCTCCGAGACCGTGGCCCCAAAGCCCCTCTCGGCCTTCATTGAGGCGGTGGCGGAGGGGTACTCGCTGATGCTGGCCCTCACCGGCACCGAGGCGGCCATGCTGGCGGTTGCAATCATCTCCGCCGCCAAAGCGGCGGGAGCGTGAGGAGGAGAGTCCATTTGACGGTGTTGTTGAATACGAGGAGGTAAGCCAATGCTCGACACGCTTCGAAGCTGGATCCTGGCGATCTGCGGCACGGCGCTCATATGGGGGATCGGCATGGGGGTCGCCGGGGAGAAGGGAAAAAAGGTCCTGGGCGTCATCGGCGGCTTTGCCGTCATGGCGGCCATGCTCTCCATTGCCGGGGACGTGGACGCCCTGGGGATCGGGATGTATGTGGACCGGTACCGGGACGAGGCCGGGGAAATCGTGGAGGAGGCGGAGAGACAGGCACGCGGTGAGACAAGCTTTATCATAGAGGAGCGCTGCGAGGCATATATATTGGACAAAGCCGGGGAATTGGGCGTGGAGCTTCAGGGCGTCACGGTCACGGCCAAATGGAGCGGCGACGGGTTCTGGTACCCCGACCGGTGCGCTCTGAGAGGGGTGGAGAGCCGTGAGCTTTCAAGGGCAATAGAGGCCGAGCTGGGCATAGCGCTGGAAAATCAGACGTGGAGTACATAGGATGGATGTTAAAAAGACGCTTGGCGCCGCCATGGAAAAGCTCAGGGGCGCGAAATACGTGCTGCTCGTCCTGCTTGTGGGGCTGGTGCTTCTCCTGCTGCCCACGGGCGGAGGGAAGGAGCCGGAAAAGGAGACGCCGGAGACCGGCTTGCCGGAGGTCTCCCCGGAGACGGAGCTGGAGGCAAAGCTTTCCGACATCCTGTCCCTCGTTGACGGGGCGGGACAGGTGCGGGTCCTGCTGACGCCGGTCGACGACGGCGAGCGTGTGCTGGCCAGGGACACGGAGACCGCCAGCGAGAGCCGGGACGGGGAGACAAGGCTGGAGACGTCGGACTCAAATCTGGTGGTCCAGCGCTCCGGGGGCGGCAGTGAGCCGGTGGAGGTGACCTACCGTTACCCGGTCTACCGGGGCGCGGTGATCGCCGCCCAGGGCGCCGGCGACGCCAGGGTGCGGCTGGAGCTTCTGGAGGCCGTCAAGGCCGCCACGGGCCTTTCCGGGGACGCCATAAAAATCGTGAAGATGAAATAATCGTATCGAATCTGTATTTCAGGAGGTCAAAATGAAGGCTGTCAAGAGGAACGCGGTGGTACTCACCGTGATGCTGTTTATTTGCGCGGCGGTGTATCTCAACTGGTCCTACAACAAGAAGGTGGAGGACGCCGCCAAGGTGGACGGGGCGGATAAGACGGAGGACACCACCGGCGACACCGCCGCCGGGTCCCAGAGTACCGGCGACGTGCCGGCGGGCGACGACGCGGGCCTTTACTACAGCGTCACCGGGGGGGATACGTCCGGCGCCTCCACGGGGACCGGCGATACGTCCGATACCACCGGGAGCCCCTCGGCTGTGACGGACGGGAAATATGACGAGTATTTTGCCCAGGTGCGCCTTGAGCGCAGTCAGGCCAGGGACGAGGCGGCGGCCACCCTCTCCGCCGTGGCAAGCGCCGAGGGCGCGTCCCAGGAGACTATCGACGGCGCCCTGAAGGCCATGACCGACATGGCCGGCTACTCCGTCAAGGAGGCGGAGCTTGAAAACCTCATTCGGGCCAAGGGCTTCATAGACTGCGTGGTATATCTCACCGGCGACTCGGCCTCCGTCACCGCGGCGAAGGAGGGCGGCCTTGACAAAGCGGCCGTGGCCCAGATCACCGACATCATCGTCACCGGCACCGGCCTGACCGCGGCGGATCTGACGGTGACGGAGATAAAATAAAGACATTTCCAAGATCCGTCAGGAGCGCCTCTCGGGAGCTATGCGCCTCGGCCAGACGGCGGCGGAAAAAGACCGGGAGGCGCCCTCGAGCCGTTTGCTCGTTATTTGCCGATCGAATATTTTTAGAAGTTAGACTTTATTTTTCCTCCGGGATGTGTTAGAATCATTACAGACATTTCAGAAGATACGCCAATATCTCAATTTGATTCAGATTTCAGGAGGATACTATGGGAGAGAACAAGGAGTACATCACGCACCCGGACGAGAAGGGGAGCATCAATATCTCCGAGGAGGTCATCTCCGTCATCGCCGCGTCCGCGGCGCTGGAAACCGAGGGGGTGGCGGCCCTGTCCGCCGGACGGGACCTTTCCGAGCTTCTGGGCAAGAAGAACATGTCCAAGGGCGTCCGCATCACCGTGGACGGGGAGACGGTCAAGGTGGATCTCTGGATGACCGTCAAGCTGGGCGTCTCCGTCAACACCGTGGGCGGCAAGGTCCAGGAGGCCGTGGCCGGGAACATCGAGTCCATGACCGGCTTCAAGGTCACCGAGGTCAACGTCCACATCATCGGAGTCAGCCTCGCCCGGAAATAACGGGCCGTTTCGGTGCCGTGGAAGGTTTTAAATTTGCCCGTAGGGGCGGGTCACCAACCCGCCCGTATGGAGTTTTCGGAGAGATTTTATGAACAGATCGGAAGCAAGAGAACTCGCCGTGCGGCTGTGCTTTGAGATCTCCAGCCGTGAGTGCGACGCCCGTGAGGTGCTGGACCGTTTTTTTGACGGGGAGTATTACGCCTCTCTGGCCTCGGAGGACAAGCTCTACGAGGGGATGCCCCAGGAAAACCACCGGGAGTACATCGAGGAGCTGATCCTGGGGATCGGACAGCACTCGGCGGAGCTTGACGGGTACGTGGCCAAGTACGCCAAAGGCTGGAAATTCGGCCGCATCTCCCGCACCGCGCTGGCGGTCATTAAGACGGCCATGTACGAGATCATGTACATGCCCCAGATCCCCAACGGCGCGGCCATCAACGAGGCGGTGGAGATCGCCAAAAAATACGACGAGCCGGAGACGGTCTCCTTCATCAACGGCGTTCTCGGCTCCTTCGTGAGGGAAGAGCTGCCGCGATGAAAAAGTCAGCCGTCGCCTTCGACACCTCCAATTACACCACCTCCTGCGCCTTCTTTGACGGGGAGGGGGGAGCCAATTCGGGACGCCTTCTGGATGTGAAGCCCGGGGAGCTGGGCCTTCGCCAGTCGGACGCCCTTTTTTCCCATGTGCGCCGATTGCCCGGGATCGTGGACGATCTTCCCTTTGAGGGCGAGATCGTCGCCGTGGGCGCCTCCGAGACCCCCCGGGAGACGGAGGGGTCCTATATGCCCTGCTTCCTCGCCGGCGTGGCGGAGGCCAGGGCGTTGTCGCGTTTTATGGGGGTGCCCTATTTCGGCTTCTCCCACCAGCAGGGGCATATCGCCGCCGCGGCCTGGAGCGCCGGACACATGGAGCTTCTTGAGACGCCGCACCTGGCGTGGCACCTGTCCGGCGGGACCACGGAGCTTCTGCTCGTGCGGCCCGAGGGGGTCGCCGTGCGGTGCGAGATCGTGGGCGGCACACGGGACGTGTCCGCCGGACAGCTCATCGACCGCACGGGCCAGCTTCTGGGCCTTCAGTTCCCAGCGGGGAGGGCGCTGGACAAGCTCTCCCGGGAGGCGGTGAAGAAAACCTCCTACCTCCCAAAAAAGGACGGCTGTCACTTCTCCCTCTCGGGCGTGGAACACAAGATGAAGCAGATGAGGGAAGCGGGGGAGGAGGACGCGGAGATCGCGTATTTCTCGCTGGCGTCCGTCGTCCGCGCCGTCCATCAGGCCACGGCGGAGGCGAAAAGGCGATTCGGCGATATGACCGTCCTCTACTCCGGCGGCGTGGCCTCAAACTCCCTGCTCAGGGCCATGACGCCGGACGGGATCTTTGCCGAACCGAGGTACTCGACGGACAACGCCATGGGCACGGCAATCCTCACCTGGAGGGCGGTGAACGCCCTTGGATAACCGGAACATCATGACGGTCACGGAGCTGAACGAGTATTTGAAGCGCGTCCTTGACTCCATGCCGAGGCTTGAGAATATTTACATCCGGGGCGAGCTTTCCAATTACAAGGTCTACCCCTCCGGCCACCACTACTTCACCCTGAAGGACGCCGGCGGGGCGCTCAAATGCGTCATGTTCAAGTCCTCCGCCGTCCGGCTGCGCTTCCGGCCCCAGGACGGCATGAAGGTTATCGCCATGGGCCGGGTAACGGTCTACCCTCGGGACGGGGCGTACCAGCTCTACGTCAGCTCCATCACCCCGGACGGGGTGGGGGACCTGCAGATGGCCTTTGAACAGCTGAAGGAGAAGCTCTATAAGGAGGGGCTTTTCGACCCCGCCCACAAGAAGCCCATACCCGCCTGCCCCCTGCGCGTGGGCGTGGTCACCAGCTCCGCCGGCGCGGCGGTACACGACATCATCAGGGTCCTTCGCAAGCGCTGGCCCGTGGCGAAGGTCCTGCTTCTGCCCGTACGCGTCCAGGGCGAGGAGGCTCCGCCGGAGATCGCGGCGGCCGTCCGATACGCCGGAAAATACAGCGTGGCCGATGTGCTGATCGTGGGCCGGGGCGGCGGGAGCATGGAGGATCTGTGGTGCTTCAACGACGAGCGGGTGGCCCGGGCCATCTTTGACTGCCCCATCCCCGTTATCTCCGCCGTAGGCCACGAGCCGGACGTGACCATCTCCGACTTTGTGGCGGACCTTCGCGCCGCCACGCCCTCCAACGCCGCCGAGCTTTGCTCGCCGGATATACGGGAGCTTCGGGCCGCGGTACGGGACCTGTCCGCGCGTGCCGCCGGGAGCATGGAAAAGCGGCTGGCCCGGGAGCGGGAGCGGCTGGATTCCCTGGCAAACCGCCGAATCATGCAGGACCCGAAAAACTACCTGGACGCCTGCCGCCAGACTTTGGATACCAGGAGCGAACGTCTCATGGCCCTGATGTCCGCCGCCCTGGCGGAGACCAGACGCTCCTACGCCGAAAAGGCCGCGCGGCTGGACGCCATGAGCCCCCTAAAGGTCCTTGGACGGGGCTATTCCATCGCCGTCAGGCCGGACGGCAGGGTCATCAAGAGCAAAAAGGACGTCAAAAGCGGCGACGGGTTCACCCTGAAGCTGCAAAAGGGCGAAATAGAGTGCGCGGTGAAATGACGGAAAAGGAGAACACCATGTCCACAAAAAAGCTTACCTTTGAGCAGTCCCTCTCGCGCCTTGATGAGATCGTCAAGGCGCTGGAAAAGGGCGACCGGCCCCTGGAGGAGGCCCTGGGCCTCTTTGAGGAGGGCACCGGGCTTATCAAATCCTGCGGCAAGGTCCTGGACGAGGCCGAGCAGAAGATCGTGAAGCTCCAAAAAGGCCCCGACGGCGCGCCCGTGGAGACGCCCTTTGAGGAGGATGAGTGATGGAGCTTCAGGACGAGCTTTCCGCCCTCAGGGAGAGGGTGGACGGGGAGCTTGCGAAGCTCTTCGCCGGCGACGCGCCCTACCGGAGGCTCTCGGAGTCCATGCGCTACTCCCTTCTGGCGGGCGGAAAGCGGTTAAGACCCATTCTGACGCTGAAATTCTGCGCCGCCGCCGGGGGAGACACGGACACCGCCATGCCCCTGGCGCTGGCGGTGGAGATGATCCACACCTACTCCCTCATCCACGACGATCTGCCCTGCATGGACGACGACGGCCTTCGCCGGGGCAAGCCCACCAACCACGTGGTCTTTGGCGCGGGCCGGGCCACCGTGGCCGGGGACGCCTTGCAGGCCGCCGCCTTTGAGACGGCCCTGAGCGCCCCCCTTCCGCCGGAGAGGCTGGTCAGAGCCGTAAGGTATCTGGCCGCGTCCGCCGGGGAGAGGGGCATGTGCGGCGGGCAGGAGCTGGACACGGCGAAGGACTCCGACAGGAGCCTGGCGGGCCTGACGCTGATAAACGACCTTAAGACCGGAGCCGTACTCCGCGCCGCGTGCGTCCTTGGCGTTATCGCCGGGGGCGGGGAGAAGACCGAGATCGCCGCCGCGGAGGGCTACGCGCTGCACCTGGCGCGGGCCTTCCAGATCCGGGACGACATTCTGGATATCACCTCCACCGAGGCCGAGCTTGGCAAGCCCATCGGATCGGACGAGAAAAACGCCAAACCCACCTACGCCTCCCTCCTCGGCGTTGAGGAGGCGGAGAAGCGGGTGCTTGCCGGGACCGAGCGGGCCAAGGCCGCCCTGCGCGGCGCGTTTGAGGACACGTCGTTTTTTGAGGAGCTTGCCGACACGCTGGCGGTAAGGAAAATGTGAATGATTAATGCGGCACTTATATGATCCCGCATTAATCATACGATTTTACGCCGTTTTGCTTGCCGCGCGGCGACAACAAAAACATGGATAATATGACTCCTGATAGTATTAGCCGGAGTAATCATGAACGCCGCCCGGTTTTCAGCTGGGCGGCGTTCATTATTTAACTATGTAATTTTGTATTACGCCTCATACACCACATTGCCGTTGATGATCACGGTCTTGACGGTGTGGAAAACCTCGAAGGGGCAGCCAGCGGTGATGACGATGTCGGCGTCCTTACCGGCCTCGATGGAGCCCACCCGGTGGGCCACGCCGGCGTGCTTCGCGGCGTTGACGGTGATGGCACGGAGGGCGTCGAAGGGGTCCATGCCTGCCTTGACGGCCATGCCGGCGCACAGGGGCAGGTACTGCTGGGGAATGACGGAGTTGTCCGTGATGATGGACACCTGGCACCCGGCCTTTGCCAGCACGCCGGGCGTCTCCCAGCTCTTGTTCTGCAGCTCGAACTTGCTGGCGTGAGTCAGGGTGGGACCTACGGCCAGGGGCACATGCTCGGCGGCCAGCTCCTCCACGATGAGGTGACCCTCGGTGACATGCTCCAGGGTGATGTTCACATCGAACTCGTGGGCGATGCGCAGGGCGGTGAAAATGTCGTTGGCCTGATGGGCGTGGGCCTTGAGGGGGAGCTTCTTCTCCAGGACGGGGATCAGCGCCTCCAGCTTCATGTCGAACTTGGGCATTTTCGTGATGTCGCCGCCCGCGGCGTCCTTCCGGGCCTTGTAGTCCCTGGCCTCAAAAAGGGCGCGGCGAAGTATGGCGGCGGTGGACATGCGGCTGGAATCGCACTTGTCCCGGTAGCACCGCTTGGGATTCTCGCCGAAGGCGCACTTCATGGCCACCTCGGCCCTGACGATCATGTCGTCCACGCGCCGTCCCACCGTCTTGATGGCGGTGAAGGTGCCGCCCAGAACGTTCGCGCTGCCCGGTCCGGTGCAGACGGTGGTGACGCCGGCTTCCCTGGCGGCCTTGAGACTGGGGTCCATGGGGTTGATGCC
>CANQSU010000080.1 GCA_947626585.1 uncultured Oscillospiraceae bacterium
GGTCTCCTGCGCGTGCTCCTGGGTCTCCTGCGCGTGTCCAGCCTGACATACCGCTAGGCTTTTGATACCCAAATCATGATATTGATCCCTTTCCCATTCCTGCGCCATCTGGTCCACCGCCAGCCGCAGGTCTGTGCCGATTGTCTGCGGGTGGAGCACCCCGTCGGTCTCCCGCAGCCGCAGGGCCATCTGTGTGAGCAGCGCCCCGAGGAATGCCGTCTCGGTGCAGTCCTCCTGCATATCCGCCGGAAGGCCCGCCCCGCCGATCTGGGCGGAGGCGCGGTAGAAGAGGCCGCGGTCTGCGCTCAGCACGATCACCGCCGGCACCTTGGATGTGCGGTAGATCTGGAGAGTGCCCTCCTCCGGGTCCACTGTACCGGTGATGAACCGCAGGTCCTCCCGAGTGATGAGCAGAACGCTGCTGCAGGCAAAAAGCTCTCTCCGCACCGTCTCCGGCTCCCCTGCAGCCCGGTACGAGCACACCGTGGCAATCCCCCGGTTCTTCGCATACCGGGCTGCGGAGAGCAGGTTGTCCCGGGCGCTCTCCGAGGCAAAGCAATCGTTGTCGAAATAGAGGAGTTGGGGCAGACCTTGCAGCATGTGCAGGGCCTGCACCACCTCTGTACAGGTGGGCATGGCGTCTCCCTGCCCTGTGGCGATGCGGGGGAGCTCAAAGAGTCCGGTCACATCCACGCCGCAGACGGCCAGAAGCCGCTTCCCCGCCTTTCCCCGGGCATCGCACCCCACCCGGCCGAGAAAGGCGGCGGAGGTGCCAAGTCTGGCGCAGGCCATGGCGATGTCCGCCGGGCAGGCCCGGTCCCGCCGCCGGCTCAGGCCGCGGGTTTCAACGCGTCTGGGGAGGCTGGGGATACTTCCTCCCACGGTTACGATCTCTGGCATGGGGACCTCCTTTTCCGGAAGGGCACAGATCCTGTATGCGGCTCGATCAGACAGCGCAGTTTGCAGCAATTCAGTCCTCGCCGTCCGGTC
Organism: uncultured Oscillospiraceae bacterium; assembly: GCA_947626585.1. Lineage (GTDB taxonomy): Bacteria > Bacillota > Clostridia > Oscillospirales > Oscillospiraceae > RUG626. The sequence continues at coordinate 991 of CANQSU010000080.1, forward strand.
GGACGTGCTCTGTGCCATCGTACTCGGCAAAGAGCTTGGTGAAGACCATCTCCTGCATCAGGGCGATGCCGGAGCAGCCGAAGAAGATGAGCATGGTGGCGATCACCACGAAGGCCTCCACCGGTCCGTATAGGGCCAGCAGCACCGGAATTACCACCGTGGCCGCCAGCATCACGGTCTTGGGGAACTGGCGGATGGAGAGGAGCAGGCCGTTTTTCAGGTGGCCTCGGACGGTGTTCTTGTAGTGGCTCACCAGGGGGAAGACATAGAGGACTTCCAGCAGGCAGAGGATGGCGAAGAACACCAGGATCACCTGCATAAACACGCCGCCGGCGCCGCTCTGGGCCAGGAAGGCGCCGTCCAGCCAGAGCACTGCCAGGGCCAGGAGAAGGGGCAGCCAGCAGAGGGTGGCCTCTTTGCAGTTCTCCCGGAAGGCGCTGAAGAAGCCGCGGATCACCGGGGTGTCCTCCTTCAGCACGATGTGCCTTGTCATGGTGTGCAGGGCGGTGAGGCTGGCGCCGATGGTCACAATCGGCACGCAGCAGAGGAGAAAGAGTAGGTTGAGCAGGACGATGTCAAAGGCCATTTCCATGACCCGCACAAACGGGGAATCCACGCTGAACAGTTTCATGATACTATCTCCCTTCCGGCAGCCTCGTGAGATGGATCTGCCACGCCTGGTACTCTCTCCAGATGGGCGGCAGGGTGAGGCCGCCGTTGCGGAGGGCCGCGCCGGAGAGACCGCGGTTCCGCTTTTCCCAGGTCTCCAGTTCCTTTTGGAACCAGGCCATGGGGGCTGGGGTCTGTTCTGTGAGGCAGATCTTTGCCTCATAGCGGGCATCGGGCTGCAGGCCCTGGATCTTCACGTTGGAAGGCGGCGCATTGCCCTCCATCCGGTTGCCCACGGCGCTCACCAGGGCCTCGCCGCCGTCTTCTGCGGCAAACTCCCAGGCCACGCAGGGGGCGTCGCAGGAGGTGAGGCGGTAGTAGTCCCCGGACTGGATGAGGTCGTAGAAGCGTTGGAAGCAGGCGATCTGCTCCCGGATCTCCGCCTTGCCCGCATCGGTAAGCTTGGTGACGTCCAACTCATAGCCGAAGGTGCCGGCCATGGCCACGGTACCCCGGGTCTGCAGGGGCGTCACCCGGCCAGTCTGGTGATTGGGCACCGCGGAGACGTGGGCGCCCATGGAGGACACCGGATAGCCGAAGGATGTGCCGTACTGGATGGTGAGCCGGTTCACCGCATCGGTGTTGTCTGAACACCAGATCTGCGGGGTGTAATACAGCATGCCGGCATCGAAGCGCCCGCCGCCTCCACTGCAGCCCTCGAAGAGCACATGGGGGAAGCGTTCATTGAGGGTCTCCAGCACCCGGTACAGGCCCAGCACATAGCGGTGGGCGAACTCTCCCATCCGGTGGGCGGGGAGGGCGCCGGAGAACTTGTCGCAGACGCTGCGGTTGAAGTCCCACTTCACGTAAGAGACGGGGGCATCGGAGAGGACGGCGCTCATCCGCTGGATGATGTAGTCCTGCACATCCGCCCGGGAGAAGTCCAGGATCAGCTGGTTCCGGGAGAGGTTGGGGGCCCGGCCGGGGATCTGCACCGCCCAGTCCGGGTGGGCCCGGTAGAGGTCGCTGTCCTCGGAGATCCCCTCCGGCTCAAACCAGGTGCCGAAGAGCAGGCCCAGATCCGTGATCCGCCGGCCCAGCTCCCGCAGGGTGCAGCCCAGCTTCTTCTCGTTGGGGAACCAGTCTCCCAGGCCGGAATTGTCGTCGTCCCGCTTTCCGAACCAGCCGTCGTCCAGGACGAAGAGCTCCACGCCCAGGCGCTTGGCCTCCTCCGCGATGGACACCAGCTTGTCTCCAGTGAAGTCGAAGTAGGTGGCCTCCCAGTTGTTCAGCAGCACTGGGCGGCGCTTTTTGGCCCACTCGCCCCGGCAGATGTGCTCCCGGATGGCGGTGTGGAAGTTCCGGCTGAGCTTGCCCAGGCCGGCATCGCTGAAGCTCATCATCACCTCCGGGGTGGTGAAGGTCTCGCCGGGGGCCAGAGGCCAGTCGAAGTTGTCCGGGTGGATGCCGCAGACGAACCGGGTCTGGCCCATCTGTTCCATCTCTGTCTCCATCTGGAACTCCCCGCTGTACAGGAGGGAGAAGCCCCAGCACTCCCCCGCCGTCTCGGTGGCGGAGGGCTGGCAGAAGATCGTAAAAGGGTTGTAGTGGTGGCTGCTGGTGCCCCGCACGCTGCCGATGGAGCGGACGCCGTGGTCCACCGGGTTTCGAACCAGGTTGCGCTCCATGCAGTGCCGGCCCTGGAAGGTGATCTGGTGGAGGCTGTCGAACTGCCAGTCGACGTTCAGGCTGGCGGCCTTCTCCAATGCCACCGGGGCCTCGCCGCCGTTGGTGATCCGGACAGCCCGGGTGATAATGTCCTGGTCCTCGAGAACGCCATATAGCAGCTCCGCCTGGAGATGGGTGGCAGGGTCCTCCATGCGGACGGTCAGGGTCTCGGCCTCATCATCAGCTGCGTGAACTGCGGGCAGGCCGGGAAGGCTGTACTTGCCCTTTTCCAGGGTATATCCGGTATAGCGGAGGTCCGCCGCCCGGCTGCCGTCCGCATTCCGCACCCGGAGCCCGGTCACCCGGTAGTCCCCGGTGCCGAAGCAGCTCATCTCCTGTGGGAGCACGTCCAGGGAGTAGCGCTTGTCTTTGACGCCCAGTTCGTACGGGTTGCCGGAGAAGCCTCTGTCCGCATAGGTCACGGTGTAGGACATGTCCGTCCCGTCAATCCGAGGGCCGTAATAGGTGTGCAGCAGGACGTTCTGGCTGTCTGCCTTCATCTGATAGGTAGAGCATTTGGTGTGGATGGTAAACAATCTGCCATTCGGATCAACAGAGACGGACATGGGGAAAACCTCGTTTCTTTTTTCGGTTCAGGGCGGCCCGGAGGCCGCCCTGATGAGAGTAGTGGATAGGATTGGATCAGCCGTTGTTCCAGAGCTGCATCCGGGCAGTCCAGCCCTCGGTGATGTACTGCTCGCACTCGGCGAGGCCGGAGGCCTCCATCTCGGAGATCATGGCGTCATAGACGGACTTGGCCTCATCGTTGCTGGAGGCGTTCACAATCTTGGAGAAGTTCTGGTCGTAGATGTCGCAGATGCGCTGCCACTGGAGGCCCAGCATGGTGCTGCCTGCGGGCTCCAGGCCGGCGAACTCAGCGGTGTCCCACTGGTCTGATTCGCCGAACACCTCGTTGGCGAAGGCCGCGGTGGGGGTGAGCTCATACTTGGTGGTGAGGTCATAGGGGGTGCCGTCGGAGCCGTTGCCGTTCTTGATGAACCAGGTCCACTTGCGGATACCGGTCTCGTTGGAGGTCTTGTCGAACTCGTTCTGCAGGCCCTCATAGATCTCGGGGACGGGGACGTGCTTGCCGTCTTCCATGTTCCAGTGCTTGCCTTCCACGCCCCAGAGGAGCAGGTACTGACCTTCCTCGCTGGCCAGGAAGTCGATGAGCTGCATGGCCGCGTCTACGTTCTTGCAGTTCTTGGTGATGCCGATGGCGTCCCAACCCAGGGAGCTGCGGCCGTTGTACGTGGTGGAGGCGGGATCTGCGCCATCGGGGACGACCTTATAGCAGAAAAACTGGGCGTCCGGGGAGATGGTGGCCGCCAGGGTGGTGTTGATGCCGTCGGTGTCCCAATAGGAGTTAAAGCTGCTGAACACGTAGCCGCCGGAGAGCTTCTGCTCCCACTGCTCGGTGTGGTTTACCACCCACTCCTTGTCCAGGAGGCCCTGGGTGTAGAGGTCGTTCATAAAGTACATGGCCTGCAGGAAGGCGGGGTCTTTTGCGTTGTGTTCCAGCTGGCCATCGTGCTCATAGTAGGTCTTCATGCCGAACATGCCGCGGTAGGTGCCGACATAGTTGCCGGCGTCTGCATCCAGGGTGAGGGGGATGCTCTCACGGCCCTGAAGCTGGGGGAACTGCTCCTTGACCTGCTTCAGGATGTCGATGTACTCAGAGACGGTGAAGGGCTCGGGGCTCTCAGCACGCTCCTGGCCTACGATCTGGGCCAGGATGTCCCGGCGCATCAGCACGCCTGCGGAGGCGTCCGGATCCAGGCCGTACCAGTTGGCCAGCCAGTAGTTGTGTCCATCGGTGTAGCGGGTCTTGTTCAGGGTGTCGCCGTACATGGCCTTGATGTTGGTGCCGTACTGCTCGATCAGGTCGTCCAGCTCGATGAGAGCGCCGGCCTCGATGTAGCGGTTTACGATCTCGCCCTGGCCCATCAGGACGATGTCCGGATAGTTCTGGCCGGAGAGCATCAGGTTCAATTTCTCGGAGGGGTCGCCGGTGGGGCTTTCGATTTCCAGCTTCACGCCGGTCTTCTCGGTGATGTACTGGGCGACCTCGTCGTCGAAGGTCTTGCTGCCGGAGTTCTTGTCGAAGACGCGGATGGTGACGTTCTCCGTGGTGCCGCTGCCGCCGTTGTCGCCGTTGTTGGTGCCGGGGGTGCTGGTATTGGTGCCATTGCTGCTATTGGAATCGCCGCCGCAGCCTGCCAGGCAGGACAGGATCATGACGCAGGCGAGGACAAGAGATACGATCTTTTTCATTGTACGCTTTCCTTTCTGTCAGGATTACCGGTTTAACTCTTCACAGAGCCGAGCATGATGCCCTTTACGAAGTACTTCTGGATGAAGGGATATACGCAGATGATGGGGATGGTGGTCACCATCGTGGCCGCCATGCGGATGCTCTCGGGGGTGAGGGACTGCTGCAGCCGGTCTGCCGCGGAGGCACCGGCCTCGGAGGTCTGATACTGGTTCAGGATCTCCACCAGGATGGATTGCATGGTCTTCAGGTTCTGGGAGCTGGTGTACAAATAGGCGTCAAACCAGGAGTTCCAGTGGCCGATGGCGACGAAGAGGGCGATGGTCATCACGATGGGTTTGGACAGGGGCAGGACCATGCGGAAGAAGATGATGAGGTCGTTGGCCCCATCGATCCGGGCGGACTCGAACAGCTCCGGGGGCATGCCCTCGATGTAGTTGCGCACCAGGATCATGTTGTATACGCTGAGCAGGCTGGGGAGAATGAAGACCAGGAAGTTGTCCAGCAGGCCCACATTCTTCAGCACCATGTAGTACGGGACCATGCCGCCGCCGAAGTACATGGTGAAGATGAAGAGCAATGTCAGGGGTTTCTTGCCTACCAGCTCTCTCCGGGAGAGCACGTAGGCCAGTGCGGAGGTGACCAGCACGGCGAGAGGCGTGCCGATCACGGTACGGGCTACGGTCACCAGGATGGAGTGCTGGAAGGTGGACCGGCCCAGGATATCCGCGTAGCTGGAGAAACTCAGCTTCCGGGGCAGGAAGTAGAGGCCGCCCCGCATGGCGTCCGTGGCGTCGTTGATGGAGATGATAAAGATGTTCCAAAAGGGGTACACGCAGATGATCACCGAGAAAGCCAGAAACAGGACTTTAAACACATCGATGACGATGTCGGACACGCAGGGTTTCGCTTTAATTTTCATACTGCGCACCTCCTCAGAACAGGCCGGACGAATCATCGTCGAAGCGCTTGGAGAGCTTGTTGGCTCCCATGACCAAGACAAAGGACACGATGGACTTGAACAGGCCTACTGCGGTGCCGTAGGAGTACATGCCGTTGCGGAGGCCGTACCGGTAAGCGTAGGTGTCCAAAACATCGGAGTAGTCCAGAATGGAGTCGTTTGCCATCAACAGCTGCTGCTCATAGCCGGTGTTCAAAACACCGCCGATGGCCAGGATCAGCATGACAATGATCGTTCCCTTGATGGCGGGCAGGGTGATGTGGACGATCTTGTTCCAGCGGTTGGCGCCGTCTATGTCGGCCGCCTCGTACATGTCCTGGCTGATGCCGGAGATGGCGGCCAGGTAGATGATGGCGTTGTAGCCCATGCCCTTCCAGGCGTTGGCCACGCCCAGGATCCACCAGAAGTAGGGGCCGTGCTGGAAGAACTGAATGGACTCATCCGTCACGCCCAGGGCCATCAGAATGTTGTTGATGACGCCATCGGAGGAGAGGAATGTCAGGAAGATGTTTGCCGCGATAACCCAGGAGATGAAGTACGGGAGGTAGGTCGCCGTCTGCACAAAGGACTTGGCGAACTTGTTCTTCACTTCGTTGAGCATGATGGCCAGGATGATGGGGACGGGGAAGGAGAAAAGCAGGGTGATCAAGCTGGTCGCCAGGGTATTCCGCATGATCTTGAAGAAGTCCGTGGAAAAGAAGTACTCAAACCACTGGAACCCCACAAATTCAGCGCCGAACAGGTCCTGCAGATACCCGTTGCCCCGCGGCTGGAAGTTGGTGAAGGCCATGTAGATGCCCGTCATGGGGATGTAGCTGAACACGATGAGGCATGCCAGCGCCGGGAGCAAGAGCAGGAACAGGTAACGCTGATCCCACAGCCGCTGCTTCAGCGACTTCTTTGTGACGATCGTTGTCGCGCTTTCCGGTTTTTTCAAAATATCCCTTCTTTCTCGGGGGAACCGCCGGACGTCTCCAGCAGTTCTCTCGGCTTAGGTCTGCGCACCCGGGTCGCTTTCCTTGTGTCCCATTTTACGAACTTTCTGTGAATATTCAATCCAAGGTTCTTCCGATTCCTGTCCGATTTCAACACTGTCCAGCCGGTTTCCACCCCAAAACTATCTCGATTTGATCCTTTCTATCAAAATCCAATTCTCCGGTAAAAAAAGCGCACCCCGGGCGGGGTGCGCTTTGCAAAGGATTCGGTTATTTTTCCGTGCGGGGGATCTCCACCTGTACCCTGGTCCCCTCCCCCAGGTTGCTCTCCAGGGACACGCCGTAGCCGTCCCCGTAGTTGAGCCGGACCCGGATGTCCACGTTCTTCAGCCCGAAGCCGCCCTCCATCTTGGTGAGCTCCTCCTGGAGCTGGCGGAGTTTCTCCGGCTCGATGCCGGCGCCGTCGTCCGCCACCTCATACCGGATCCGGTCCGAGAGGCCTGTCACCCGGACATGGATGTGCAGCAACCGGTCCTCCATCCGGGCGTGGTGGATGGCATTCTCCACCAGCGGCTGCAGGATGAGCTTGATGGTGGAGCAGCTGAGCACACTCTCGTCCACATCGTAGTCTATGGCCACCGTGTCCTCAAAGCGGAGCATCTGGATCTTCATGTAGTCCTGCAGCAGCTCTACCTCCTGGCCCACGGTGATGATCTGCTTGCCTTTGTTCAGGGAGAGCCGGTAGAAGTCCGAGAGGTACCGGACGCTCTGCACCGTGCGCCGTCCGCCCTCCTGCATGGCAATGGAGCTGATCACAGACAATGCATTATAGAGGAAGTGGGGGTTGATCTGCTCCTGCAGCAGGTCCACCTCGCTGGACTTCACCTTCAGCTGGCGCTGGTAGTTCTCCCGGATGAGCCGGTCTATGCGGCCGTTCATCTCGTTCACCGCAGCGGCCAAGGTTCCCAGCTCATCCCGTCCCAGGTCTGGGAGACGGGCATCCGCAAAGTCCCCTTCGCCGATCCGATCTGTGGCCGTTACGATCTGCTGCAGCCGCTGCTCCTGCCCTCTGCTGTACAGATACACCGCAGCCATGGCAATCACAGTCACCAGGAGGAAGATGCTGGCCATCCGAAGGGGCATCTGTCTGGCATTGCGGAGCAGGCTGTCCCGGTCCACGGTCATCACCAGGGTCATGCCGTAGTCCAGGCTCTCCCGCACGCACAGCAGTTCCCGCCCGTCCACCTGTCTATGTTCGATCTTCCCGGCGGCGAGCTCGAACCATCCGGGAAGGATGGACTCCATCTCCGCCAGTTCCCCGTCTCCTCCGGAGGACACCAGAACACGGCCGTCCGAATCCAGCAGATAGAGCTTTCTGTCCTCGCTTCTCTGGGTCATCTGGTGCATCGCCACAGTGCGGTCTATCCCCAGGGCCACGTAGTTCTTCACCCGGTCTGAGGTGTAGTAGTCCATTCTGGCCAGCAGCACCAGCACGTCCTCCCCCTCCTCCATGGCGCAGCAGGACACAAAAGACTGGCCCCGGAGGGCATCTGCACTGGCTGCAGCCTCGCTGCTGAGCTTATTCAGGCGGGTATAGTAGTTGTCCTGGGGCAGGGTATTGTTGGAACTATAGAAGCGGATCCACTCCAGACCAGGATTCAGGTTCTCCAGGGCCCGGAGCTGCGTGTTCTGGTAATACGCGATGTCACTGTATGAGAGGTTGGTGTAATCCAGGCTCATCTGCGTGTTCAGAAGCCGGTCTGTGGCGAGCATCCGGGATATGGTCTCAAAGGGTTGGAGCGTATCGTTCAGGCTGTTCTCCAGCAGCGTCATGCCCTGGCGCATGGAGCTCAAGGCCTCTTCCGTGAGCAGCGCACTGGTCTGCTGGTAGGCAAACAGGGACATCAGCAGCATGGGCAATACAGCGCAGACCAGATAGATGAGGCCGAACTTTTTGAGAAAGTTGAGGTCATCGAACCAGGCCCGCAGACCGTGCCGGGTCTCTTTCTCTACCTCCGGGGCCGCCTGTGCCTTCTGGCTACTGGACCATCTTTTTGTACTCATTGGGCGTCACCCCGTATTTCTTGGTAAAGATGTGGGTGAAGTAGGAGAAGTTCTCATACCCCACCTGCAGGCTCACCTCTTTCACCTTGGTGGCCCGGTGCTTCAGAAGCTGCGCGGCCATGGTGAGGCGGACGTCCGTGAGGTACTCCAGCAGCGTCTGGCCAGTGGCCTCCTTGAACTTCTTCCGGAGGTAGTTGGGAGACATCCGCAGCTGCTCCGCCATCTCCTCGGCAGTGCAGGGCTCCATGTAGTGGCTGGATACGTAATGGCGGACCCAGTTCTCCAGGTAGTCCCCGTGGTCCCGCTGGTAGAGGCCGCAGCAGGCCTGGACAAAGCCCGCCATCCCGGCTTCCAGCGCCTCCAGGGTGTCGCTGGACAGGATGTGATCTGCCAGCTCCTGTTCTTTGGCCGGATCTCTCTCCTCCTGGGGCATCTTGTCCCGGATAGAGCGGTAGAGGTCATAGGCCTGCCGGATGCAGCCCTGCTTTCCCAGAGGCCGCTGGGCCAAGAGATACTCCCGCAGCGCCTGCAATGCCCGCTTCTCCTCACCGCTCTGAATGGCCTCCAGCACGATGCTGTCTTTCCCCGCTTGATCCGGCATCCCCGCATTGGTGCACACCGAATCCCTATCTGCCACCAGCCGCGTCCCCGCCGGGGCGAAAAAGAGCTCGTCCTGATAGCGCACCAGCTGTTCGCATGCATGCTGAAGCTGTGAGAACGGCACCGTCTCCCCGCAGCGGACGGTCCGGGATGCGTTGCTTCCCCGCTCCGCCAGCCGGTCCAACAGGCCCTCCACAGGCAGTGTCCCGGGGAACACCGTGATGAAAAGGTCCTCTTTCCGGAATCCGCACAGCGTCTCCGGCAGGCTCACGAGCTGATCCGCCTGGTCCGCCGCGAGCCCATAGAATCCCACCAGGGAGAAGCGAGTCTCAATGCCGCCCTTTTGAAAGTACATCTTCGCCGCCGTCTCGGCGTCCTTCAGCTTTCCAAAGCAGGCGTTGGCGATCATACGGCCCATGGCAATCCTGGCATCCTCCTGGGAGCGCCGCTCCTGCCGAATCTTCTCCAGGATTCGGCTCACCAGCTGCTCCACCTCTTCCACCTGGAAGGGCTTGAGGAGATAGTCCTCGGCGCCCACCTGGATGGCAGTCTTGGCGTACTCGAAACGGTCGTAGCCGGTGAGAAACACGATCTTGCAGCCGTAGCCCTCCTCCCGGATGATCCGGGCCAGCTCCGTCCCCGTCATGCCGGGCATCTGGATGTCTGTGATCACGATGTCCGGCTCATTGGCGGCGACACACTCCAATGCGCTCCGCCCGCCACGGGCCGTGTATACCTTCTCAATGCCAAGCTTCTCCCAGTTCACGAAGTTCTTCAGCGTCTCCAGTTCAATTTTCTCGTCTTCCACCAGTAGTACACTGTACATGGACTCACATCCCCTCTTGCGCAGTTCGGCAATCCTCTGCTTTCATCATAGCGCACCGTCCCCCTCCCTGACAAGCCTTTTTTGTTGGATGCCCCCTGCCTTTATATTCCAGAGCTTCGGTGACCGCGTTGTCATCGCCCGGGGATTCTTCTCCATGGTCCGTTTTCTCCCCAAACAGGGAGAAGGACAGGAGGCCGTTGTTCCAGTCTCCTGCCCTTCTCGGGTCGTCTCGTTGCCATGATCTGGTCTCACGCGCAGGCGTACTTTGTCATAGGCGCCTTTCCCAAACACAAAATCATGCCCCATCTTCGAGCAGTGCCATCCCATTTGCGAGACACTTTTTGTATGCCGTTTCCGATAGTCTCTCCTTTCCCGCCTCGAGCAATTGCAGAAACCAGTCTGGGGAAGAATCCAGCTTACGAAGAATCATATCATGCGATGGGTCCTGCACTTGGCACTCCTCATAGCGCTTTATCATCTTGGTCCCCCACCCAAGCAGAAGAGACAGGTTCCTTTGGGTGATTCCATATTTGCCCCTTATTTCAGATATTTGCTCTGTTGTTAAGAGGCCAACTTTCTCTCTGTATGCGTTCTTCATGGCCAGAAAATTCTGTTCAAGCTGATCTTCCTCTTCAAAGAAATCGCCTGTGCGCTCGCAGAATTGGTACTCGACAACATATTCAACCGGTTCATCCTTAAAGATGTTCTCCTCCATCAAGCGGACCGTCTTTACTTCGTGCTCTACCATGCAGCATGGGCAAAGGATCCTTTCGGATTTTAAAATCTCCATAAAGCACTCTCCAATGATATTAGCAAGAAAAATATCTTTGTTAATGAAGTTCAGGGCGCAGAAACGAGATGCAAATCGGCAATCCTCGTTCGTGCGCAGAAATATCGCATAGCATTATAGCGCTTTTCGTTTTAATATTCAAGAGAAAATCAGTGACGATAGGTACCTTTTTGAGTCCCTCTATTCGCTCACCCCGGAGACCTGCTGTTCCATCGCCCACAAGCCTCCTCTCCAGGTCTGCTTCTCTCCCCAAGCCAAAAGAAGAGCAGGAGTCCGTTTGTCCTCCTGCCCTTCTCGGGTCATTATTGCTATGGTCTGGTCTCACGCAGTGATATACTGCGCCAGCCGCCCTCGCACATACGCCAGGCTCTGAAGATACTCCTCATCTGAGTGGAGGTGCTCAATGATCATGGGCATCTCCGGATCCTCCCGGGTGGCCAGCTCCGCGTATTTCTCCAGGTTGAGCGTTCCCTCCCCGCAGGCGCACTCTTTCAACTGAAAGGTAAACGGCCGCAGGAGCAGGACATCCTTCAGGTGGCAGCTCACAATCCTCCCCTTGAGCTTTGCGAAGCACTCCTCCATGAATTGCTCTGCAAAGAAGTACCGCTGTGGGCAGTTGATCATGTTCACGAGATCCAAGTGGACCCCGAAGCCCTCCCGATCCACGTCTCGAATGAGATCCAGGTATTCGTCCGGGCTGGACGGGTACATCCAGGGCATTGTTTCGATACTGAATTTGGTCCGGGTGGGGCGTACCGCATCCAGGATCGTCTGAATGGACGCCACCGCCATGTCCCAGGTCTTCATAGAGAAGTTCCCCGCATAGGCCCCGTCCCAGATCGGCCCGCAGGGCGTCCCCACGATGTTCACGCAGCAACGCGCCCCGATCCGGTCTGCCAGTTTCAGCTGGCGAATGGAGTAGTCCATGGCCGCGGCCCGCTCCGCAGGATCGGCAGCCAGGACGTTTCGAGGCAGTGCTGTTGATAGTCCAAACCCGACATTAAGCAGCATTTGATTGCGCAGTTAATCGACAATTCAACTTG
>CANQSU010000081.1 GCA_947626585.1 uncultured Oscillospiraceae bacterium
CGCCCAGTCCGAGTCCTACCTGGGCCACCCCTGGTGCGGCTGCTGGTTCCATGTCCACCACCTGAACACAGGCGACGGCAAAATGTCCAAGTCCAAGGGTGAATTTTTGACCGTCTCGCTTCTCGAGGAAAAGGGCTATGACCCCCTTGCCTACCGTTTCTTCTGCCTCCAGAGCCACTACCGCAAGGCCCTGGTGTTCACCTGGGAGAATCTGGACAACGCCCGGGGGGCGTATAAGAAGCTCATCGCCCGCGTGGCCGCCCTCAAGCCCGATGACGGGGAGGTGGACGAGTCCGTTGCAGCCGCTCAGCGGGAGAAATTCATCAAGGCCGTGGGGAATGACCTGAACACGTCCCTCGGTATCACCGCCGTCTATGACGCCCTGAAGCTCCAGGCGAATGACGCCACGAAGCTGGCGGTCCTCGACGATTTTGATCGGGTCCTGAGCCTCGACCTCACCGGGAAGGCCGCCCGGAAGCGGGAGGACGACGCGAAAACGGCCGCCGGCGCCAAGAACGAGTCCGGCATCACCGTCACCGGCGAGGGCGACCCTGAGATCGACGCGCTGGTCCTCAGGCGCGCCGAGGCGAAAAAAGCCAGGAACTTCACCGAGGCCGACCGCATCCGCGACGAGCTTAAGCTTAAAGGCATCGAACTCACCGACGTCCCCGGCGGCGTCGTGTGGAAGAGGGTATAATACCAATATCGGATCAAAATCGTCCCTTCGCGCCGGCCTTTTCCGCGTCCCCGGCGGCAGCATTCCCCGCGGCCTCTTCCTGGCCTGACACGAAAAAGCTTGGGGGAAGCTTTTATATTGATATGAACATTAGTATAATAATTCGGGAAACATCGAAAAAGAGGTGATTCTATGAAGCTTGTGGTGCTTGACGGGAACAGTATCGTCAACCGGGCGTTTTTCGGAGTGAGGCTCCTCACGGCCTCCGACGGGACGCCGACCAACGCAGTGTTCGGCTTTATAAACATCCTGCGCCGTATCCTCTCCGAGGAGGAACCGGACGCGCTGTGCGTCACCTTCGACCTGCCGGCCCCCACCTTCCGGCATTTGAAATATGACGGCTACAAGGCCACCCGCCACAAGATGCCCGAGGAGCTTGCCGTCCAGATGCCGATTTTGAAGGACACCCTGGACGCCATGAACATCCGCCGCTACGAGCTTTCCGGCTGGGAGGCCGACGACCTCCTGGGCACCATCGCCGCCAGGTGCGCCGGAGCCGGCTGGGAGTGTGTGGTCTGCACCGGAGACAGGGACAGCCTGCAGCTGGTGTCCGACACCACCACTGTGGACCTCATCACCACGAGCAGGGGGCAGACAAATACAAAGCGTGTGACGCCCCGGGTATTCCGGGAGGAGTACGGCTTTGACCCCATCCACATGATCGATCTGAAAGCCCTGATGGGCGACTCCTCCGACAACATCCCCGGCGTGCGGGGCGTGGGGGAAAAGACCGCCATGGCTCTCGTGCGGCTTTACGGCACCGTGGCGCGCCTGTACGACCACATGCCGGATATCTGCCAGGCGCCTGAGAAGCCGGCCAGTCCCGCCCTTATCAAAAAGCTGGAGGAGGGCCGGGACATGGCGGAGCTTAGCTATGACCTGGCCACGATCCGCTGTAACGCGCCGCTGGATTTCGACCCGGAGGAGAACCGGGTGAAGCCGGTGGACAACGACCGGCTCTACGAGATCTTCACCCGCCTTGAGTTTCGCAAGCTCATCGACACCTATAAGCTCACCCCGCCCGTCAGCTCCGGCGCGCCCGACGAGCCCATGGAATTTTGCGGGGAGTGCGTCTCGGTGGAAGTGGTGGATGAGAAGTCCCTTGAGGAGTTTAAAAAAGCCCTTTCCACGGGCACGGCCTGCGTGCGTTTCTCCTCCGACGGGGCGGCCTGCGCTGTCTGCGTTGATAACGACAGCCCGGACGCCGTCGGATTTCTCCTCGGCGAGGAATCCCCTGTCTTTCGTCCGGCGCTTGAGGCCCTCTGCGCGCCGGAGGTCAAAAAGATGGGCCACGATATCAAGGACACCCTTCATATGCTGGGCGCCATGGGGATTTCCATGGAGGGCTGGGTCTTTGACTCCGCCATCGCCGCGTATCTCCTGGACCCCACCGCCAGCCGGTACGAGCTGGGGGACCTGACAAAGCGTTACTGCGGCTTTTCCGTCATGGACGGGGCCGACGAGGACGGGCAGTTCTCCCTTCTGGACGACGGGGTGAAACTGTTGGCACGGCTATTGTCCGAAGCCGCCGCCGTGGCCTGCCTCCGGGAGCGGCTGACTCCGATGCTCCGGGACGCGGGGCTTTGGGAGCTGTTTGAAAAAATCGAGCTTCCCCTGTGCCCGGTTCTGGCCAGGATGGAGCTGGCGGGCTTTCTGGTGGACGAGCGCGCCCTTTCGGACTTCGGAAAGACTCTCTCTGACCAGATCGACACGCTGACCGGCGAGATCTATGAGCTTGCCGGGACCAGCTTCAACATCAACTCCCCCAAGCAGCTGGGCGAAGTGCTTTTTGAAAAGCTGGGCCTGCCCACGGGGAAGAAGAACCAGCGCGGCTACTCTACCAACGTGGACGTGCTGGAGAAGCTCCGGCCCCTGCACCCCATCGCGGGAAAGATACTGGAATTCCGGGAGCTTGCAAAGCTCAAATCCACCTACGCCGACGGCCTTGGCAAGGTCATCGGGCCGGATAAACGCATCCACACCAATTTCCAGATGACCGTCACCGCCACGGGGCGCTTAAGCTCCACGGAGCCCAATCTGCAGAACATCCCCATCCGCCGGGAGCTGGGCGGGGAGATTCGCAAAATGTTCGTAGCCCCCGAGGGCAGGGTCCTGGTGGACGCGGATTACAGCCAGATCGAGCTTCGCATCCTGGCCCACATCTCCGGGGACGAGCATATGAAAAACGCGTTCCTCTCCGGCGAGGACATCCACCGCTCCACAGCGGCCCAGGTGCTGGGCATCCCGCGGTCGGAGGTCACGGCCGAGCAGAGGAGACACGCCAAGGCGGTGAATTTTGGCATCGTCTACGGCATCTCCGCCTTCTCCCTCTCCGAGGATATCGGCGTGACCGTGGCCGAGGCAAGGCGGTATATCAATACCTACATGGCCGCCTACAAGGGCGTGGCGGACTACATGGAGCGGGTCATCGCCGAGGCGAAGGAGACGGGCGTCGCCAAGACCCTCTACGGCCGTATCCGTCCCATGCCGGAGCTGCGCGCCTCCAACTTCACCGTCCGCTCCTTCGGCGAGCGGGTAGCCCGGAACATGCCCATCCAGGGCACCGCGGCGGACATCATGAAGATAGCCATGGTCAATGTGGACAGGGCGCTCAGGGAGAGCGGCCTGGACGCCGCGCTGCTCCTGCAGGTCCACGACGAGCTGATCGTGGAGTGCCGCGAAAAGGACGCGGAGGCCGTGAGAGAGCTTTTGAAGCGGGAGATGGAGGGCGCGGCGTCCCTCTCCGTGCCTCTGACCGTGGAGGCCAACACGGGCCGGAACTGGTACGAGGCAAAATGAGGATCGTAAAAGCCGGGAGCCGCCACCTGGACGGCATCATGGAGATCGAAAACCAAAGCTTTTCCGACCCCTGGTCCCGCGCCGGCTTCGCCGACTACCTTGACGTCCCGGACGGGGAGATCGTGGCGCTGGAGGACAGGGGCGCGGTGGCGGGCTTTGCCGTCTACCACGTCTCCTTTGAGGAGTCCGAGCTGTACAACATCGCCGTCCGGGAGTCCTGCCGCGGGCAGGGCCTGGGGAGGGCGCTGCTGGACGCGGTTCTGGATCGGGCGCGGGCCCGGGGCGCGGAGAAGATGTACCTGGAGGTCCGCAAGTCCAACGCCGCCGCGAGAGGCCTCTACAAAGCCGCCGGCTTTGCCGTCTGCGGCGAGAGACGCGGCTACTATGAGCGTCCCACGGAGGACGCCGTACTCATGGATATCACACTTTAAGCGGAGTGTTTGCAATGAACATACTTGGAATCGAATCCTCCTGCGACGAGACGGCGTGCGCCGTGGTCCGGGACGGCAGGGAGATCCTTTCAAACGAGATCTTCTCCCAGGCAGACATGCACGCCATCTATGGCGGCGTGGTGCCGGAGATCGCCTCAAGAAACCACATCACCATCATCTCGCGTCTCGCGGAAGAGGCGGTGAAAAAGGCGGGCCTCACCAGGCGCGATATCGACGCTATCGCCGTCACCGCCGCGCCCGGGCTGATCGGCGCGCTTTTAGTGGGCGTGAATTTTGCCAAGGGCGCGGCCATGGCCCTGGACGTGCCTCTGATCCCCGTCCACCACGTGCGGGGCCACATCGCGGCAAACTACCTGGCCTTCCCGGAGCTGAAGCCCCCCTTTCTCTGCCTTGCCATCTCCGGCGGCAACACGGCCATCGTGGATGTGCGGGCCTACACCGACATGTCCATCATAGGCTCTACCGTTGACGACGCGGCGGGGGAGTGCTTTGACAAGGCCGCCCGGGTGCTGGGGCTTCCCTACCCCGGCGGACTGCCCCTGCAGAGGCTTGCCGAGGGCGGGGACGACGCCTCCTTCAAGCTTCCTCACGCCAAGGTCGACGGCCACCCCTACGACATGTCCTTCTCCGGCCTTAAGACGGCCGTCGTGAACATCGTACACAATTCGGAGCAGAAGGGCGGGACCCTTGACCGGGCGGGACTGGCCGCCTCCTTCCAAAGGGCCGTCAGTGAGACGCTGGTGCCACGGACCATGGACGCCGCCCGGGAGCTGGGCCGGGACACCGTGGTCGTCGCCGGCGGCGTGGCCGCCAACAAGCGGGTGCGGGCCGACTTCGAGAGGGCCTGTGAAGCGGAAAATAAGAAGCTTTATATTCCACCAATAAAGCTTTGCGGTGATAACGGCGCTATGATAGCCTGTCAGGGATATTATGAGTTCCTCTCCGGCGTCCGGGCCGGCCAGGAGCTGAACGCCTACGCCACCATGGACATCGACAAGGTCGCTTTCTGACGCTTTTATCCGCCCCGGCGGGCTCCGAAAATCCCGGTTTGAGGGATACGGAAACCGTAAAAAAGGTTTTATGTCAAGCTCGTCCCCAAAACAGGTTTTCCACAAACTATCACTCCGAGATTAGGCAAAAGATGGGAAAAATGGCCCTTTTCTTAGGGCCAAGCGCCCTTTCACCTGTGGAAAACCCTGTGGAGAATGTGCATAACTTACTGTAAAGACCCATACGGGCGTCACTTACGTCAACTAAAAAAAGCTTTCTCCCCGCGATGGGGATTGCCCGGAAAGTTATAAAAAACGACCGGAAAATACAGCTTTGGGAACAAACCGGTTTCCCGTGAAAAGCGGGGCGCGCTTTAAGACCATGAAGTGACCGCGGGAAACACGCCGGCGATTACAGATCGTATAATTTTAGGAGGAGCCATGCCGGAACACAACGGACACAGAAAGCGCCGGAGGGAGCTTTACCGGGCCACCGGCGGCGAGGGCTGGGAGGACGCGCGGCTCCTTGAGCTGCTGCTTTTCCGGGCCATACCCAGGGGGGACGTTTACCCCCTGGCCCGACGGCTTACGGAGCGCTTCGGCTCCCTGAACGGGGTGCTGACCGCCGCGCCGGAGGAGCTTATGGAGGAGCGGGGCGTAGGTGAAAAGACGGCCCGCTTCCTCACCTCCGCCAAGGGACTTCTTGAGGCCGAGAAAGCCGAGACCGGCGCCGACGGCGGAGACGCGCTTCGCGCTTCGCCTCCACCAAGGCCGGTGCTTCGGAGCCCCGGGGCGGCGGGCGAGTTCCTTCTGCCCTACTTTGCCGCCCACAGGGACGAGGCGCTCTACCTGATGGCGCTGGACGGGGGGTACACCTTCCTTGGCCTTCGTCTTGCCGCCCTGGGCGGACAGGAGTCGGTGCGGGTGGATCTGGAGGAGATGGTCAGGATCAGCGAGGCCCTGTGCCCCGAGTACATCATCGCCGCCCACAACCACCCCGGCGGCATCGCCCTCCCGTCGGCGGCCGACGAGCGGGCCACCTTCCTGTTCCGCGACGCCCTTCAAAAGGCGGGTATCACCCTCCTTGACCACATCGTGGTCTCTGGCGGCGACTTCGTGTCCCTCAGAGAGAACGGGATACTGCCGTGAGGGGACGACCCGCGCGGAGGGAAAAGGACATTTTGCGCCGTTATCCGTTGAAACGCGTCCCCGCCGGCTGTATAATTATAATGGCAATTAATAATGCCGATTTAACAAAAGATTCAGAGGCCGTTTTGCCCGCCGCCGCGCGGCAGCCGCAAAGCATGGCCAATATGACTCCCGTGATTGTTGGGTTGCCGGAGTCATAGCAATCATTTTAATTCGAGGATCCGATATGGAATTCAAGCTTCATTCCCCCTACGAGCCCACCGGCGACCAGCCCGAGGCCATCGACACCCTGTGCCGAGGGCTGGAAATGGGCATTGACGAGCAGGTCCTGCTGGGCGTCACCGGTTCGGGCAAGACCTTTACCATGGCCAACGTGATCGCCCGCATGGGCCGTCCCACCCTGGTGCTGGCCCACAACAAGACCCTGGCGGCACAGCTCTTTGAGGAGTTCAAGGAGTTCTTTCCCGAGAACGCCGTGGAATACTTTGTGTCCTACTACGACTACTACCAGCCCGAGGCCTATATCCCCCACACGGACACGTATATCGAGAAGGACAGCTCCGTCAACGACGAGATCGACCGTCTGCGTCTTTCCGCTACCGCTTCGCTTCTGGAGCGGCGGGACGTGATCGTGGTTTCGTCGGTCTCCTGCATCTACGGCTTGGGCGAGCCCGACGACTTCGAGGCCATGATGGTGCCGATCCGGGTGGGGATGGAGATCAGGATACCCGATCTTCTCAAAAAATTCGCGGATATCCGCTACGAGCGAAACGACCTGGCCTTTGAGCGAAACATGTTTCGCGTCCGGGGCGACACCGTGGAGGTGTGGCCGGCCTACTGGAAGGACACGGCGCTGAGGATCGAGTTTTTCGGTGACGAGATCGACAGGATCAGCGAGATCAACACCGTCACCGGCGCGGTGGTACGGCGGCTCACCAACATCCCCATCTGGCCCGCTACCCACTACGTGACACCCCGGGAGAAGATGGACCGGGCCATACAGGAGATCTTGAGGGAGTGCGACGAGCGGGTCCGGTGGTTCAAGGACCGCGACAAGCTCATCGAGGCCCAGCGCATCTATCAGCGAACCATGTACGACGTGGAGATGCTCCAGGAGCTTGGCTACTGCTCCGGCATCGAGAACTACTCCCGCATCATCTCGGGCCGCCCCGAGGGGAGCGCGCCCATGACGCTGTTGGATTATTTCCCGAAGGATTTCATTCTCTTCGTGGACGAAAGTCACGTGACCCTGCCCCAGGTCCGGGCCATGTACCGGGGGGACCGGGCGCGGAAGGAGGCGCTGGTGGAGTACGGCTTCCGCCTGCCCTCGGCTTTCGACAACAGACCCCTGAAATTCGACGAATTCAACGAGCGGATCAATCAGGCCGTCTACGTCTCCGCCACCCCCGCCGAGTACGAGCGGGAGCGGGCCGGTCAGATCGCCGAGCAGATCATCCGCCCCACGGGCCTTCTGGATCCCAGGGTGGAGGTCCGGCCCGTGGAGGGGCAGATCGACGACCTCATCGGGGAGATCAACGCCCGGACAGCCAGGCGCGAGCGCGTCCTGGTCACTACCCTGACAAAGCGCATGGCCGAGGACCTGACGGCGTATCTCGGCAAGGCAGGCATCAAGGTCCGCTATATGCACCACGACATCGACGCCATTGAGCGCATGGAGATCATTCGGGACCTGAGGCTCGGCACCTTCGACGTGCTGGTGGGCATCAACCTCCTGCGGGAGGGTCTGGACCTGCCCGAGGTGTCGCTGGTGGCGATATTGGACGCGGACAAGGAGGGCTTTCTGCGGTCGGAGACCAGCCTCATTCAGACCATCGGCCGCGCGGCGCGCAACGCGGAGGGTCTGGTCATCCTCTACGCCGACACCGTGACCCCCTCCATGCGGGCCGCCATGGATGAGACGGACCGCAGAAGAAGAAAGCAGGACGCCTACAACAAGGCCAACGGCATCGTGCCCAGGACCATCGTCAAGGATATCCGCTCTGTCCTGGAACACGAGGAGGAGAAGCCCGCCCGAGGCATCACCGACGACGACGGCAAATACCTCACCCGCCGTGAGCGGGAGGAGGCCATCGCGAAGCTGGAGAAGGAGATGCGGAAGGCCAGCCAGATGCTGGAATTCGAGTACGCCGCCCTGCTGCGCGACCGGATCATCAAGCTGCGGGGGCAGAAATAAGGCTCAAAGAGGACGCAAGAATTTGGCGGAACGGGCCGTCAGAAGAGGCGTCCCCCGCCGTGGAGACGGCACAAAAAAGAGACCTCCGGCATATTGTGCTTTTGGGGGTGCTTAATATGATCGTTGAGACCATTCTTGGACTTTCACTGGTGATTGTTGTCATAGGGGCGGTCGCGCTTGTCAAATCGCTGCTGCCGAGATCTTGCCCGGTCCCCGGCGTGGAGCGGGTGACGGTGTTCCGATGCACCGGCGACGCCGCGGGGCTGGAGGCCGCCATGCGCGAGCCCTGGGACTCGAGGGCGGAGATCTACATATTGGACGCCGGAATGACAGCGGAGGCGCGGCGCAGAGCCGAGCTTTTGGCCGCCCGTTATGGGGCGGAGGTAACGAAGGACACACGATTTTTTGCGGACACAGGGAGTACCGATGGACGAGATTGAGCTTACATGTATAGAGGGCACGGTGCAGGCCGTCATCTTTCAGAATCCCGAGAACGGCTACACCGTGCTGAAGCTCCGCTCCGGAGACGAGACGGTCACCGCCGTGGGGAATCTCCCGGGCGTGGCGGCGGGGGAGGGGCTGAGGCTGTATGGCGGCTGGACCTCCCACGCCAGCTACGGCCAGCAGTTCAAGGCCGAACACGCCGAGCGCTCCCTGCCCGAGGGCAGCGACGCCATATACGACTATCTGGCCTCCGGCGCCATCAAGGGCATCGGGATCAAGCTGGCGCGGCTCATCGTCACCCGGTTCGGGGCCAGGAGCCTTGAGATCATCGAAAGCTCCCCCGAGGAGCTTGCCCAAATAAAAGGTATCACCCTCAAAAAGGCCCAGGACATCCAGGAACGGTTCCGCCAGCAGACGGGGCTTCGGCGGCTTATGGAGTTTTTGGCCGACAACGGCGTCAAGCCCATCGCCGCCGCCCGCCTCTACCGGGCCTACGGCGACGAGGCGGAGACGGTGATCACGGAAAATCCCTACATCCTCGCCGACGAGAGCTTCGGCATGGACTTCTTCGCCGCCGACGGCCTTGCCCGGAATCTGGGCTTTGCCCCGGACTGCGTGGAGCGGGTCTCCGCCGGGATCGTGTTCGAGCTTCGCCACAACGAGGGCAACGGCCACGTTTTTCTGCCGAAGGACAAGCTGATAGCCGCCTCCTGCCAGCTCCTTGAGACTGAGCCGGACCCGGCGGAGAGGGCCCTTGAGGAGCTTTGCGCCACGGGCCGGACGGTCATTGAGCGGGTGGCGGGCGTGGACGCCGTCTATATGCTGGACATGCATGAGGCCGAGTACGAGACGGCCCGCAGGATAGGCTTGATGGCCCGAACGCCCGTGGACGATACGCCGGGGCTTTCCGTGCTGATGAAACGGGCCGAGTATAAGTGCGGAATCACCTTCGCGGACAAGCAGAGGATGGCCCTTGAGATGGCCGCGAAGGGCCGGGTCATGGTCCTGACAGGCGGGCCGGGGACTGGCAAGACCACCACCGTCCGGGGCATCATCAGCCTATATGACGAGATGGGGCTGACGACCCTCCTCACCGCCCCCACGGGCCGGGCCGCCAGGAGATTGACGGAGCTGACGGGCCGGGAGGCCCAGACCGTCCACCGCCTTCTGGGCGCGGGTATGCCCGAGGCCGGGGAGAACGGACGGGAGTTTGAAAAATGTGCCGCCGACCCCCTCGAATGCGACGCGGTGATCCTGGACGAGACCAGCATGGTGGATATCAAGCTCATGGCGGCGCTTCTGGACGCCATGCCGGCGGCCTGCCGCCTTGTGATGGTGGGGGACGCCGACCAGCTGCCCAGCGTGGGACCGGGGAATGTGTTCGGTGACATCATCCGCAGCCGCGCCGTGCCCGTCATCGGCCTTACCGACATCTTCCGCCAGGCCCGGCAGAGCGGTATCGTCCGGAACGCCCACATGATCAACCGGGGCGAGGTGCCCAGTCTCAAAAACGCCGGCGGAGACTTCTTCTTTTTGAAGCGCACAGAGGCCGGGGCCGTCACAAAGACCGTCACGGAGCTTATCTCGGAGAGACTTCCCAAAAACATGGGCATCCCCGCCGAGGATATCCAGGTGCTGTCCCCCTCCCGCAAGTACGGGGGCGGCACGCGGGAGCTGAACGCCGCCATTCAGGAGGCCCTGAATCCCGCTTCTCCGGACAAAAAGGAGAAGGCCGTAGGAAATATCACCTTCCGGGTGGGCGATCGGGTGATGCAAACCAGGAACAATTATGATATAATGTGGGTAAAAGGGGCTTCCGTCCTCCCCAACGAGGACGGGGAGGTTGTGACAAAGGGTGAGCCGGGGGCCGGCATCTACAACGGCGACGTGGGGTACATAGAGGACATTGACCCGGAGTCCCAGGCGGCCTATCTGCGGTTCGAGGACAGGCTGGTGCCCTACCCCTTCGACCAGATGACGGATCTGGAGCTGGCCTACGCCGTCACCGTCCACAAGTCCCAGGGCAGCGAGTACCGGGCGGTGATCCTGGCCCTGCCCAAGTGCCCGCCGGGACTTGTGACCCGGGGGCTTCTCTACACCGCCGTCACCCGCGCCAGAGAGCTTCTCGTCGTGGCCGGGGGCCCCGACGTGTTCTCCGCCATGGTGGCCAACGACCGCCGCCAGAGGCGCTACTCCGGCCTCCGGGCACGGCTCTGCGGGGAGGTGGGGGCGTGAAGCTCTCCCGGCGCCTGTATGACCTGTTATTTCCGCCCAAATGCGTCTTTTGCCGGAAAAGGCTGGACGAGGGCGACATATGTCCCGACTGCCTGCGGGACATGCCCCGTTGCGGGAAGATCCGGGGCCGGGGCGAGTTCTTCTCCCAGGCCGCCGCGCCCCTCTACTATGAGTTCAAGGTCCGTGACGCCATGCTGCGATATAAGTTCGGCGGCAAACGGGGCCACGTCGTGCCCTTTGCCAGACTCATGGCCCAGTGCGCCGGGGAGGAGCTTTCGGGCCTCTACGACGTGGTGACCTGGGTCCCGGTGAGCCGCAAGCGCCGGCGTAAGAGGGGCTTTGACCAATCGGAGCTTCTGGCCCGCAGGACGGCGGAGAATCTGGGCGTGCCGGTGGTCCCCGCCCTTCGCAAAAAGCGCCACACCGGGGCCAATTCCGGCCTGGACACGCGGGAGGCCCGGGCCGCCAACGTGCTGGGGGCCTTCGAGACGGTCGACGCGGAGCGCTTTCGCGGCAAACGCGTCCTGCTCATTGACGACGTCTACACCACCGGGGCGACGCTCTCGGAGTGTTCCCGTATGCTCCTCATGGCCGGAGCCGAGGACGTGGTGTGCCTGACCTTCGCCGCGGCGAGGAAAGCCAATAAAAGGAAAGATTAACCAGCCTTTTGGGTATACTATATAGACATTAGACACCTGTTACGGAGGATGAGAGTATGATTTTTGGACGTGACATAGGCATAGACCTGGGGACCGCCACGGTGGCGGTGGCCGTCAGGGGCAAGGGGATCGTGACACGCGAGCCGTCGGTGGTGGCCATGGACAAGAACACGGGGCGGCTTCTGAAGGTGGGCGCGGCGGCTCAGCGGATGCTGGGACGCACGCCGGGGAACATTGTGGCCATCCACCCCCTGCAGGGCGGCGTCATTTCGGATTTTGACATGACGGAGCGCATGGTACGGGAGCTTCTTCGCAAGGTCACGTCCTTCAGCCTTGTAAAGCCCCGCGTGGTGGTCTCCGTGCCCTCGGGCATCACCGAGGTGGAGGAGCGGGCCGTCATTGACGCCGGCATCCGGGCGGGTGCCCGGAAGGTCTATCTGATGGAGTCCCCCGTGGCGGCGGCCATGGGCGCCGGGGTGGATATCTCCAAGGCCGAGGGCCACATGGTGGTGGATGTGGGCGCGGGTACCACGGATATCGCCGTGGTGTCCCTGTCCGGGGTCGTGCGGTCCGAGTCCATCAAGACCGCCGGGGACGCCTTTGACGAGGCCATCATCAAATATATCCGTAAAAAGCACAATCTGCTGGTGGGCAAGACCACCGCCGAGGAGCTGAAAAAATCCATCGGCTGCGTTTTTCCCAAGCCGGACGAGATGAGCATCGAGGTCAAGGGCCGCTGCCTGATGACCGGACTCCCCCGCATGGTGTCCGTCAGCTCCACGGAGATGATCGAGGCCTTTGACGAGGTCAGCGAACAGATCCTGGAGGCCATACACCGGGTCCTGGAGAACACCCAGCCGGAGCTGGTGGCGGATATCTCCGAAAACGGCATCGTCATCACCGGCGGCGG